>DYEI01000162.1 GCA_020725765.1 Anaerolinea sp. | reverse complement strand
CCCAGCGGGCAAAGCGGGGAATGCCCCAGGGGTGGGGGGTCCCCTCGATGGGCAAGGCCCTCGCCCTACGACCGAAGAAGGCTGTCCGCCCTTGAAGGGGGACAGACGGAGGGGGGTCCCCGACGAGCCGGCGCAAAGCCGATCCCGACCAACAGAGCTCCCAGCAGCCTGCCTCCGTCCCGTGCGCTGCACGCGAGCCTGAACACTTGCCCGGCAGGAACTCCTTGTCAGCCCTCCCAAAGTGTGCTAGACTAGCGTCCTCGTCACGGCAAGCATCACCGGAAAGGAGCCCTGCAGAACGTGAAGAAGGGAAGAGTCTTCTCCGGCGCCAGGCCAACGGGCCGTCAGCACCTCGGCAACTATCTGGGCGCAATCCGCAATTATGTCGCCCTACAGCAAGACTATGACTGCGTCTACTGCGTGGTGGACCTGCACGCCCTCACGACCCTTCGGGAGACACACGAGCTCCGCAGCAACACCTACGAGATGGTGCTCGATTGGCTGGCCGCGGGCATGGACCCGTCCGCAAGCATCATCTTTGTCCAGTCCCAGGTGCCGCAGGTCACCGAGCTGCACACAATCCTCTCCATGGTCACACCCATGGGTTGGCTCATGCGGCTGCCGACCTTCAAGGAGAAGGTCCGCCAGCAGCCAGACAACGTCAACTACGGCCTGCTTGGGTACCCGGTGCTCATGGCGTCTGACATCGCCCTCTACAAGGCGGACACAGTGCCCGTCGGTGAGGACCAGTTGCCGCACCTCGAGTTCGCCCGCGAGGTCGTGCGCCGGTTCAACGCTCAGTTCGGGCCCATCCTGATCGAGCCGCAGGCCAAGCTCAGCGAGGTCCCTCGCGTCCTCGGCCTCGACGGCGTCAACAAGATGAGCAAGTCGCTCAACAACCACATCGAGCTGGCCGCCTCACCCGAGGAGATCGAGCGACGGGTGATGACGATGGTCACCGACCCGGCGCGCCGGTACCGCACCGACGTCGGCAACCCGGATATCTGCAACGTCCAGACCCTGCATCGGCTGTTCTCGGGAAGCCCTGAGCGCATCGAGGAGATCGCCCACCAGTGCCGGCACGCCAGCATCGGCTGTGTGGCGCACAAGCGCGAGTTCGCTCGCGACCTCGCCAACGCGCTCGCGCCCTTCCGCGAGCGTCGTGCCGAGCTGGAGAGAGATCCGGACAAGGTGTGGGACATCCTCTCCGACGGCGCCAGACGCGCCCGCGAGATCGCGACGAAGACGATCGCGGAGGTCAGAGAAGCGGTCGGCTTACCCTGAGATGAGCACCTTAAGGGCTCCGGGCGCAATCGCGCGCCGGAAGGCGGCCAGGCTCTCGCTCAGCGGGTACTCGCTGTCGATCAGCGACTCGACATCCACAAGCTTGAGCGCCAACAGCCTGAGCGCAGGCGCGAAGGGTCCACAGCGCGAGCCGATCACGGTGATCTCGTCGACCACGACCATCGTCAGGTTCAGAGGGCTTTCGGCGTGCAGGGTGCTCTTGAGCACCAGGCGCCCCCGCGGACGGACCAGTCGTCGGGCCATCGCCAGTCCCTCCGGCCGGCCCGTGCACTCCACGACCAGGTCCGCCGCGGCAACCCCGGCAGCCGCCAGGTCCAACTCGTCATGCACCTGAAGGGTCGGTATGCCCCGGCGTCCCAGGATGCCGAGCTTGCGCTCGTGCCGACCCAACACGAGCAGGTCGCAGCCCGTCAGTGCCAGCACCTGTGCCGTCAGGAGGCCCAGCTTCCCGTCGCCCAGCACAATGACCCGTTCCGTCGGGCGGACGTGCGCCTGCTCGGTGATCTCGAGAGCAGCGGCGAGCGGCTCCACAAACACCGCCTCCCGGTCCGACACCGCCTCCGGCACCTCGTGGAGGTTCTCCAACGGGAGCACGGCACACTCGGCGATCACACCGTCGTGCCCTGCGATCCCTATCGTCGTCCGGTTCGGGCAGTGCGTGGGCCGGCCTGCCCGACAGGTCACGCACACCCCGCAGGCGCAGTTGATCTCCCCGACGACCCGGCGCCCGATCCATGCCGGGTCGGATGCTTGCTCCACCACTCCGACGAACTCGTGCCCGAGCACGCCCCGGAAGCCCATGTAGCCCCTTGTGATCTCCAGGTCTGTGTTGCAGATGCCGGCCAGGGTCACCCGCACCAACGCCTCGCCCGGCCCGGGTTGCGGCTCGGGGTACTCCTCGTCGACCCGAAGCTCACCGTCAAAGACCAGCGCCCTCATGCTCTCCCTCTCCCGTCTCTCCCAGCCGCTCCAGCAGACGCTCCAGCGCCTCGATCCGCCCCTGTGTGAGCGGATGGGGTGGCAGGTAGGCGCAGGGCTGCGACTCGCGGATCGAGACCTCAAAGGTGCCTATCCGCCGCGCCAGCTCCACAATCTCCGCCTTGTCCAGGCCAATGAGAGGCCGCAAGATCGGCAGCGGCACGCCATACGAGATCACCGCCAGGTTCTGAAGGGTCTGGCTCGCGACCTGTCCCAGGCTCTCGCCGGTCACGATGGCGCTCGCGTTGTACTCTGCCGCCACCCTCGCTGCCTCCAGGAGCAGGGTCCGCTTGCACATCAGACACGTCCAGCGCTCCTCGCCCAGCTCCCGCAACCGTCGGTAGGTTGGTCCGAAGGCCTCAGCCTGCTCCCGCACCACCGGCAGCATCCGCCAGCCATAGGACCAGCGCCCAAGCACGTTCACGTTGTCGAGGAACTTGGCCGCCTCGATGTCGTTATGCCGGAAATGCAGGGGGATCACGTGGCAGCCGCGCTTCATCATCAGCCAGGCCGCCACCGGGGAGTCGATCCCACCCGAGATGAGGGCTACCACCCGTCCTGCGACCCCTACCGGGAACCCGCCGGGGCCAGGGTAGACCCGCGAGTACAGCAGCACCGCCTCGCGCGCCACCTCCACGCCGATGGTCAGGTCGGCCCGATCCGACAGGTCCACCCGAGCACCAGTCGCCCGAACGACGGCCGCCCCGAGCACGCGTCCGATCTCGGGCGAGCCATGGGGAAAGCTCTTGTCGGCGCGGCGAGCCGCAATGCGAAAGCTCTGCCCGGGCCCGAGCCCGGCCGCCCTCGCCTGACTGACCGCTTCCTCGGCCATAGCCTCCAGGTCTCTGGGCGCCTCAGTCGCCGGGCTGAGCGACACCAGCCCAAAGACCCGCTGCAGTGGCGCAATCGCCTCCTCAACCTGCCCGGTGTGCACGAACAGACGGCTGCCGACGGACTCGACCTGCCCTTCGATCCTGTTTTGCCTCAGACAGTCGCGGACGTTATGTCGTAGTCTGCGGATGAAGAGCGGGCGATTGGCGCCCTTGAGCGCCAGTTCACCGTAGCGCAGCAGTATCAGCCCCACGCACTCTACCCCCTCTGCCGCAGCAGCCCCGCCGTCGCCAGGCCCGGCTCTGGACAAAAGACGAGGGCCAGGTGCCCCCGGCCCTCGCAGCGTGCCGCCACTCTTCGCTGTGCCTGGCAGCGAGTCGTTCGCTCAGCCAGCCGGCGTGCTCTCCCTTCCCGACTACTGCACCGCCGGCTGCCTGCGAAGCTGGCGGAAAAAGCTCCCGATCTCACCCTTCTCCCAGACGACGAGCAGGGGCACGGCATTAAAGATCGAAGAGTAGCTCCCACTGAGCATGCCTATCAGCATCACCGCCACAAACTGCTTGATCGTAGCCCCGCCAAAAAACAGGATGGCGATCAGGACGAACATCGCATTGAGCTGTGTGGCCAGCGAGCGGTGCAACGTCTCCAGGAGGCTGCGGTTGACAATCAGCTCATATGGCTCCCCGCGGCGCTTGGGGACGTTCTCCCGGATCCGGTCAAAGACCACGATAGTATCCTGTACGGAGAAGCCAATGACGGTGAGCAGGGCGGTGAGGAAGAGCGCATCGGCCTCCCAGCCCGCAAGGAGACCCATCAGCGAAAACAGGCCGACCGCGACGAGGATGTCATGCAGCATCGCCGCCAGCGCACACACGCCATATCGGAACGCGTTCGGTACCTTACGGAAGGCCATCACAATGTATGCCAGAATGCCCAGCGCCGCCACGACCACGGCAGCCACTGCAGCCCGCGTCACCTCACGGCCAACCGACGGGCCGACCGTCTCGAAGCGCAGCTCGGTCAGGCTGCCGAACTGCCTTTCCAGCGCCGCCTCGATGGCCAGCTTGGTCTCGGCCTCAATCGTCTTGGTGCGGATCACGACTGTCCGGCCGTCGCCCACGGTCTGCACGCGGGGGTCCGCTATCCCCTGGCCCTCCACGACCGCCCGCACGTCACCGGGGAGCACCGCCTGCCCGAACTCGACCTCGAGGAGCGAACCGCTCGTGAAATCGATTCCCAGGCGCACCGGCGCCCCGTACCGGGCGAACGATAGCCCGATCGCCACCAGCCCCGGAATGATGATCAGCGCCGAGAGCAAAAAGTACCACTTGCGCTTGCCGATTATGTCGAGCATCCCTTGTCCTCCATCCCTACCGGTGCCGCCGCCTATACGCCCAGCAGCCAGGGCTTTTCCCTCAGAGGCTCGCCCATGAGGGCAAAGGCCGCACGGATGAAGGTGCGGGTCACGGTCACCGCCGTGAACATGCTGACGACGACCCCCAGGAAGAGCGTGACCGCAAACCCCTTCACCGCGCTGGCACCGTAGGTCGAGCCAAACCAGAACAGGATGCAGCAGGTGATAAGGGTCGAAAGGTTCGAATCCCGAATGGACGTCCACGCCCGGCTGAAGCCGGCCTCGATGGCCGAGCCGAGGCTCCTGCCGTGACGCAACTCCTCCTTCATGCGCTCAAAGATCAGGATGTTGGCATCGACCGCCATGCCAACCGAGAGGAGGAAGCCGGTCAGGCCCGGCAATGTCAACGTGACCGGGATGAGCTTGAACAGTGCAAATGTCACCATGGCGTACATGATGAGCGCCAGGTCCGCCAGGGCCCCGGGGAGCCGGTAGTAGATCAGCATGAAGAGCAGGACGACAACCAGGCCGATCACACCAGCCCGGGTTGTGCGCGCGACCGAGTCCTGCCCCAGCGTCGGCCCGACCGTCCGGCGCTCGACCACCTTGAGCGGAACCGGCAGGGCACCGTACTTGAGCTGCACGACCAGCGCCCTTGCCTCCGCCAGGGTGAACTTGCCCGTGATCCGACCCTGCCCCTCGGTGATTCCCGTCTGAATCTGCGGGCAAGAGATGACGACGCCATCCAGGGTGATGGCAAGGAACTTGCCGACGTTCGCGCGGGTATGTTCGGCAAAGACCTTGGCGCCCTCCGGGTTGAGCACAAAGTCGATCTGGGGCTTGCCATACTCGTCGGTGCCGAGTGAGACCGACTTGAGGTCTTTTCCGGTGAGGACGGTCCGGTACACAGGCTCGTCAGGCGTAGGGGCCGGTATCGTCTCCTGGACCGGGGCTGACGGCGTGGCAGTCGCGTCGCCTCCCGCGGCCGTTGGGGTCACATCGGCTGCCGGAGCAGACGGGGTCGACTCTGGCGTCGCCAGAGGCGTTGCAGCTGTGGTGGGCGGGACCTCCGGGATGGGGCTTTCTGTCTCGACGGCCGCGGCGGCGCTGCGGGCTGTGGTCTTGACCACCGTGCCCGGTTCAAGATCGATACTCCCAACATCGATAAACTCGAGCAACCCCGTGCCGCGCAGGGCCTGCACCGCCTCGTCCGGATCCGCGACGCCGGGCAGCTCCACAAGGATGCGCCGGTTACCCACGCACTGCACGTTGGGCTCAACCACACCCAGCGCGTTCACGCGGTTCTCTGCTATGGCGCGCGCCGCATCCATCTGCTCGCGTGTCACAGCCTCCGAGGCCGGGACGTCAGCTTCGAGCAGCACCTGCACGCCGCCGCTCAGGTCCAGACCCTGCCGGACCTTGATGTCCCGGTCAATGCTGAGCCCAAGCGCATGAAAGTGAATGCCCGGGTTGGCAGGCCATACCACCCAGGCCACAAATACCGCCACTGCCACGATGGCGGCCAACAGCCGCTTGTCGCGCACGCGCATACCGGAATGACTCCTCCCGTGCCCTGTCCGCCGCCTGCGGGGTAGAGCGCTTCGTCAGGCCTCGCCCGCGGGCGCGCACAGCAGAGCCTGGCAGAGATCGGTCATGAGGGCGCTGTGCCACTCACGACGCCGGACCTCATCTCCCCAGAGCCCTCGGGTGCCGAAACACAACTGCGCTCGCCGGCGAGAGCCCGCCAGGCGAGCACGGGGCGGATTATACCGGTGTGGAGGGAGAGTGTCAAATATGTCATGTGCCCGGCACGCCCACGCGACGCGGGCCGGCGGAGCGCTGCCCTACTCCGCCCCCGCCCCCGGGAGCACCCCATGTGCTTCGAGGTAGCGCAGCACGGCCTGCCTCGCCCCTTCGGCCGTCAACCCATCCGTCTCCAGGTACAGGTCGCAGCTCTCCCGCGCAAGAGCAAGCCTCTCCCGCTGCACCTCCAGTGCGGACTCCTCCCACCGGCCTCCAAGCCGGCGGGAGACCGCATCGGCGCTGGCGTTGAGGCAGATGAGCACGCGAGGCCTGCCATGGCGGCACCACAGGGTCGGCACATAGGAGTGCTCCTGCACGCACTCCCGCGCCCGGTACCCCAGAGCGCAGAGCCCCCGCACCAGCGTGCTCTTGCCGGCTCCGCATACCCCAACCACTACGATCGCATCCTCCACCGATAGGTCCGCCATCACGCACCTCCCGGCGGAGCGGTGTCACCCTCAACTCTACAGAGGAAGCCGCAGGTTCAGGCGGCGCGCTCCGTCAGGCCCGCCTCCCGGGTACACGCCGACCACGACGATGCTGGTGTCGTCCTCGGATCGGCCCCGATCCAGCTCCAGCGCGCGCGCCAGCAGCCGATCCGCCAGCTCCTGTGCTGGCAGCGGCCCCCACCCCACCACCAGTGCCAGCCACTCCTCGGCCGCCATCGCCTCGCCGTGCCGCTGCCCCGCCTCGAGCAACCCGTCGGAGAAGGCCACGGCCCGCAGCCCCTCCTGCACGGGCACCTCCACGATCACCGGCTTGGTCCCCGGGCGAAGCCCGACGGCCTCCGACTCTTCGCCGAGCACGCGGGCCCCTTCGGGCTCCAGTAGCAGCACTGGGGGCCCGTTGCGCGAGATGACCAGTGTGTGCGACACCAGGTCCAGCGAGAGAATGATCAGGTCTGCAGCGACCTGCCCGCGCCGGTGCGTCCGCAGATAGTCGTGGGTGGCCCGTGCGGCTGCGCCATCGCGCACCCCTTCACCCAGGAGCGAGATGGCCTTGCGAGCCACCAGGTTGGAGATCAGCTTGGCAGGCCGGCCGCTGCGCTGACCATCAGCCAGAACCACAGAGAGGCCTCCGTGGGGCCTCTCAACCATCTCGACCGTGTCTCCGCTTTCGCTCTGGGCGTACTTGCGGACCTTCGCTACGGCTGCCTGAAACTCCATGTCGTCGTGCCTCGATGCCCCTCACACGGAGGGTGCCGACTCCATCACCTGCCGACTAGTGGGCGCCAGCCTGCAGCGGGCCGCCTCCTTCGAGCAGCCGCCGGGCGAGCGTCAGCGCCTCCTCCCGCGACCTGACCTCGCCTGCCGCCTGCGCCTCCCGGATGCTCTCGAGCAGCTCACCCACCTGTGGGCCGGGGCCAAGGCCCAGCGAGGCCATCAGCTCGTGCCCATCGATCAGCACCGGTGGCACCACAACCTGCTCCCGACGCTCGAAGTAGGCTTCCAAGAGCGCCCTACTCAGCGCCAGGTGCCGGCGCCAGTGCTCGCGTTCCAGACCCTCACCGCGGGTCGCCCAGTGGTCTGCCAGGGAGAGCAGAATGGTATCGACGCCAGCAGCCCTCGTGTCGCGAAAGAAGCGGTAGATCGCCCGCTCGGATGGAGCGGGGCCCATTTCCCGCACCAGTTGCCCCGGCCGCATGTGACTGCTCACGACAGTCCGGACTCGGTCCGTCTCGGCACCCGAGAAGCAGAGGCGCCGTGTGACCGTCGCTGCGATGGAGCCACCGAGCACGTCGTGCCCCAGCAGCCTCTCCTCATCGCCTGCGCCCTCCTGCCTTGCCGCACTCTTGCCCACATCGTGCAGCAGCGCAGCCAGCAGAAGCAGGATGGCCGCATCATGGCCCCCAGGCAACACCTCCGCCATATGCTCCGAAATCGGCAGGCGGTAGGGGGCCAGCGCAGCTGTCAGCATCTGGCCCGGCCAGGCCTCGTCGGCCCACATGGCGCCCCGAAGCCAGCGCACTGTCCGGTCGGCGATCTCCACACTGTCGAGCGAGTGGTCCCAGGTACTTCCGGTTCTCCACGCCGCTACGGGAACCGCGCGAAGGGGCTCAATCTCGGGTATCACGCGGCCGAGGAGCCCCAGCTCGTCCGCCAGGCGCAGCGACTCCGCCGGTCGGACCTGGGCGAGGATCAGCGAGAGCTCATCGCGCACCCGCTCCCGCGACACGGCGTCGATCAGCTCCGCATCGCGCTCGATCCAGGAGGCCGTCTCCCCCTCAATCTCGAACCCCAGCGACGCCCTGAGGCGGACAGCGCGGAGCATGCGCAGGGGATCCTCACGGAAGCTATCGACCGACACAGCCCGCAACAGGCGACGCTCCAGGTCCCTGCGGCCGCCTGCCGGATCGATAACCGCGCCCTCGGGCGCACGCCAGGCCCACGTTGGCACCGCCAGGGCGTTCACCGTAAAGTCGCGTGCCAGCAGATCGGCCTCGATCGAAGGGGCGCGGAGCATGGCAAAGTCCAGATAGATGACATGCCGGCGTTCGCCCACGAGGACACGTGCCGTGTCCCGCTCCCTGTCGAGCACTACCAGGTCGCCACCGACGATGTCGGCGACGACGCGGGCCGTCGCGATGGCGCCGGAAGGCACCACGAAATCGATGTCGCGCGTCTCCATCCCAAGCAGGTAGTCGCGCACCCAGCCGCCGACGAGCCAGCTCTCGTCATGCCGGGCCTCAACCACCGGCAACATCCTGGCCAAGAGCTCTTCGGCCAGCACTCTTTCTGCCACCATGCTGCTCCTACGAGTCAGGCTCCACCACATGGCGGAGCCTGGATTACCATCGGTCGCAAGCCCCTCTCAGGGAGACCTTCGCGGTATGAGCATCAACCGCCCCGGCCGCTTCCACGGCAGAAGAACGCCAGCAGCGCCAGGATCGTTTTGGCGTCCCGGACACCGCCGCAACGGACGAGCTCCAGCGCTTCCTCCCGCCCGAGCAAGCGCAACCGCACATCCTCCCCCTCGCTGGCCACGCCTCCACCAGGCGCAGCTTTGTGATCGAGCGAGAGCGTCGCTGCATAGATGTGGACCCTCTCGGAGCTCCCACCGGGGGTCAGGAAGCAGGTCGCGAGATGCGTCAGGTGCTCGACCTCGTAGCCGGCCTCCTCCCTCACCTCCGACCGGGCCACCGCCTCGGGGTCCTCACCGGCGCGGACGGTCCCGGCCACGATCTCCAGCAGCCATGCCGGCTCGCCCGCCACATACGCAGGATAGCGAAACTGCTCCACGAGGGCAACCTGATCGCGTTGCGGGTCATACAGCAGGATCCCTACCGCGTCGCCTCGCTCGAGGATCAGCCGCTCGACCGGCTCGCTCATCGTCCCGTCAAAGCGTTCATAGCGTACGACGGCCCGGTCCAGCGACATGAACCCCTCATAGACCCGCCGCTTCTCGAGAACCTCGACGCGCTGCGGCACCCGTCGGCTCATCGGCTTGCAGCACCCCCCGGTGAGGCTGCCGGCCGGCGGCGCTGTTCTGCCCAGTCGAGCCCGGCGGCAAGGGCCCTGAGGTTCAGGTCCTCCGTCCCCTTGGGCGCCCGCTCGCGCACAGCCTTCTCTATTGCCTGACGGGACACGACCCCCGTAAGCCCGACCAGCACCCCCAGGGCAACCACGTTGGCCGTGATGCGCCGTCCCGTTGCCTCTTCGGCCAGGCGGGTGATCGGCGCCTGCACCGCCTGCCGATCGAGAGGCAGGCGCGTCACATGCGTCGAGTCCACGATGAGGAGCCCATCGCGCCGCAGGTTTCCCACATACCGGTCGCAGGCTTCCT
The DNA here is from genome assembly GCA_020725765.1 of Anaerolinea sp. GTDB lineage: Bacteria > Chloroflexota > Anaerolineae > SpSt-313 > SpSt-313 > SpSt-313. The sequence goes on along the minus strand of DYEI01000162.1, from coordinate 28,492 downwards.
GGCTCATCGCCAGCAGGTAATCGGCCTCGATGACCTTGGGATAGTCGATCTCCTCATCGCTGATCACGACTTCGGACTTGCTGGCGCCGCCCCGCGCCTCGGGCCCATATGACTGTGTCTGAGTCGCGTGCAGTCCGTCGTGCACGGCCGCCGCTTCGGCCAGGATCACGCCAGCGAGGATCAGGCCCTGACCCCCTTCGCCCGCCAGCCGAACCTCAATGCGCCCCACCATGCGCCCCTCCGCGCAGCGCCTGAGACTGCGCCACCTCGATCAGCCTCCTGTAGCGCTCGGTGTACTCGGGGATGTCGCGGTCCACAAGCACGCCGCGAACGATCTTGCCCTCCCGCGCTTCGGGCGGAAGCTCCCGCGCACGCTCTACAGGGATCGAGTTGTCCTTGAGCTGCTGCATCATCTCTACCGGGCTGCCGAGCCTGTTGAGGCGGCCAAAGGTCGTGTGGCAGTAGCTCACGGCCTCAACCACGGCAAAGCCCTTCTTCTTCAGAGCCATCTCGATGAGGCGATCCAACTCGCGGGTGTGGTACACCGTGCTGCGGGCCACGAACGTCGCTCCAGCTGCCTCGGCCAGCGCATCGATTCGAAACGGGGGCTCGATGTGACCCAGCGGTGCCGTCGTTGCCAGGGCATTCTCCGGCGTCGTCGGCGAGTACTGTCCGCCCGTCATGCCATAGATCGAGTTGTTGATGACGATGGCCGTCAGCCCGATGTTGCGCCGCGCCGCATGGATAAAGTGGTTCCCGCCGATGGCCAGCGCGTCGCCGTCGCCCATGACCACAATCACGTGCATCTCCGGGCGCGCCAGCTTGAGGCCGGTTGCGAAGGCGAGGGCGCGCCCGTGCGTGGTGTGCATGGTGTTCAGGTCCACGTACACCGGCATGCGCCCGCTGCAACCAATCCCGGAGATCATGGCGATGTCGTCGCGGCTCCATCCCGTCCTGTCGATGGCCCGGATGATGGCTCCAAGGACGATGCCGATGCCGCACCCCGCGCACCAGACGGGCGGGAACTTTTTCTTGGGTCTGAGGTAGGCGTACGGGTCCAGCCGCTCGAGCTTCATTGCTCAGTGCTCCTCGATTGCTGCCAGGATCTCGGCCGGGGTGATCATCTGCCCGTCCGCCCGGTTGACCCGCCGCACCCTGCCGCGGCCCACAACCCGTTCGACCTCGAGCGCGATCTGCCCCAGGTTCATCTCCGGCACCACGACCGTCCTCACGCCCTGCGCCGCCTCGGCCAGCACCTCCACCGGAAAGGGCCAGACGGTCAGCAGCTTGACAAAGCCCACCTTGTGCCGCCGGGCCCGCGCCATGCCGACGGCATGCCTGGCCGAGCGTGCGGTTGCCCCATACGCCACGACCAGAGTGCGCGCCCCCTCCACGCCATCCAGGGCGTACATCAGAATTCGGCCGAGGTTCCGCTCGATCTTGGCATTGACTCGCTTCAGCCAGGGGTCGATCTCATCGATGCGCTCCGTCGGGAAGCCGGCCCGATCGTGGAAAAGCCCCGTGATGTGGTAGCGAAACCCCATCCCGAAGGGCACGAGCGGAGGCACATCCGCGCCCCCCGCCTCGTAGGGGTAGTACCACTCCGGCGGCACATCGGTATGGGGCCGCTCCACAACCTCGACCTGCGCCGGCAGCTCGATGGCTTCCCGCATGTGCCCGACGACCTCGTCCATCATCAGGAGCACCGGAGTGCGGTAGAGCTCGGAGAAGGCAAAGGCCTTGACGGTGAGGTCGAACGCCTCCCGCACCGACGAGGGCGAGAGGGCAATGATGGGATGGTCACCGTGGGTGCCCCACCGGGCCTGCATCATGTCCCCCTGGCTCGGGGAGGTCGGCAGACCGGTGCTCGGGCCGGTCCGCTGCACGTCAACGACCACACAGGGAATCTCGGCCATCGCCGCATAGCCGATGTTTTCCTGCATCAGCGAAAAGCCGGGGCCGCTTGTGGCCGTCATCGCCTTCAGCCCGCCGACCGAGGCGCCGATGACGGCTGCGATGGAGGCGATCTCGTCCTCCATCTGGATGCATACCCCACCCAGCTCCGGCAGACGCCGCGAGAGGTGCTCTGCGATCTCTGAAGACGGGGTTATGGGATACCCCGCATAGAAGCGACACCCCGCAGCCAGCGCCGCCTCCGCACACGCCAGATTCCCCTGCATGAGACGAACGCTCATGCCTCGTCCCTCCGCGACGGCGACCCGGAATCCATCACATGAACAACGATGGCGAAATCGGGGCAGTGCTCTACGCACCACATGCAGGCTGTGCAGCGCTCGGGGTAGACGGCAAGGGGATGGCCATCACTGCCGGCCGCAAAGACATTCCGGGGACAGAAGGCGATACACAGACCGCAGCCCTTGCACCACTGGCCGAATACACGCACTTCGCCTCGCCGCGATTGACGCGGCTTCGACTGCCCTTCCGGGGTCGCATCTGCCGCGGGGGGCGTCTCCGTTGCATCTGCCATCGCCGTTGTCGCGACCTCCCTGTCTCGACACCAGACCGCTCCGATCGGCCCCTCCTGGCAGGCCCAGGCGACATATTAGGCCAAAGCAGGCGTACTGTCAAGAGTTCGGCCCACCCGGCTGGCCCAGCCGCTCTCTGACCAGCCCCGGGATCTCTCCCAGCATCTCGGCCACGGCCACACCGGCCGCACGCAGCGCTTCCATCTTTCCCTCGGCCGTGCCCGCCCCTCCGTCGATGATCGCCCCCGCATGGCCCATCCGCTTTCCCGCCGGCGCGGACCGCCCCGCCACAAAGGCCACGACCGGCTTGCGCATCCGGCTATGGATGAACGTCGCAGCCCGCTCCTCGTCCGACCCACCGATCTCACCGATCAGCACGACCACCTCGGTCTGCGGATCGTCCTCGAATAGCTCCAGGACGTCGACAAAGCCAGTGCCGAGCACCGGGTCACCGCCGATGCCCACGCAGGTCGACTGGCCGATTCCCGCCTGCGTCAAGGCATACACGACCTCGTAGGTCAGAGTCCCGCTGCGAGACACCACCCCCACCGGCCCCGGCACGTGGATGTGTCCGGGCATGATCCCCACCTTGGCCACGCCCGGAGTGATGACCCCAGGGCAGTTGGGGCCCACGAGGCGCGTCCCGGATCCGCGGAGCGCGCGGCGCACGCGCACCATGTCCAGCGTTGGCACTCCCTCGGAGATGCAGACGACGAGCGCGACCTCTGCATCGGCCGCCTCGAGGATCGCATCCGCTGCGCCGCGGGCCGGGACGAAGATGATCGAGGCGTTCGCACCCGTTTCGGCTACTGCCTGCCGCACTGTGTCAAAGACGGGCACGCCATGCACCTGCTGCCCGCCCTTCCCCGGCGTCACCCCGGCCACCACCTGCGTGCCGTACGCCAGCATCTGCTGGGTATGGAACGTCCCCTCGCGCCCCGTGATGCCCTGAACGACAAGCCGCGTATGGTGATCCACCAGTATGGCCATGGCCTCTCCCCCTCGAGAAGACACCCCGCCGGCATCAGCCGGCTGCCACCCCCAGGGTCACACGCCAACGCCCGCGAGGCTCACCGCCAGCCGCGCAGCCTCCTCCAGCGAGCGCTGCACGCGGACTCCCTCGAGTTGCCCGAGAATATCCCGTGCTTCCGCCTCGTTCGTTCCCACCAGCCGCACGACCACCGGCACCCCCGGGGACCGCCCGGAAAACGCCTCCGCCACACCGCGGGCGACCTCATCGCACCGGGTGATGCCCCCAAAGATGTTGATCAGCACGGCCCGCACCCTGGGATCGCTGAGGATGAGGTCCAGGGCGGTCTGTATCCGCTCAGCCCGGGCACCGCCACCCACATCCAAAAAGTTGGCAGGCATGCCACCCAGCGCCTTCACCGCATCCAGCGTGGCCATGGCCAGCCCGGCTCCATTCACCATGCAGCCGATGGTCCCCTCCAGAGGCACATAGCTCAGCCCTGCCAGCCGGGCCCGGGCCTCGGCAGGAGACTCCTCATCGGCGTTGCGCAGGGCCGCCAGCTCCGGTTGCCGGGGGAGGGCGTTGTCGTCCAGGTTTATCTTGGCGTCGAGCGCCAGGAGCGTGCCGTCGCGGGTGACGACGAGGGGGTTGATCTCGGCCAGCGAGGCGTCGCTCTCGGCAAAGGCCGCGCTGAGGCCCTGGGCGATGCCAGAGAAGGGTACCCAGAGGGAAGCGGGCAGGCCGAGGAAGGAGGCAAGATAGCGGGCGTGGTAGTCGCGGAATCCCAGAAAGGGGTCGATGGCAACGCTACCGATCCGGTCCGGCCGGGCGTGGGCCACCTCCTCGATGTCCACCCCACCCTCCGCGGAGGCCATCGCCCTGACCCGTCCTATGGCGCGGTCTACCGTGAGCCCGAGGTAGAGCTCGCGCTCTACCTCTGCGGCCTCCTCAACCAGCACCCTGCCGACGGGCAGCCCGCGGATGGTCATGCCGAGGATGGCCGCGGCAGCTTCCGCCGCCTCCCGAGGCGACGCGGCGAGGCGGATGCCACCGGCTTTGCCCCTTCCACCGACGAGCACCTGCGCCTTCACCGCCACGCGCCCGCCCAGGCGCTCCGCGATGCCGGCTGCTTCCGCGGGCGTGTCCGTCACCTCACCTCGGGGTATGGGGATGCCATAGCGCGCGAGGATCGCCTTGGACTGGAACTCGTGCAGCTTCACCGTCCACCCCCTTGTGGCACCAACACCAGGCAGGCGCCGCAGGCCGCACGCCCCGCCACCGGATCGGCCCCCGCTCCCCCCGACGCGCGGGGAGGCGCATCCGCGCTAGAGGACAGGTCCGAACAGGAGCACGCGCCCGTTGCCACTGTCTGAGACGAGCACGCGCCCCTGCGCGTCCACGGTCACACCGGTCGGCAACTCAAAGGAGCCCATGTCCATGCCACGCCTGCCCCAGACGGCCAGCACTTCCCCGCTCTTGGAGAACTTGATCACCCGGTGCGCCTCCGGGTCGGTGGCGTAGACATTGCCGCCGCTGTCAACGGCGAGGAAGGGCTTGTTCACCACCGACTGGCCCTCCCACCCCATCACCGACCACTGGCGCAGATATGTAAAGTTACGGTCAAAGACCTGGATGCGTCGGTTCCACGTGTCTGCTATATAGATGTTGCCCTCGCCATCGATGGCGATGCCAACCGGCTCGAGGAACTGCCCCTCGCCCACGCCCGCGCCGCCATACTGCGCAAGCGGCCGGCCATTGGGGTCAAACTTGCACACCCGCTTGTTGCCTGTGTCCGTCACCCAGACATTGCCCTCCGCGTCGACGGCCACATCGCGAGGGCCGTAGAACAGGTCTGACTCGCCGCTGGCCCGCCCTTGCGTATCGCCAAAGGTGCCCCACGAGGACACAAAGCGGCCCTCGCCATCCAGCTTTTGGATGCGATGGTTCCAGGTATCGGCCACATAGACCGCCCCATCCGGCCCAACCGCGACCCCCCAGGGCTCGTTGAACTGCCCCGGCCCGGACCCCTGGCTCCCCCACTGGGCTACAAGCTGCCCATTGGCGTAGACCGCGATGCGACTCCCCTTGCCATCGGCGACGAACAGCCGCCCATCGGGACCAACGGCCATCCCCTTCGGATCCGCCAGCTCAGCCGGACCGCCAAGGCTCGCCGCAGCCGTGAGCGACCGGTAGCGGGCGATGTACGGATCTTCCACCGGCTCGGACTGGGCGGCCCCAACCTCCGGGCCATAGTCCCAGACCTGGGCGGCGATGTCTTTCCGCACATACATGATAAAGTTGTGTACCAGCGGCCAGCCCGCGAGCGGGGTGTCGTACTTGCGGTACATGAGGATGTCCCACAGGCTCTTGCGCTTCGCCGGGTCTACCACGTACTGCCAGAGCTTTTGAGGGGTGAGCGACTTGTAGTCCTCCAGCGGCCACCAGATGAGCCGGTACTGCCGCCGGTAATAGGCATTGCCCAGGAACGGCTTGACCGCCGCCTCATTGCCCGGGCCCACGATGACCACGGCCGCATCGAGCGGACCGCTGGGTGCCTTGCCAAAGTACCGGGCGTTCGGCCAGTTGCGGAAGTACCACACAAAGGGCCAGCTCGACTCATCGTCGTAGGCCACCTTCAGGTCCCTCTCGCTCGTCAGCCGGCGGGACATGGATTCGAGCTCGCGCATCACCATCGGCTCGTCGGGCGAGGCCTGGGCGTAGGTCAGAGTCTCGACCGCGACGTCCCCATACTTGTACACGGCCATGAACGCGTGGTGCACGGTAAAGGTCCCGAGCACCACAAAGGCCACCAGCAGAGCAACCCGCGCGCTGTCTCGCCAGCCGAGCTGTGCCACGAACTGGGTCAGGGGGTAGCCCACAATCAGGAGCAGGGCGAACGCCGCCAGCCACGCCATGGTCGCGTTTAGGCTGGCGGTCGACGTGCCGGTGAAAGGCCGCGAGGAGAGCGTCCCGGCGAGGGCCACCACGGCCAGCGGCAGGAGCAACGCCACCCACCCGGCGCCCCGCTGCCACAGCTCCCGCCAATCGGCATCCAGCAGCCGATTCGTGAACCATGCGGTGAGCAGGACGAGAGGCAGCGTCAGGTGCACGAGCAGCCAGGGCATCTTTTCGCCGCCCCAGCTAAAGATGGCGAGGTTCCCCACCGCCCAGAACATGACCAGAGGCACAAAGGGGGCAACTCGCTCCGCGGCCCTCTCCGATCCGCCCTCAAGCACAGGCACCGGGCGCCGCCGCAGCAGATAGTAGGCCCCGCCCAGCACCCCGAAAGTGAGTGGCAGGTACTCGTACATCGGCAGGAGTATCAGGTAGTAGAACCACGGCTGTTGGCCACGCCGCACCGTCTGCTGAGACAGCCAGTACCCCAATGACCCAACCTGCCCGGTGGCAATGCCTCGCCCATTGGTGAAAAAGGTCGTAAAGAGCACGATGTAGATGGCATAGTACAGGCCCGCCGAGACCAGCCACCGTCGCCGGTCCCACCACAGCCCCACCACCATTGACCCCAGGAAGCACAGCCCCCAGATGATCGCCGAGCGGATGATGCTGTCGACGCTCTCATAGGCGATCGGGTCAAACCGTGCATCCTTGAGCACTGTGCCCGCGAGCTTGATCCCCAGCGGAGAGGCCAGCGGCAGCACCAGGGCCCCCATCACGATCAGCAAGTCGAACTCGGGAAACTCGCGCCACGAGCGCGAACGATTCGGCAGCCACCGCGCCAGGAACAGCACCGCAAGGAAGGTCCAGAAGACGAACGTCTGGATGAACGCCGTCTCCATGTTCGAGAAGTAAAGCGCCTGCCCCAGCACGGTCAGGTAGAGATACCGGTCCTCGCGCTTCTCGAGATAGTTGAGAATTCCGAGGAGCATGAGCAGGGTGAAGAACACCGAGTAGACGTCGTGCCGGATAAAGCGGCCGTAGTAGAGCAGAGCGGGGGAGATCACAGCAAGCGCCGCTGCCACCAGGCTCCCTTTCCTCCCCAGCCATGGCCGGAGGTACAGGATGAGGATGACGCTCCCGATGCTAAAGAGCGCCGCCGACAGGCGCCCGGTGTAGTCGCTATCCCCGAACAGGAAGTAGATAAAGGCCGTGACATGGTACAGGAAAGGGCCATGGTAGATCGGGTTGTGAATATAGCCCTGCCCGGTATACAGCTTCCACGATTCCCAGGCGTGGATCGATTCGTCATGGTTGTAGGAGCGCGCCCCCAGGTCCCAGAGCCGCGTCACAACGGCCGCCAGCACGATGAGCGCTGCGACCAGCATCCAACCGTCGAGACGCAGCCAGGTCGAGATGGGCCGCCTCAGGAACGAGTCTTTCCGCGACTCGGGAGCGACGTCTTGCATGCCGAACCTGTCTCCTTCAGGGTCTGACCCAGAGCCGGCAGGTCTCGGGCCGCACGGCCCCGCCTCCCACTCGCAGCAGCCACCACCCAAAAGCACTGTACGCGTCCGCCAACGGTGCGTCACAGACGTTGCGCAGACGGTAGGTCGTCGAAGCGTAGCCCACCGTGCTCGACCCTTCGACCACGCCCGCCGTCACCAGTGCATCGGCTGCCGCCATGTCCTGTGGCGCAGCAGAGAGGCGCAGCGCGCCGAAATCGCGCAGGTACCAGGGCACCAGAGGCTCCAGGTCCGGACCCACAGCGATACTCAGGGCGTGCTGGTCCAGTGCCGTCCGCACAGACCAGGTCTCAAGGAAGGCAACCATATCCCGCACGTCAACCGAAGTCGGCGAGACCACCAGGGGCTCGCGTGGGTCGCGGGCAAAGACGTGATTGAGGCTGATGCTGTTGCGTACGAGCAGGCACCCTGCGAGACCCAATCCCAGGAGGGCCACCGCCCAGAGGGTCTCCGAGCGGCCGACCCAGCGCCAGAGCACCGCACCCGCCGCTGCAATGACCACCGGCGTCGCCAGGCAGAGGAACCACACCGCCTGCAGATAGCTGCCAAGCAGCGCCACCGCCTCCGGGTTGAAGAAGGACGCGAGTTGCAGCCACCAGAAACCCACCAGGACCGACAGCACAGCCAGCGACCCGCCCACCCACACCGGCTGCGCGGGGCGCAGGCGTTCGACCAGGTCCTCGACGGCCACCCCGCCAAGCAGCGCCAGCGGAACGACCGCCTGCGCCACCAGCTCGCCATCCTGCGCCCCCGAGAGGGTCGCCTGCACGAGCACCAGCCCCCCCCAGAGGCCGAGAAAGGCCGCCCACAGGCTTCGGCGCCGCAGCCCGATAATCACGCCCGCCACACCCAGCGCAAGGGTGCCCGTCTCGTAGAAGAGAAGGATGGCCAATGGGTAACCGAAGGCCCTCCCGCCAGAGCCAGGGAGCAGGCGCGCAGCCCAGACGGCCAGAAGATCTGCCGTCGCCTGCAAGCCGCCGAGGCGCATGAGCAGGGCAGTCGACAGCAACACCACTACGAGGCCAACACCCAGCCAGAGCTTGCGCTCGCCGAGGAGCGAGGCCGTTCTTGCCGTTAGCGCGCTCCAGTCGGCCCACCGGTCGCCCCGGCGCCTGGCGACCACGCCGAGGCCATAGAGCACCAGCCCCGCCAGGAGTGCCGAATAGGCCCAGGGGGTCGACGTCAGGGCAACCGCCAGGCCCCCCATCCCCAGGACCCTCGCCATCCTATCGCGCCCGCGCCCGGCGTACTCAATGGCGAGGAGAATCGCCCCCAGCCCGGCCAGCCCCGGGACGGCTCCTGCCAGCGTGCGCGAGTAGAACACAAGCGTCGGCGAGAAGGCCAGCATCAAGGTCGCGGCCAGGGCCCCCCACGTACCGAGGCGCCGCCGGAGTCCGAGGGGCAGGAGCACCAGAGCCGTACCCAGGATCGCGGGCAATAGCCGCGCTGCTGCGTCGCCTGCACCAAAGAGGAAGAAGCCAAGAAGAGCAGAGTCAAACAAGAGAGGCACGGCTGCCGGTGATGGCGCGCCGCCATGCAGGAACCGCCAGGCAGCCAGGGCCTGACCCGCCTCCGACTCAAGGAGCGGCCAGCGACCCAAGGCATAGAAGCGAATAAAGGCCGCGCTGCCGAGCAGCACGGCGCAGATCAGGCTCTCAAGCGTCAATGCCGGCCAGTCGGGCGCCCTTCCCTGGCCGGCCTGGCTCTTGTCTGTCAGCTTGAGCATGTCGCAATCACGTCACTCCAGCGCTCGCCGCAGACCGCAAAGGGCGGCCTCGCCGCGGCTGCAGCCGCACCTCACGCACCGGCCTGCAGGTGCGACCGTCCCGGGAGTCCGCAGTCCGATTATAGGGAAAGCACCGGTAGTGTCAACAGCCTGACGGCAGGAGTGGTAGCCCGCCTTCACGCCGTCGGCGCAGGGCAGCCCGAAGGGCAGCACCTGGCCCGATTCGCCCCGACGCCTACAACCCGATAGATTCTGACCCCCTCATTCTCATAGGCCACCTCCAACTCGCCGCGGTGCACCAGCTCGTCGAACTTGGCCCGAGAGGCCGCCCCGTAGACCACCTCCTCCAGCTGCCCAAAGTATACGTACTGCACCCGGAGCTGCCGCATCAGCGCCAGAGTCGCCCCGGGGTCACCCATCCGGTAGAGCGCATCGGCCTGTGAGGCACGCTCGGATACCACTTCGGCCGGTCGCTGCTCCGACTGGTGCGCCCCGACCAGCGTCGGCAGCCCCGTGTACGAGGACACGCGCATGCCGCCCTCGCGATAGTAGCCGAGGGGAGCCTCAGCGATGACCGGCGTGCCACGAACGTTGGCCAGGAGCCACCCGATGGCCTCATAGTCGTGGCGCAGGACGATCGGGTGCTCCTCATCGGGCCACCGGTACACGCCGGTCCGCATGTAGGCCAGCCCGTCCAGAGTACCCGTCGGCGGAGGCCCGCCGGGAAAGCGCTCGTGCACCCGCGCCGCGACCCCCAACGGCACATAGGCGAGGCTGATCGCCACCAGCGCCACCATGGCGACCGCCCAGGCCCCGGGCAGGAATCCGCGCCGCCGCACCCAGTCGAGCACCTCCGGCAGGCCGGCACTCAGGCCCACAGCGAGGAGCAGCCAGGCCTGTATGCCGAACTTGAAGACGGTGTTCATGCGCTCCCACTCGCCACCCTGAAGGAAATCGGCCAGGAAGGCCAGTTCGGTGCCGGCCAGCACCACACACCCCGCCGCCATCAACAGCCCACCCAGCCGCTCTTCCATGGAAGCCCGCCGCCGCAGCCACAGCGCAAGGCCAAGCACCACCGGCGCAATGAGCAGTGCAATCGGTGCCTCGCCGATCGTGAGGGCCAGCGTTGTGAGCGCAAGCACCGCGCCGGCAAGTGCCACATGGAGCCTCGCCGCCGCAAGCCCCCCGCCACCCAGTGCCCGCATCAGCGCCCGCGACCGGGCCGCCTTCGGGCCCAAGGCCAGCCGCCACACTCGCCCTGCGCCATCCCTCCCGCGCCACCACCGTGGCACGAGCCACCCATACGCCGCCACCAGCCACAGCCCCCACACTACCAGGAAGTACCGGGCACGGGTCTGCGCCGGCTCAAACCGGGGCGACGCTGACGGGGCTGCATAGTGGGCGTAGAAGGGCGCGTACAGCGCGCCCGCCAGGGCCACGAGGGCCATCGCCTGCACGCACGCCCGCCACCCCACGCGCCTCTCGATGCCCACCCACACCAGCACCACCACCGCCAACCCCAGATAGGTCGGCAAGTCCCAGGTGTTCAGCGGGCCAAGCGCCCCGCCGATGAGGGCGAGCAGTGCAAGCGGCCACTTTCCTCGGAGGGGTCCCACGGTGCCCCAGCCCTTGGGATCTGATCTGCGCTGCGTGGCGAGCCGACCACAGCCAGCCCCGGGGGCCACCAGCGCCACGAGCGCCACCAGCAGCCCCAGGGCGAAGGGCATGCCCATCATGTGGGGGTGCAGGTCGGCAAAGAGAAACGAGAAGAAGGGGAACTCGTTGATAGTGTTGGGGATGATCCGCGTGGCCTCCCACCAGTAGTCGAAGGCTGGCAGGTTCCCCTGTCCGCTCAGCCATCGCGCAAGCCCCGCGAGCAGCGGCTGCATCGCCTCGAGGCCCGGCGCCCCCTCCGTCGGGCCGCCTCCCAGCCAGACCAGCCCCCCCACCCACTGCGCCAGCACCGTGAGGTTGGCCAGTAGCGCCGTCCCCACGGCCGCAGCCACGCCACTCCACAGCCACTGCCGACCCTTTCGCCGCCAGGTGAGGGCATGGCCTAGCGAGAAGGCCATGGCGACCGTGAGCGCGAAAAAGGTCGGCACGGCCAGGTTGAAGGCGACCTCCGGCACGATGCCGGTGAGCTTGATCAGCACGTTGACCAGGTACAGGCCATAGTAGTAGTAGTTGATGTAGCCGCCCGCAAAGTAGGGGTCGTAGGGCGGAAAGTGGGCGCTCTTGAGGATGGCGTTCAGATACGCGAACTCCATCATCTTCTCGCCGCCAAACCACGGCTGCCAGAGGTCCGGGTTACCCAGGCGCACGAGAACGAGGGCCAGGAACGCCCCGGAGAAGAGGAACTCCTCCCGCAGAAGGAGCCATCGCCGTGCGCGCCACAGGGCGCCGAGTCGTCGACGCTGCCGCCTCGCAACCCAGACTCCCGCCACCACGAGAAGCCCAAGGATTGCGTACGCGTACGGCACCCGGTTGGCCAGGGCCCGGGTCGAGGCGCCCAGCCACAGCAGGTACCCCACAATCAGCCAGCCAGCCCCCTTGGCCAGGAGATACCCGCGATCCGGCAGGCCCCGGCACACACCCATGAGGAGAGGCCACGCCGCCCAGCCCAGCAGGCAGACGGCAAGCCACCAGATGAGCACAGCCGCAGCCGGCCCGGCGTTGGCCAGGGGGTTCCAGCCACGGTCCGCAACGACGGGCAACTGATCAACCGGCTCGGAGAGCAGGAGCGCCTTGCCGCTCCCCCCGGCTTGCGGCAGCAGAAAAGGGCGCGTGGCGAGCCCTCCAAGCTGCTCCCGCCGCACCTGATAGATGGTGACCGGGCCCCGCCGGTACACGACGTCGAACAGGCTGCCCGCCAGCCGCTCAAACTTGGCGAGACCCTCCGGGCTGTAGTACGCCTGCTCCAGCTCGCCGACATAGACGTACGACACGTCGTAGAGCCTGAGGAGCCGGATGAGCTCATCCCCGTCGATCGTGTCGTACATGCGACGGACGTCATCCAGCCGCCAGAGAATCGCCTCGCCCGGCACCACCGCACGCTGCTGCATCTGGTGCCAGTCCCAGCCGATGACGGTCGGCAGACCGGTGTAAATCGAGATGCGCGACCCCCACCGGTAGAGCGGCGTCTGAGCCTCGAGAATGACCGGGGACCCCCGCACATTGTCCTGCAGCCAGCGGATGGCCTCGAGGTCGTGGCGGAGCTCCAACAGCCGGTCCTGATCGTAGTACTGGGCTGTCTGCATGTAGGCGGTGCCATCGAGACCCGGACCCAGGCTCCTGTCGAACCGGTCATTGATCTTGGCGCCAGTCGCCGTGAGGGGGTACAGTGCTGCTCCGAGAAGGAGGAGCCCAAGGCCGAGCTGGCAGGACTCCCGCCATGCCGGGCGCCACCTTGCCCATCGCCTGCTGAGCGCTGAGAGCGCGACGGCCGCTGCCACCCCCCACAGCACCCACACCTGCAGGTAGAGCTTGAACACGGTGTTCATTCGGCCGATATCGCCGCGCAGCACCACGACCTCGACCGCTGCGGTCAGCACAAGCCCAAGGCTGAAGAGCATCGCGGCGAATTGCTCCGCCGCAGGCAGGTCCCGCCGCAGCGACAGGCTCATCCCCACGACGAGCAGCGGCAGAGCCAGCCCCACGAGCCACCAGTGCACCATCACCGACGCCGCCGAGAATGCGGCGAGAGCCATGATCCCAAGCCATCCCACCTGATACGCCGCTCCCGGCTGCACCAGACGGTCGGCCAGCCGCATGTAGCGGCCGATCCTTAGCGGCTGACCCAGGGTCAGCCGCACGCTCCGCGCCAACGCCCCCCGTGCCTGGTACCCAAAGGCGCGGTTCAGCGCGTAGATGAGCAGGATGAAGAGAAAGACCCCGTGGATCACCACATAGTCACCCAGCGGGGTGCGCGTGCCACGCCATAGCTCCACCGACGTATACGCCGCGCCGTACCGGGCATGGAAGGGCTGAAACAGCACCGTACTGGCGAGCGCCAGGAAGAGGAGCCGCTTCAGCACCGGCCAGACCTCAGCCCACCAGGGGCCCCGCCTCCCATGCATCCGGGCGATGACCATCCCGCCCGCCGCCACAAGCAGGTACGTCGGATAGTCCCAGGTGTTGTTCACCCTCAGCTCGCCCAGGACGAGCGCCAGCAGCGTGAGCCCGAGCCACTCGGTCCACTGCACGGTAGCTGCCCATTGCTTCAGACGTCCTGGCAAGCCCACTGCCGCCGTCGGCCCTGCCTTGGTCAGCATCATATCAGCGGGCGAGCCCTGTCCGGCCGGTTCCTCAGGGGAGCGCGCTGCCGCCCGGGCTGCGCCCACACACTGGTTGAGCAGGCTCACGGTCAGGCCGAGAGCCAGCAGCCCAAAGGGGAGCGCGATGAGATGCGCATGCAAGTCGGCGTAGAGGAAGGTGAAGTAGGGGAACTCGTTGATCTCCCCGGCACCCATCACGCGGCTCGCGTTCCAGAACCACCAGTCCGGGTTGGTTCCCAGCGGCCGCCCGGCCAGCACCCGCAACAGCCCGTCCAGCGTCCTGACCAGCCCGGCGAGGCCCGGCAGGGTGCTGCGGAACTCGAGCTGACTCGCCGCCTGAAAGGCCTGCGTCAGCAGTCGCACCTGCCCCAGGTTCCCCAGCACCGTAACAAGAAGCGCCCCAAAGAGGCCGAACCGCGCCGCGCGGTCCAACGTCCGGGTCGGTTCATCACCGCCGCCTCCCGCCTGTCCAACGAGCCCGGCCACTACTGCGTAGGCCCCCATGGCGGTCAGTGCGAAGAGCGTCGGCAGCACCAGGTTGTACGCCGTCGTCGGAACGATGCCCGAGAGCTTGATCAGGGTCGCAACCAGCACGTGCCCAAAGTAGTAATAGTTGATGTAGCCACCAGCATACCAGGGGTCATAGGGCGGGAACCACGTGCTCTTGATGATGGCATTCAGATAGGCCAGGTCCATCGGCTTCTCGCCGCCCCTCGCCGGGTGCCAGAGGTCCGGGTTCCCCATGCGGACGAGGAGGAAGGCCCCAAAGAACGCCAGGTAGAGCCCCTCCTCAAGGAGCAGCATGCGCCACTCCCGGCGCAGGTAGGCCCACATCTCACTCCACCGCCGCCTCGCCAGCCAGAGGGCCACGAGGAGCACCAGCAGCACCTGAGCAACGATGGCCAGCCTCGTGTACGGGAGAAGGTGCAAGCTCGCCGCCAGCCACGCGAGGTACGAGACGAGCAGTATCCCCAGCCCCTTGGCGAAGATGAACCCCCGGTCCCGCAGGCGCGGGAAGGCGTGATAGGCAATCGGCAGCGCAATCAACCCCAGCAGTTCGGTCACAGCCAGCCACGCCAGCACGGGCAGCCGATTGGCCAGGTCCATCCGGTTGAACATCGCCGACCACGTCCCACCGGCACGCTGTGCCTCCAGCTCCGCCTGCCGCAGGAGGAGAAGGTGCCGGGAACGCATCGTCTGGACCGGGCTCAGTCGGATCACCCGGTCGACCGGGATGTCGCCCAAGAGCTCCCGCACCCGCGCGCTGGAGTAGGCAGCCGTCTTCTCAAAGATGATGACCTTGGGGTGATCGTAGACGGTGAACGTCTCGTCGGCCCGGTCGTCCACAAGCTCGATGGGGCCGAGGTTGGGGTACGAGGTGAACACCCTCAGGATGCGGAACCCGAGATCACCCGAGAAAAGGTACCGGTAGTAGGCGGTCGTCAGCGGAAAGCGCTCAGGCAGGCGCGGGATCGATTCATAGACCCGGTTGCTGGAGAGGACGATATAGTCTGCCTGGTCCAGCCAGCTGTAGAGGGCGTCCCGCTTTTCGGGCGTGTCCTCCCAGTAGGGGTCTGTACCCAGCATGTTGTAGTACCGGCCGGCGTCCCGCCCGTCGACGTTCTGGGGGATGGGGTCGTCCCAGTGCTCGAAGGTGATCGTGGCGCCCGGGGGAATGTTCTCATAGACCCAGCGTGAGGCAGCGACCCGGGTGAGGGGCCGACGGTAGATGTTGGTAAAGGCCTCGGCATACAGGAAGGTGCCCAGCACGATCACACCTGCCACAACCATCGCCCCCGCGGGCGCCCGGCGGGCGAGCATCCGCGTCCAGGCCGGGCCCGCGGCCCCCGCAATGCGCCGCGCCTGTCGCCACAGCCAGAAGATGAAGTATGCCCCAAGGAGCACCAGCACCGGGTAGAAGGGCAGGAAATAGCGGATCGACTTGACGAACTGGATGCTCAGATACAGGAATGGGAAGGTCACCCACACCAGGGGCAGCAGATGCTCGACCTTGCGCCTCCGCCAGAGCTCGACCCCCGCCACCGCCCAGCCGAGCCAGGCCGCCAGCCCGAGAGGCAGCCCCATGCCCCACAGCACGATGTTGCGCAGCGCATACCACACCGGCTCGCGGTCGGTCCACTGATGGCTCGGCGGCATGTCGATTGTGCCGTTCATCATGGCCGCGGCCCGCCTCATGTCCTCCAGCCAGCGCGGGGAAAGCTCCAGGCTGAAGGGGCTTGGGCCACTGAAGGCGTAGGGCTGAGCCACGCGAAAGGCCACGAGTGCGATGAGCAGGGTCAGCGCAAGCCCCGCCCCGGCACGCAAGATGCCGCGCTGCAGGGCCACGACGCGGCCTGCCCGGTCGTCGCGCCCGTTGACCTGCATGAGTAGCGACAGCGGTCCAAGATTCCGCCGCCAAAGCACCCGCACACCGGCGTTCCAGGTCTCCGGCAGCGGCTCGCTCAACGCCCGCACCAGGCACGCCGCCGCGATGACAAGGGCGAACATGGCCATATTGATCTTGCCGGCCACAGCGAGGCCAAAGCTCGCCCCCAGGAGTGCCCAGTCCCCCCAACCACCGCCCTGCATGACGCGCACTGCAAAGAGGAACGCCAGCGTCACCATCAGCGTGATATAGTTCTCCACGGTGTAAAAGTGCGAGTGCTGGATGTTCAGAACGGTGCACGCCATGAGGAAAGCGCCCAAGAGCCCGATCCACCGCCCATACAGCCGCCGGCCGATGAGAAACACCAGAACGATGACCAGCAGGTCATAGCCGGCCGATACAACCCGTCCGACCAGGTGGACCTCCCAGTAGGAGCTCTTGTTCAGGAGCAACCCGAGGCCCTTGACCAGAAAGATGGGCGCCGTCCCATAGACGAACATGCCCACATCGCGGTTGTATGGGTTCAGCGGCGAGCGCGCCTCGTCAAAGTACTCGGCCAGACTCTTTGGCCAACCCAGCCGGCTCGTGACATCGGTCAGGAAACGCTCATCCGGGTGCAGATGGGTCCCTTCATCCCAGTTGACGCCCGTGAGGCGCATCGACGCCCCAAGGAGCAGGATGGCCACGAGCGCCAGCCTGACGAACTGCTGGGTGCCCACATACGCCCGCAGCCGTGCGAGCACGCCCTGCCCCCCGCTTTCGACCTGGGGCCTCTCCAGGCAATCCTGCATGGCACTATCTCTCTCCATAGAACGTCACAAAGGCCACCTCGCCGTTGTTGTCGCGGTGGCCGATGGCCACCCCGCGCGGGAAACACTCCCGCAGAACCTCCAGGCTTTCCCTGTCGCCGGGATGCACCACAAAGAGCACTTTCCCCTGTACAGTGGAGAGCGGCGGCCCTTCCGGATCCAGCCTCGGCAGCTCCCAGTCCCACGACTTGGACTTGACCCGGAGCTGCGCGCGCAGGGCGTTGCCATCGAACCAGTGGGGCCACACGACGACGTAGGACTCGCCCTCCTCCTCAAAGCCATCGAGCACCCGGGCGATCTCTAAGGATATCGCATAGTTGCCGCGTGGCAAATGCCGCACATAGTCCTGAAAGTATCCCTGCCACGTCTCTCGCAGCTCGGCGCCGAGGAGCCCAACCAGCACCAGACCCGGGAGGAGGCCTGCGCCCCGTAGCCATCCTGCCACCGGAGCACTGCCCCCAAGCCCCGTGCGACCCCAACCGACGGGACGGAGGGTCGCCATCCGCCGGTACAGAGCCACGAGCGGCAGCGCGGCCAGCAGGTACGTCGAAGTGATGACGCCCGAGGCCCGGCCGGCGTTCGGGACCTCATTGGGAAAGGCCAGCGCCAGCGCCGTGGGAAAGATCATCGCAGCTAGAAAGGCCAGCACCACGGTGTTGTGGCCACGGCAGAACCGCAGGAGGCTGTACCCCAGCCCGGCCGCAAACAGCACGCCACTGACCGCCCCGAGATGCCTCCTGTAGGGCACGTTAGTGTAGGCGACGATATCGCCCCGCAGGTTGAACATGCCTGCCGCCCGCCAGAGGTTCCCCAGCAAGACCCGCCAGGGCTCCGCAGGCAGCGGCACTTCGGCATCCGTCAGCCGCGTCGCCACGCGGAAGGCATAGACCTCCGGCTGCTCCAGAATATAGTGCCCCAGCGGCAGGAAGACCAGCACGGCCGCCAACACTAGCCCAACCAGCCCCCACCCGTAGCGACGCAGCCAACCCCACCCGGAGCGCGCCATCTCCACCGCCAGCACCAGAACGAGCGTTGGCGGCACCACCAGGAACGAGTTGTACGTGTACATCCCCAGCCCCAGCACAAGCCCAGTGGCCACGAACCCCGCCCCTGAGCCTCGCCGCAGGGCCCGCACCAGCCCAAGCATCAGAAGGGCCAGAAACAGCGGCACCAGGATCGCCCGGTAGCCCGACCGGCTGAGGGTGACGTGCCACCTGCTCAGAGCCAGCAGCGCAGCCGCGACCACCGCCACATGGCGGCCATAGAGCTCCCGGGCCAGCAGGTAGAGCGCCGGTATGGTCGCCACCCCCAGCAGCGCCGTCGTGACCTTGATCGCAAAGAACCCCAGCCCAAAGAGCCTGCCATACAGGGCAATCAGATAGAACAGCAGCGCTTCCCTGCCAGGATAGCGAGGGCAGAAGATCATGAGTTGCCCCTGCATGATCTCGCGTGCGTTCTCGTACTTGAGCGGCATGTCGGTGCCCATCTCCGCCGGGATCGCATCGAGCCGGTGGAGCCGCAGGAAGGCCCCTACCAGGATGATAGCCGCCAGCAGCAGCGTCTCCCAGGAGAGGCGCACCCCGCCTGCCTCCCTGCGCGCGCCGCCCTCGCCCGCTCCGGCACCTCGCCGCGCAAAGGCGGCGTATAGTGAGGCAAGCGCGGCAATCCAGAGCACCGCCGACCAGAGGCGGAACCGGTTCCCCGCAAAGCCGGGAAACGCGGCCGCGGCAAGAACCAGCGCGAGCCCCAGGAGCCAGAGCCGCGGCTGCGCGACGGTCTGCTCCGGCTGTTCGCGCGCCCGCTCCAGTGCATAGCCCGAGCAGCACAACGCAAAGGTCGCTGCACCGCCCAGGAGCAGCCCCCACTCCCCCGGCCTCACCGGCGGCCGGTCCAGGGCCCTCTGGCCGAGGTAGGCAGCACCGAGGCCCACCGCGCCCACGGCAACAAGCCCCAGCGCCCCGAGACGCTGCGCAATCAGGTGCGATGGGGCCAGACCCTCGCTATTGCGTCCCACCCGTCACCTCGCCCGGCACATAGGTCACGAAGAGGAGTGCTCCCGAGTCCTGCCGGAACTCTTTGACCTCGCCACCGGGAAACCAGGATCTGACAGCATCAAGCTCGCCGAGCCGCTCGGGGAGGAACAGGAAGACCGGGCGTTTTCCAGGCCGCTCCCAGTCGCCGGGGTCGCCCGGCAGCTCGTAGACGTCCTCGCCCTCTACGTCCGGCGCAAGGTACAGCAGCGAAGGGAAGCCGGCATACATCCGCGGCGGCCCGAAGAAGAAGTAGTGGTACTCAGGCCCGAGCTCCCGCAGATAGAGCCCCATCCGATGGCCGACCTCGGTGTTCAGGCCGGGGTACACCCGCGCGCTTGTGTAGGGACCGAAGTAGAAGCGCAGGCTCCGCTGTCCGAGGACGACCACGGCCAGGCCAAGGAGCAGCCACACGGAGAAGCTGCGCCACCGCCCTATGCGCTCACCCGCCCCCACCAGCACCGATAGCCCCAGCGCCACAAAGGTGCTGACGGGCACGACGCTCAGCAGCAGCCGTTGCGAGCTCGGCGGGTTCTCCATGAGCACTCCGCCAAAGAGGAGCACCCCCCAGAACCACAGCGCCATGAGCTTGCTCCCGCGCTGTCGCAAGCTTGCCATGGTATACACCAGCCCAAAGGTGAAGAGCACTGCACTGAGCGAGTCCAGTAAGGGCACACCGGGGCGATAGAAGGGTGCCGGATCCGGGTAGTAATGGAAGGCCAGCACCGTTCTGGTGAACTGCTGCCACAGAAGGCTGAGCTGACTCCTCTGCAGCTTGGCTGCCTCGCTGACCAGCCATCCGGACTGGAAAATGCCGAGCTGGTTGATGCGCGCCGCGAAATCCCGCGGGTGCCGCGCGAAAAAGAGCAAGAGCGGCCAGCCGGCAAGCAGAAAACCACCGACCGTCAGGAGGAGGTTCCCCCGCCAGGCCCGCCAGGAGCCGTCCTCCGACCACGCCGCCCACGCTACAAAGGCCACGGCAATGATGACCACCACCCGCGCACCCATGTAAAAGTACTGCCCAACGCCCAGGAGCACCCCCGCCAGCGCAAAGGCTACCGGCCGTCGCGTGCGCAACCCTATCAGCAGCGCATAGAAGCCTAGCGAAGCAAAGAGGGGATCCAGGTTGTTGTTCAGCGCCAGGCGCGAGTAGTGTATGGCATAGTGGTAGCAGGCAAGGTATCCGGCCGCAAGGAGCGCTACCCTGCGTCCGAACAGCTCCCGCACGAGGAGGTACAGCGCCGGAACCGTCAGCACCCCCGCCAGGGCCGGGACCAGGCGGAGGCCGCTCACCAACCCGCCAGGCCAGCGCAGCGAGGCAGCGAGGAGGTAGAAGAAGAGCGTCGGGTGCGAAAACCAGCCGGTTGCAAAGGGGTTCGTGAGCCGGCCGCGGAGGACGTTCAGCGCCTCGCGACCCATCGAGGCCTCGTCGCCACCCAGTATGTAGGGGATGCGGTCCAGGGCCACCAGCCGAGCGGCAGCGGCGACCGCCGTCACCAGAGCAACGGCCGACACCTCCCACCAGCTCGCCCTGAGCCGCGCGGGCAGGCTCCGCCACCAGGCCGCGGCCCGCGGCCAGCTCACCGTCGCTCCCAGGAAGAGAAGCACCGCCCCCGCCCAAAGCCCCAGCAGGAAGCAGCCCTCTGCGGCCGTAAGGGGCTGCGCAGCGCGGCTCCCAACGGCGAGGACGGCCACGGCGCTTACCGTCGCCGCGCCAACCCTCCAGGGATGTCGGCGCACCCATCCGAGGGCGGCCTGCCACGCGGCGGCCGCAGCACCTGGCGCATCAGGGCCCAGTCCCGCCAGCCGCACCGCCGTCAGGAAGAGCACCGAGCCCAGGGCATACAGAATCACGGCGTCCCAGGGATACTCACGACGCCTCTCAAAGTAGAATTGCCCAACCAGAGCCAACGCCAGGGCCGCGCTCAGAGAGACCGTGGCCAGACGACGGCTGCGAGGGCTCATCTCGCATCAGACCCCCTGCGAGCTTTGACGGCGACGTTGGCATAGGTCCGCTTCTCAGAGCGGTCCAATGTGTTGAGCCGGTCGAAGGCCCGGAAAAGCGCCAGGACCCAGTTGATGGGGTTCAGCGGGCTCCCGGCGTTGTCTTCGCTGCGGAAGCGGTGCGTGCTGCGCAGGATCGCCTCCGGTAGCAGCCCGCGTTCTATCGCCCCCTTACCAAAGGTGTAGACGATGGTCTGCGTGCCCGGAAAGCAGTAGTGTGTCAGGTTGCGCACCTCCACGACCTCGAACCCCGCTTCCTCCAGCCGTGCCACCAGCTCATCTGGACGGTACAGCCGGTGGTGATTGGCCCAGATCCCCGCGAACGGACCCTCACGTATAGGTCGGCCGAAGAGGCCCTCGGCCATGCGGTTGATCGGGTCGTACCAGAAGGAGTAGTCGCGGTGGGGAACCGTCACACACAGGAGGCCGCCCGGCCGCAGCACGCGCCGCAGCTCGGCCAGCCCTCTGCGGTCATCGGGCAGGTGCTCGAGCACCTCGCTGCAGACGATCTTGTCAAACGACGCATCTGCATAGGGCAGGTGGAGCGCATCGCCCCGCACGATCGGCACGTTGCGGCCAGCGAGCGCCTCCCGGGCAAAGGCCAGTGCCTGCGCGTCATAGTCCAGCCCGGTACAGGTCGCTTTGCTGAGCGAGGTCAGGCACTTCAGGTAGAAGCCCATCCCGCACCCACAATCGAGGATGCGGTCGCCGGGCGCGGGCTCGAGAAACTCGAGCATCGTGCGGACGCGCCGCTTGTAGGCCACGTCCGACTCGTTGCGCAGCAGCCGCTCCAGCGCCCGCTCGTTGATCATGGACCCCCCGCCTAGACCGCCAGGCGCTGTAGCAGTTGCTCGTACTGCGTGATCGTGCGCTCCAGGCTGAAAACCCGCCGGATCTCCTCCGGCGTCCGCCGGTATCGCTCCGGTGCCTTGAGCACCTCGAGCAGGCCCTCAGCCAGGGCCTCGGGATCCTGCGGTCGCACCAGGAGCCCCATACCAGTCTCGCGCACCGCCACGCGCGCACCCGGGATGTCCGTGGCCACCACGGGCGTGCCGCAGAGCATCGCCTCGACCTGCACCATCGCAAAACAGTCGGTGCGGCTCGGCAGTGCAAAGACGTCGCACATATGGTAGAAACTCGCGAGCTTCTTCCGGTCGGTCAGCAACCCCAGGAACACCAGGTGCTCCTCGTTTTGCTCGACCAGGTGCCGGCAGCGCGCGTAGAACTGCTCGTAGACTACGTTCTTCTCACCCGCAAAGACAAAGCGGGTCCCGGGGATCTGCTCAACCACACGCGGGATCGCCTGCAGCAAAAAGTCGAACCCCTTCTCCTCCACCCAGCGGCCGGCAAAGCCCACGAGGCGCCGGCCCTCCAGCCCGAGCTCGCGCCGCCAGGCGAGCGCCTGCTCCGGATCGGGTTCAGGGATCTGGATGGGCGGATAGATACAGGTGATCTTTTCCAGGAATGGGCGCAGAAAGCTCGAGTTCTCCGCATAGTCCCGGCTATAGCTCGAGATGGCCGGCGCCCAGCGCAGGGCCTGACGCATCAGTGCCGTGACTGTAAACTCGACGAACTGGTTGAACAGGCCCGCCGGCATCACCAGGTCGCCGTGGTGGGTAACGAGCGTCCTGCGCCCCACTCGCTCGGCGAGCCACACGACGAGAGGTGCCTCGAGCATGGGCGTGTTGATCTGGACCACGTCGTGCTCACGGGCAAGCCGCAGCAAAGCCGCGGGAAACGAGGGCATCAGCACCCCGCGGCTCAGCCTCCCGATGGTCGGCAGGCGAACGATGTCGACGCCATTGTGCCGGTCCCGCAGTGCCAGGTCGGGCCGAAAACGAGAGGTGAGGACCGTCACCTGATGGCCTCGCTGCACGAGGCTCTCAGCCACCCACTGGGGATGCGTCGTCAGGCCAGTCCAGTGGGGGTAGTAATATGTCAAGACCATCAATACTCGCATGAAGAGAGTCCCCGCTCCTTGATGATCATCCATTGGCTCCGGAGACAGCGGGCGCCATTATAGCAGGAACCGGTGTGAGGGGCAAGGAAAGCGGGACCCGCCTTTATGTAGTGCCGCGCGTCATGACCCGAGGCGCCGGCCCTGTGGATATCGGGCCCGCTACGTGCCACCCGTCAGCAGGGCCCGCAGCTGCTCTCGTGACAGTGAGGCCTCTCTCTTGAAGATCAGCGCACGTGGGTGATCGTACACCGAGTAGCTCTCGTCCGTCCTGCCGAGGTGCACCACGAGCTCACCCTCACGCCAGGACGCGACCCCCGCGCACCAACAGCCTTCTCCGACCGGGCAGGGCAGACCCGTGCCTGCAAGGGGCTCGTCCACGAAGACCAGCGGTCCAAGGCGAGGGTAGCTGCTGGTCACGTGTACCAGCCGAAACCCGAGGCGTTCCCCGAGGAGCAGCCGGTAGTACGCAGAGGCCAGCGGATACCGCTCCGGCAGACGCGGCACCGTCGCGTACTGCCGCTGGCTGGCCAGGATGACATAGTCGGCCTCCTGCAGCGCATCCAGCAGCGCCTCAAGCTTGGTGCTCTCCTCGGGAGCGTAGAGGTCGAGGGACACAACCCTGTAGCGCCCGGCACAGACTTCCGGCGGCCCTGCGGGCAGCGGCTGGTCCCACGTCTCGATCAGCAGCGTGGCACCCGCCGGCACCGTGCCGCAGAGCCACTCGCTGGCCACCACCCATGGGTGCGGGCGGAGATAGATACCGGTGAAAGCCAGCGCAAAGACGAGCGTCGGCGCCAGCACCGCCCCTGCGAGGACCGGGCCTGTCCGGCGCCACCGCGTCCCTTGCGGCCGCTCCCCCATGTGCACAAGCAGGAGCGCAGCCGCCAGGCACAGCCAGGGCACAAGTGGCGCCATGTACCGCATGAACTTGGCGTGGAACGCGCCAACCGCCAGAAAGTACGGCCAGACCCAGGCCAGGATCACGACGTCCTCAGGGCGGCGGTGTCCTACGCCCCGCCAGGTCAGCCACGCCAGGCCCGCCAGCGCCACCAGGCAGAGCGGCAGCCCGAGCGACCACCGCGCCAGCTCGACGAGTTGATACAGGTACGGCACCGTCCCCACATACTGAAGAACGTACGGCACCCGCGGCGACCCCTCGGCCATGGCCGCTTCCTGCGCCAGAGCCGTGGCGAAACGGAACCAGTCGATCAGCGCGTAGGGCATGGCCACGACGAAGGTGACCGCGGCCGCCGCCGCGCTGGTTGCCAGGCCTGCCAGGCCTCGCCAAAGCCTCGGCAGCGGGCGGGCCTGCACGGCCCACGTCGCCCAGGCGACCCACAGGGTCACGGCCAGGGGCAGGGCACTGGTCTTGGTGGCCAGCGCTAGGCCAAGGAGCACGCCACCCGCCACCCCTGCCCGCAGTGAGCCGGTCTGCGCCACCTCGATGAGTGCCCATACCACCAGCGTACACAGGAGCACGAGGAGCGAGTCCACGGTGCCAAAGTGGGCAAGCTGCACGGGCAGCACCGATACAGCCAGAAACGCTGCGGCGAGAAGCCCGGCCCTGCGTCCTTGCAGCCGGCTCCCGATGCCGTACAGCGCCACCACCGTCGCCAGGCTCAGCCCGGCCGACAGGGCTCGTCCGGCCAGGTAGAGCCGCTCCGCGCCGAGCAACTCCCGCAGGGCATGCAGGATGTAGAGGGGGAACGATCCATAGGCGAAGAAGCGAGGGTTGAGGGGGCTCCGCGGGCTGAGCACGAGCGACCAGTCCCACGGCTCCGGCCAGCGGAGGCCCGCCACGACCATCAGGATGCGCCGCTCGTCCGGGTGGAAGAGGAGGCCGCGATCCCAATCCAACCCCGCGAAGCGCAGGCCGCCAGCCACGAGCAACACAGCGACCAGTGGCAGGGCCCGGTGGAGGCGGCGGAGAGACGCAGGCAGCCGGAGGGGGTTCGAAGCGCCCGCTCCCCCTCCTTCCTCGCTGACGAGCATGCTGTTGCACCGAGTGTCTCGAGTCCCGTCCCCGCTCAGACCCCGCCTCCTCCAGGCTCGGGAGCGCCGATGAAGCCCCATAGCTGACCTCGGCGCCACCGTGCGCTCAATGCGGCACCGTGGCGAGCTGTCCGCCAGCGCACTCGAAGAGGTGTGCCGGGGCAGCTGCGCCCGGTCCGTGCCTTGACCCTGTGTGCGGACAGCCCCCGCAGCCGGCAACCCGCCTCCCGCGCCATCGGTCTGTCGACATCCACTCAGCCACCGAGCACGCGGACGGGTCCAAGCCGGATCGAGTCTCCAATGGGGGTGTTAGATTCATCCACCACGCTGTTACGAGAGAGATCGCTGAGGCGGTACATGCCGGTGAGCAGCGTATAGTCCCCGGCTGGCACCTCAGGCGGTATCTCCATCTCGAACCACTGCACCAGCATGAGACCCGGCCGCCAGTGCCGCTCGGGCAGGCCAAAGCCATCGCGTTGCGTCACCTTCTGCCCATCCGCCGCCAGGAGATGGTTGAGGAGGCTGTGGACCACGCCCCGCTCGGCCGCAGGGATCTCCTCAAACCTCCAAAAGGTTGCAAAGCGGACCCGGCTCCCCGGCCGGGCGTCGGCCGGCCACTCGTAGCCCAGCAGCACGAGCCCCAAATCCAGCATCTGCTCATCGATCGGCTGCGGGACGAGAGAGAGCAGCTCTGAAGGCGTGTGGCCGGGCACAAGCAGGACGCGCGCAGCCGCACTGCCGGCGCTGGCGGGCAGCGTAGCCCTCTCCTGCGCCCCAAGGCGGCCCAGCATCGCCTCGACCGGAGGCGACACTTCCCGCGCCAGGAGGTAGAGCGCCGGGCGCCCCACCGGGAGGAGCAGCGCCTCATGGCCACCCTGGCCGAGGAACGTGACCTCGAGCTCCGGTCCGAGCAGGTAGCTCAGGATCGCAGGCGTCTGCTCGCAGGAAATGTCGGTCCCCTCGACAATGGCCCATACGTCGTCGACCCCTGTCGCCGCAGCCTCACGACGCACCATAGCCGTGATGGCGAGCCAGGAGCGAAGGGGCACGCCGTACCCACCCGAGGTGTCGTGGGCGGCGACAAAGCCAAAGAGGTAGAACACGCAGTACACCTGCCAGATGACGACAGCCCCGAGCACAGCGCCGAGGCCAGACTGCACGACGCGTGCCCAACTCCGGTGGCGCCCCACGCAAGCGGCCAGCGCCGTCCACGCCCGATCGACTACGAGCGCCATAGCCATAAAGCCGGCCGGGTAGAGGATGATGAGATACTGCGTCTCCACACGGACGATGCCGGATGAGACGACGGCCAGCGAGACGACGAGCCACAGAGCCAGCAGGGTGTAGCGAGCCCGATGGACCCTTCTCCCCGCGCGCACCCACGCCTCAGCAGCCATCGCGATCACCCCGAGAATCGCAAGCCCAAAGAGCAGCGCAGCCACGCCGTCCAGAGCTCGCAGCGGGCTGTGAGCAGGGGCGAAGGAAGTGAAGGCAGCCCCAGCCAGCGCCCCGAGGTTGCGCCCAGAGTGGAGCCAGGTCGCAACCTGCAAGGCCCCGGGCCCTGGCGCTGCAGCGCTCCCGCCCCGCAACACCATCTGCGCCAGGGCCTTGACATCCCGCAAGTGTGCCAGTTGGGCGCGGAGGTAGGGCACAAAGAAAAGCAGAGCCAGCCCCGCACCTGTCAGGAGGTACCTCCAACGCACCTGCCGCCGCCAGCCGAGGACACACACGACGAGCAGCAACGCCAGCGGCAGGGGCGAGAAGGTGATCAAGAGCATGGTGCCCAGCGAGAGCACGGCGACGAGCCATCCCCAGGCCGCCCGATCTACGATGGCGGCGTGCAGCGCGTACAGGTACAGGACGAGAAAGGGCGCCAGCACGTCGGCGGTGAACACTTTCCGCGAGAAGACGATGGCCCAGGGGTTCACTGCAAACAGGGCCGCCGCGATGAGCGCTACCCGCAGGTTGTAGTATCGGCGCGCCAGAAGGAAACAGCCGCCCACAGCCCCAACGTTAAGCAGGGCAATGAACCCCGACGCCAGGCGCGGGTCGCGCCCAAAGAGGAGTGGAATCGCCATGAGCAGGCTCATCATAGGCGGCTTCGCGATTCCGACCGAGGCCTGCGAGCCGACGGTGGGCAGGCGGCGCTCCTCCAGGATCCGCAGGGCGCGCAGGAGGTGTCCGACCTCGTCGCCCTTGAACTCGATCAGATCAAGACACGACAGGCGTGTGAGCGCCGCAAGAAGGACGACGCCCCACAGCGCGAGATTGGCAGGCTCGCTCGCACATGCCCACACGACGCGGCCCGCGGCACCCAGGCCATTGCGACGGGCATCTGAGCCGCGAACAGGCACGCCCATGGCTCCTCCCTCTCGGTAGACCTCAGCCCTCCGGCCTCTCATGCGCCCATGCCTGCCGCACGGCACCGTCGATCATTGCGGCCTCGTCCTCCGGCGACCTCCGCGCTCCCCGCACCAGATGCACCAGGAACTCGCGGTTCCCCGCCGGTCCAGCAATCGGTGAGGGCACAACCCCCTCGAGGCGCAGGTCCAGGCTCGCCGCCAGGTCGGCGACCTGCCCCAACACGGCCACGTGCTGCTCCGGGCGGCGTACCACTCCGCCGCGCCCGACCTCGCCCCGCCCGACCTCAAACTGCGGCTTGGCCAGGGCCACGATCGCCCCCTCCGGCTTGAGCCACCCCACGACCACCGGCAGCACCAGCCGTAGAGAGATGAAGGACACGTCAATCGTCACCAGATCGACCGGCTCGGGAAGCGACTGCAGGTAGCGCACGTTCGTCCGCTCCATGACCACCACCCGCGGGTCGGTCCGCAGCGTCCAGGCCAGCTGCCCGTAGCCGACATCGATGGCATAGACCCGGGATGCGCCTCGCTGCAGGAGGCAGTCGGTGAACCCCCCGGTCGACGCTCCGACGTCGGCGACTACCATGCCGCGCGGGTCAATACCGAAGGCGTCCAGCCCAGCTGCCAGCTTGATGCCGCCGCGGCTGACGTAGGGCAGCCCCTGCTCGACCGTGACCTGGGCGTCGACGGGCACCCTCGTGCCGGGCTTGTCGACGGTCCGGCCATCGACCCTTACCATGCCGGCGATGATGAGGGCCTGCGCCCGCGCCCGCGTCTCAGCCAGCCCCCGCTCGACCATGAGTTGGTCCAGCCGCACTCTGTCCATGGGAGGTAAGAATACCCAGGGCTGCCGGGGTGTCAAGGTGTCGGTGGCCGATGGGTGTAGTTCAGTTCGGGGGCAGGCTCTTCTGTGCTGTTGGCAGGGCCCCCACCCCCGGCGCCCCCTATGCATTACCTATAGGTCGGGCTGCACAGCATCACGGGGCATGAGCTAGCGCCCGGCGCCCATCCCCGCGGACCGCCCGCCGTACACACCGCTGTTCGGGACATGCCGAGCGGCAGCGGCGCGGT
>DYEI01000161.1 GCA_020725765.1 Anaerolinea sp. | reverse complement strand
GGCGGGGGGGAGGGGGTACCCTCCGGCAAGGGCCGAGGGACGGCAGCAAAAGGAGCCTGTCCGCCCCTGAAATGCTTGGGGGATGGGGCGGCGGGCCGCAGGCTATGCGGCGCAGCCTGCGGATCCGGCGGCTGGTGGATCCTGTCGCCATATCCCAAAACATATCCCAAGATATCCCAATCGCCAGGGTGGGGTTTCGGCACGGCCCGCTGGATCAGATCAGCCGCCCATCCTGCCAGCTGAGGCGCTCGACTGCCGGCTCGAACCCGAGGAGGTGCCGCACAGCCGCGCTGAGTGCCTCGGGACGCCCCGTGGTCAGGAACTCGTGCTGCCCGGAGCCGGCTGGGGGAAGGCCCTCCAGCACGCGGCGGACCTGCCGGGCAACGGCCTCGGCGGGGTCCAGCACCCGCACTTGCGGCCCGGCGAGGCGCCGTATGGCCGGGATGAGGAAGGGGTAGTGCGTGCAGCCGAGGACGATCACGTCCGCACCCCTGTCGAGCAGCGGCCCGAGATAGCGCCACAGGAGGGCTTCGGTCTCGGGACCCTCGAGGCCGCCGGCCTCGATATGCTCGACCAACCCGGGGCAGGTCTGGGTCAGCACCCTGACCCCCTCCGCGAAGCGCTCGACAACGTCGGCGAACAGCCGGCCGGAGAGCGTGGTCGGTGTTGCCAGCACACCGATGGTTCCGGTGCGGGTGAGGGCTGCGGCAGGCTTGACGGCGGGCACCATGCCTACGAAGGGGAC
The DNA here is from genome assembly GCA_020725765.1 of Anaerolinea sp. Classification (GTDB taxonomy): domain Bacteria; phylum Chloroflexota; class Anaerolineae; order SpSt-313; family SpSt-313; genus SpSt-313. The sequence continues at coordinate 3,589 of DYEI01000161.1, read as the reverse complement.
GCCCTCAAAGCGGGCCCGCAGCGCCTGCAGCGCCGCTGCCGAGGCTGTGTTGCAGGCGACGACGATACAGCAGGCGCCACGTCCCAAGAGGTATCGCGTGATCTCCTCCGAGAGGGCGAGGATCTCCTCAGGAGGGCGTGCTCCATAGGGGCAGTTTGCGCCATCGGCAAGGTACAGGAGGTCCCGCTCGGGAAGCAGCCGGCGGACCTCGCGCAGGATAGTCAGCCCGCCGACCCCCGAGTCAAACAGGCCGATCGGGCTTTCGAGCGGCCGCCGCACGGTTGGGCAGTCCCCCGTGGCGACCATGTCCGCTGGAGTTTGTGCCATATCCACAACCATGGGTGATAGCAAGATCGTGCCACAGCCGGTGCCACCCGCTCAGCGCAGTGCGCAGCGGGCCGCGCAGGCTGCCACAAACCCGTCGAACAGCGCCTGCTGCACCGGGTCGCCAGCGGCCATCTCCTCCGGATGCCACTGCACCCCCACCAGGAACGACCGGTCGGCGCACTCCAGGCACTCGACGAGGCCATCCGGCGCCCAGGCAACCGCGCTCAGCGGCGGCGCTATCTCCAGCACCGCCTGATGGTGAAAAGAGTTCACGGCGATCTGACGGTTGGCCCCTCGCCGCGCGAGGATTGCAGCGAGCCGGGACCGCCCGGCAACCTCGACGGGGTGTTGCGGCTGCTCGCGCGGCTGATCGGCAGCCCCATAGTGGACAAGGGCTCTGGGCACCTCGGAAGGGATGTCCTGAATCAGCGTTCCGCCGAGCGCCACGTTGAGGACCTGTATGCCGCGGCAGATCGCGAAGAGGGGGAGATCATCCTCGAACGCCCAGCGTGCGAGGAGGAGCTCTGCCTGATCGCGCTCGCGGTCGACGCCCCGGCACAGGCCGGTGTCGGGCTGCCCGTAGACCTCGGGAGCCAGGTCCCCTCCGCCCGAAAGGAGCAACCCGGAGAGGAGGCGATACGCGGGCCGCAGGAGCTCGCCATCGCTGCAGGGTGGCACGACCACAACTGAGGCCCCTGCACGTCGCAGCGCTTCGACATAACGATGGCCGAGGCTGTAGCGACGGGCTGAGCCGGTGCTGCTCGCGAGCTCCTGATGGCAGGTCACGCCGACAAGCGGCCGCATGCTGCGGGTGCTCCCTCAGAGTGATGGGCGATCCTATGACTCATTGTCGGGCAGGGCAAAGGCGCCCTGCTTACTATACCAGACGCTCGCCAGCACCGCCAAACCTGCCGCGCCGAGCAACAGGTAGGCGCCCCAGGGCAGTGTCCGGTGTGCCACGAGAACGGGCGCGATCAGCAAGGCGACCAGGTTCATGACCTTGATCATGGGGTTGAGCGCGGGGCCTGCCGTGTCCTTGAGAGGGTCTCCGACGGTATCGCCGACGACCGATGCCTTGTGAGGTTCGGAGCCCTTGCCGCCGTGTTGCCCATCCTCGATGTACTTTTTCGCGTTATCCCATGCCCCGCCAGCATTGGCCATAAAGACCGCGAGGAGCTGGCCAACCAGGATGATCCCGGCGAGGAAGCCACCGAGCGCTCCCTCCCGCAGGGTAAAGCCAACAAGCACCGGGCTCAGCACGGCGAGGGTGCCGAGGCCGACCAGCTCGCGCTGGGCAGCCCGGGTACAGATGAGCACCGCCCGCTCATAGTCGGGCTGTACGCGGCCTTCCAGGATGCCCGGGATGCGGAACTGCCGCCGCACCTCCTCGACGATCAGGCCCGCTGCCCGGCCTACGGATCGGATCGTCAGCGAACTGAAGAGCAGGGGGAGCGCGCCGCCGATCAGCATCCCGATGAACACGAGGGGGTTGGCGATGTCGAGGCCCGAGCGCTGCAGGCCGGTCGTCTCCACGAAAGAGCCAAAGAGCGACACGGCGGCGATCACGGCAGAGGCGATGGCGATCCCTTTGGTGATCGCCTTGGTCGTGTTGCCGGCGGCGTCGAGCTCGGCCATGATCCGGCGGGCGGCCGGCTCCATCCCGGTAAGCTCGCCGATGCCGTTGGCATTGTCGGCGATGGGGCCGAAGGCGTCCATGGAGACGTTGTTCCCGGTGTGGGAGAGCATGCCGATGCCCACCAGCGCGACGCCATACAGCACAAAGGTGACGCCACTCTGCGCGTAGATGAGGACCGACCCAAAGATGGCGAGGACGATGATCAGGGCCGCCCACACGCTGCTCTCATACCCGACGGCGAGGCCGGTGAGGATGTTCGTGGCCGCGCCGGTGCGGGACGACTGGGCGATCTCGCGCACTGGCCTGAAGGCAGGATGGGTGAAGCGAGCCGTGTACTTGTTGAAGGCGATGGCGAGGAGGATACCCATGGCAGTGGCCGCAAAGACGCGCCAGTCGTGGACGTAGAAGTGGGCCAGCAGGCAGAACGAGACGGTCGAGATGGCCGAGGAGAGGTCGTAGGAGATGTCCATCGCCCGGAACGCGTCCTCGCGGGTCGGCCACAGGGAGACGGCGTAGGTGCCGATGATCGAGCTGATCACGCCGATGGCGCGCACGAGGAGCGGGAACACGATCCACTTGAGATCGGGGGGATTGAGCGCCAACCCGAGGATCATTGCCGAGACGATGGTGACCTCGTAGGATTCGAAGATATCTGCGGCCATGCCGGCGCAGTCGCCGACGTTGTCGCCGACGAGGTCGGCGATCACTGCGGCGTTACGCGGGTCGTCCTCGGGTATACCGACCTCAATCTTTCCTACGAGGTCGGCGCCAACATCAGCCGCCTTGGTGTAGATGCCCCCGCCAACCCGCATGAAGAGCGCGAGAAGCGTCCCTCCGAAGCCGAACCCCAGGAGCACTTCGGGCGCGGCGCGGCCAAACACTATGAAGATGAGGGTGCCGCCGAGGAGGCCGAGGCCGTCGGTGAGCATGCCGGTGATAGTGCCAGCGCGGTAGCCGATCCGTAGTGCGTCGCCAAAGCTGCGACGGGCCGCTGCGGCAACCCGCACCGACCCCTGTACGGCCATGTTCATGCCCAGGTAACCCACTGCCGCCGAGAAGCAGGCGCCCATGAGGAAGGCGCCTGCGCGGGCCAGGGAGATGCTCAAGGGCTGGGCGGCGAGCGAGGCGCTCAGATAGAGGCCAACGGTGAGCACGGCGATGAGAGGCGCGAGGCCCCGGAACTGGCTGCGCAGATAGGCGTTGGCGCCGCGGCCGATGGCCTGGGCCACACTCTGCATCGTGGAGGTGCCTTTGTCCTGGGAGAGAATGCCGCGGGCGAGTTGGAAGGCGTACAGGAGCGCCAGCATGGCAACGCCGAGCACTCCCCAAAGCCCGGCGGATTCGAAAGCAGTAGCTCCTTCCACGTGTCCTCCTTCCGAGGGCTGGGGGGTGGCGAGACCGTAGCCTGGGCAGAGCCTGCAGGCAATGAAAAAACCTTACCGGCGTGCAGGCAGCCGGTAAGGGTGAATGAAAGAGGGCTCGGGCGATGGCCAGCGTCGGATGCGCACCAGCAAGCTCCATTGCTCGGATGGCTGTTACATTTTCATTCTATCGCGGAGCGGAGATAGTGTCAAGACTGCCTGGAGGGTGGGTGCATCCAAGATCAGTCAGCAGATTCGCGGTCAG
>DYEI01000160.1 GCA_020725765.1 Anaerolinea sp. | reverse complement strand
TAAGTTAGCGCCTATGCCCCTGGCCCCTCCCCCTGGCGGACGCGTTGCGCCCGCCAGGGGGAGGGGAACTCTCTTTCGCATAGCGCGCCGCGGGGGCCGGGAATGCAGAATGGCCCTCCATAACACAAGACGCCCCCTCCCCGCGGCCGAGGCGGCGGGGAGGCGGGACGGGCGGATGAGGTACCCTCCGGGAAGGGCCGAGGGACGGCGGCCAAAGCAGCCTGTCCGCCCTTGAACGCGCAGGCGACAGGAGTCAGGAAAGCTGCGCGATTGCGGGAGGCAACGTGCAGATCAGTTCTTGCGACAGGCTTGCACTGGGGAAGGCCCGGCCCCTCGCGGTGCGCACGCGTGGCCCCGTCGGCCGAACCCACCCACACAGAGACTTCGTCGACCCAGCCCCGAAGGGGCTTCGCCCCTTTCAGCGTGGGGCTTCCAGCCCCGCGCGGGGCCGCGATCGCGGCGACGCCTTGTCGCCCGACGCTCAAGCGCCGGGCTGAAAGAGTAAAGCCCCCTTCGGGGGCTGGGTCGAAAGTGCAGGCGAGGCGACACCTCGCCCGTACAAGGGCTTCTGCGGTGCGCGGAGGCGCCCTCTCCGTCCGCCTGCGGACGCGGGAGCCGCGGGAAGCCGAAGGCGATGCTATGGGGCGTACGGCGTTGTGCCAGGTCGCTCAAGCTCGCTGCCAAAGCAAACCCGTCGCCCCGACGTGCTTGCGGTAAGAAGTAAAGCGTGCTATCATGGGCGCAACATAAGGGCCAACCACCGCGGACCGGCCGGGAAAGGCTGCGTCCCGCGTCGTTATGGCCATCGCCACAACACGATAGCGTTCCTCCGCTGACAAGGGGGCAGCGCATGGCTCGAGCGGGTCAGATGCGCCACCTCTCGCCGGAAGACATCCACCTCTGCAAGACGCCGGCCGCCGTCCTGCAGCTCCTGGCCAGGCTCGGCTACACCGTCGAGCAGGAGGCCGTTCCCCTGCGCAAAGAGGAGGTCGGGTTCGCCCCGGCCGACGCCGCGGCGATCCGTCAGCTCTATCTCCTTGCGGAGCAGGGCGGCGAGGGCTGCGATGGTCCCTTCCTGCAGGTCGTCCTCTTCGAACTGCAGGAAGTCGCGCTGACCCGACTGCGCTCTCTGGCGGCCAACCTCCTGAGCCGCGGGGGCCACTATCTTCTGCTCGCTACCAGCGACTACCGGCACCTGACGTTTGTCAACCCCAGGCGCGAAGGCGGCCGCATCAGGATCGCCAAGCTCGTCATCGACACCGCCCACCCCACCCGTCACGACCTGGACGTCCTCGAGGGCCTCGCCGTCGACGGTCAGGACCCGGAGGCCCTGTACCGCGCCCACTGCGCCGCCTTTGACGTCGAAAAGGTTACCGACCGCTTCTACCGCCGCTATGTCGCGCTCTTCCACCGCGTGCGGGACGCCATCCGCGACTGCAACCGGGGCGTGCGCGAGCTGTACGATGCCGAGAGGCTCGATACCTTTGCCCAGCGGCTTCTGTGGCGCATCATGTTCCTCTACTTCATCCAGAAGAAAGGCTGGCTCGCCGGAGACACGCGCTTTCTCACCAACCGCCACCGCGCCACGGTGCGGGCCGGCGGCAACTATTACGCCGAGGTCCTCGAGCCGCTCTTCTTCGACACCCTCAACCGACGCCGCCCGGAGGACCAATCTCCCTGGGGTCCCATCCCCTACCTCAACGGCGGCCTCTTTGAGCGCGACTATGACTTTCAGGTCTATCTGCCCAACGAGCTATTCGACCCCGCCGCAGACGAGGGCATCCTGGGGTTTTTCGACAGCTATAGCTTTACCGTGGCCGAGGACACGCCGGTAGAGCAAGAGGTCGCCGTCGACCCCGAGATGCTCGGCAAGGTCTTTGAGAACATGATGGAGGAGCGTGAGCGCGGGCATTCGGGCACCTACTACACCCCGCGCCCCATCGTCCACTACATGTGCCGCGAGGCGCTCCTCAGCTACCTGGAGGAGCGGACCGGGCTCGACCGGGACCTGCTCGCCGCCCAGTTCGACGAGGATGCCGGCCGCACGCTTGCCGTGGACCAGGCGGATGCCGTCGAGGGGGCGGCCGACGAGGTACGCGTGCTGGACCCCGCAGTCGGCACAGGGGCCTTTCTCGTAGGTACCCTGCACGAACTGGTAGCGCTAAAGCGCGCCTGCTACCGGGCCCGCAGGGTCGAGGTTCCCCGCTCCAGCGCGCAGGTCGCGCGCTGGAAGCGCGACTTTATCCGCGACTGCCTGTACGGCGTGGATATCAAGCCCGAGGCCATCGAGATCGCCAAGCTGCGGCTGTGGCTCTCCCTGGTGGTCGACCTGGAGCGCAGCCAGGTCGAGCCGCTCCCCAACCTGGACTACAAGCTGATGGTGGGCGACTCCCTCATCGAGACCGTAGACGGCCAGCCCGTCCTGCCGGCCGAGGAGGAGGGTACTCAGGCGAGCCTGGGCATGGGCGCAACCGAGCAGGCCATTGCCGAGTTGGGCCGGCTCAAGGAGCGCTTTTTCGCCGCCGGGCCCGAGGAGCGCCCGGCGCTGCGGGCGCGCATCCAGGCGCAGGAGCGGGAGATCGTCCTGGTCAACCTGAGGGAGCGCCTGGCGCACCTGGAGAGCCGGCGCAGGGTCCTGGTGAACCGGGGGGCGGTCGTGAACTGGCAGGGCCTGCAGGAGGAGAAGAAGGAGCTGGAGCGGCTGGCAGCGGACGCCGCCCGGCTGAGCGACCTCGAGGCCCGCATCCGTCGGGGCGAGGCGCCGCCCTTCTTCCTGTACCGGCTGCACTTTTTCCCGGTCTTTCGCGAAAAGGGCGGCTTTGACATCGTCATCGCCAACCCGCCGTATGTGCGGATGGAGCGAATCAAGGAGCAGAAGGCGGCGCTGAAGGTAGTCTACCCGCAGGTGTATGACGGGCGCGCCGACCTGTACGTCTACTTCTACGCCCGGGGGCTGGAGCTGCTCCGCGCGGGCGGGGTGCTCGCCTACATCTCGTCCAACAAGTTCATGCGCGCTGGCTATGGTGCGGGGCTGCGGGCGCTGCTGAGCGAGCAAACGACCCTGCAGCGGGTGATCGACTTTGGCGACCTGCCGGTGTTCGAGGCAACGGCTTACCCCGCGATAGTGGTCACGCGCAAGGCCAGGCCGACGCGCGAGGCGGCGCCCCTTGTGCTCCCCGTGCAGGGCGCGGCTGCCATCGGCCGGCTGGCGGAAGAGGTGCGCGCCGAGGGCTGGACGCTGCCGCAGGTGTACATCGGCCGCAGCGAGTGGGCGCTGCAACGCGACGAGGTCCTGCGGCTGATGGAAAAGCTGCGCGCCGCCGGGCGGCCCCTGGGCGAGGTGGTCCACGGACGGTTCTACATGGGCGTCAAGACCGGCCTCAACGAGGCCTTTGTCATCGACGGGGCAACCCGCGACAGGCTCATCGCAGAGGACCCCCGCAGCGCCGAGATCATCAAGCCCTGGCTCCGCGGCCGCGACGTGAAGCGGTGGCGGGTGGAGTGGGCCGGCCTGTACGTGATCTTTACCTACCACGGCATCGACATCGACCAGTACCCCGCCATCCGGGCCTATCTCGAGCCCTACCGCAGGCAGCTCGAGGCGCGGGCCACAAGCGGCAGCCACGCCTGGTACGAGCTCCAGCAGCCGCAGATGGGGATCTATCCCCAGTTCAGTCACGCCAAGCTGGTCTACCCAGAATTCGCTGTCAGTCCATCCTTTGCATACGACGCGGACGGCGAGTTCTGGGTCGCCAACAAGCTGTACGTGGTGCCTACAGAAGACTTCTGGCTGTTGGCAGTACTCAACTCGGCAGTAGTCGGATTCCTGCTGCGACAGACCTGCTCACTTATTCGCGGCCAGTACATCGAGTTCCGAGCAATGCACCTCGGGCAGGTTCCGATCCCGCCCGCGCCACGCTCGGAGCGGGCAGCTATCGAAGGGGTGATTCGGGTTCTCCTTGACCCGGGCGCGGGCCAGCGAAAGATTGCCGGGTTAGAGCACGATCTGGACGAGCGAGTGTGCAGACTCTTCCGGCTCACCAAGGCAGAGGCAGCGCTCATTGGGGATAGGTCCAGGCTGACAACAGCGCGTCTAATGCGATCCGTTGATGTCTTTCGAGATCGGGCAGAAGGCGCGGGGCACGTAATGGCAGCCGCCGAATGAGTTCGGGGCTACAGGCCTGCGAGCTGCGTGGGGGGAACGGACCCCGTGTACCTTTGCGGACGGTTCGCGACGCGGGCACCTCTAGCGCGCGGCGCGACCTCAACCGCCTGCTTCGTGGCGCCAGGCTAGTGCGAGCGATTGACAACTCGCGTTCTATCGGTCACACCAGGCCTGTCTCGAGGACATGTGGACGCGGGTGGAAGAACAAGGAGAGGCGGCGGACAGGCGCCCAGGGCGAACGGCACACAGCCGCGCCCGCGAGCGCGACGAGTACGATCAGGCGCAGGAAAACCTTCTGCGGTGTTCTGAACCACTTTGCGAAAGGAGGCCTCCATGGCCAGCCCAAGATGCGCGCCGTCCGGATCATGCAGCCAAGAACAGCTTTTCGCTCTCCTCAATGAGCGGATCCATGAGTTGAGCGGGCGCTGGAGTCAGTTCCGTCGACTGTATTGCACCGAGCGCAGAGGGATGCTGTGCCATTGAGAGCGGCCCGCAATAAGCGCCTGGCCCACTGTGACCTCAATATGTCGCTGACGCAGCATACGGCCTTTGACGGTGTCACAGTGCAACTGATAGACGAGGTCGTCGAGAAGCTGCTCTGCCTTCGACGCGCGATCTACCGGCTGATGCTACCAGGGGCACACTTCCAGGGCGATGGTGCCGATTGGGGGTACGACCCTGAGAAGTTGCTGGAGGCGCTCAGCAAGGCCAAAGCGTTTGAATCGGTATCCAGCCGACGGAGCAGCGCACGTAGGGGCAGGACAAGCGGTGCACGAGTCTGACGGCGCAGGTGCGTAGCATTCGCGTGACGCAGCCTGTGCGGGTAGCACACTCATCCTACGACCATGTGAGGTCGGGGATCATCCGCACGCTCCCCGTCGACCGCGAGTGGCGGATCGTGCAAGGCGCCTCATCGATCCCGTGCAGGGTAGCGTTCAGGGCGGCGCCTGTCGGGCCAATGCGCGGCGGCGGAAACACGCGGTGCGTTTGAGCTAATGTGACGCATGGATATTCTGCGGAATGCGGCGCAGAGGGCGCATGCAATCCACCGAATGAATTCGGGGCTACGGGGCCTTCGGGCTGCCCGCGGGCAGCCCGAAGGCCAACCG
>DYEI01000159.1 GCA_020725765.1 Anaerolinea sp. | reverse complement strand
CTGACCGCGAATCTGCTGACTGATCTTGGATGCACCCCTGCTTATTCAGGGTCTTGACAGAAAGACCATTTCAGCGTATACTCAATGTCAGTGATGTTCGTTGCGCCCCGCGATCTCTTCGCAAGCCGGTGGTCGGTGTACACCTCCTCGGAGTACCGCGGCAGGAAACCTCACGGCCCAGGTGGGGAACTGGGTGCGCTCCTCTTCGAGACGGAAAGGACCCCTGTAATGCCATTCCAGGACAAGACTCTCACCTGTCGTGACTGTGGAGCCCAGTTCACATTCACCGCTGGTGAGCAAGAGTTCTACCAGCAGAAAGGATTCCTCCATCCCCCAAGCCGCTGCCCAGAGTGCCGCGGCAAGAGGCGCAACACCGACGTCTCCCGTCCACCCAGCGGCGAGCGCCAGATGTTCGAGGTGACCTGCTCTGACTGCGGTAGGCCGGCCAGGGTCCCCTTTGAGCCCCGCACCGACAAGCCCGTCTACTGCCAGGAGTGCTTTGGCCGGCACCGTCGACGGTAGCCGCCCTCAGGTCGTCACTCTCATACCCCGATATTATGGGGGCAACAAGGCCCTCTCGACCCAAGGTCGAGAGGGCTGGCTTCGCCCTGCGCTCCCGGGGCCGCCCCCCCCCGCGCCGCGCTGTGCATTGCCCACAAGTCGGGCTGCCCCAGGCAGGCGCCAGGCGCCTGCCTGGGGGAGGGGCAGGGGTGAGGGCGGCTCCGCAAGATGCTGCGCAGGCCACGGGCGCCTACGAGCCTCCCAGGCCACTTGTGGATGAGGGGTAGCGCGCCGCGGGGGGTGGGGACACCCCCTTCCCCGCCGCTTGCACGGCGCAGGAAGCGAGGGGCGGGGGGACGGGGCAGAGCTGCAAAGGAGCGGCCCCGGGGGTCGGAGATGGGATACCGTGCCGGCTGCAGGGGCCAAGTTAGCGCCTATGGGGCTGCCCCCTGGCGTTGCGGCGAACCATGTGTCCGCAAGGGGAACCGAATCGTGCCGATCAGCGTCTGTAAATACAGATGGGCCGTTTTGTGCGCCCCTGACGCATGATTCGCTCGCTGGCCGCCGACCGTTATGTGCGGGCCCGCCTGTGGCCGGGCGCGCCTGCCAGCGGCGCGGGGCGCCGTGAGCGCAGGAGGTTGCCGCACGCGAGGCGGTTCGGCAACCTGCAGTGTTTCCCGGTGCAAGTGTGAAGGAGGTTCCCCATGACCGCCCGCCCTCTGCTCCGGTGGACGAGCCGTGTGTTGCTCGTTCTGCTGGTCGTTGCCCTGATCCTCCCTGCTTCGGCCTCCCTGGCGCAGACTCCTCCTTTCCGGGGCGAGTACTATAACACACCCGATCTGAGCGGACCCGTCGTGCTGGTGCGCGATGATCCGGCTGTGAACTTTAACTGGGGCAGTGGCTCTCCGGGCTCGCCCGTTCGCGCCGACAACTTTTCGGTACGGTGGACCAACTGGGTGAGCTTTGGCGCCGGGACATATCGCTTTACGCTCCGTGTCGATGACGGCGCCCGGCTCTACATCGATGATGTCCTGGTGCTGAACTGCTGGACGCCCCAGCCCGCGACGACCTACACGGTCGACCGAACCCTCAGTGCCGGCTACCATAGCATCCGTCTGGAGTACTTTGAGGCGGGCGGTGACGCGGTCGCCCAACTCTCCTGGAGCCTGACCGGCTCGACGCCGACGTACCCGGACTGGAAGGGCGAGTACTTTGCCAACGCCAGCCTCTCCGGTAGCCCCGCGCTGACCCGCAACGACACCTCCATCAACTTTAACTGGGGCTATGGCTCTCCCGCTTCTCAGATTCCGGCGGACAACTTTTCTGTGCGCTGGACGCGGCAGGCCTATTTCGGCACAGCCGGAACTTATACGTTCTCGGCAACCTCCGATGATGGTATCCGCGTGAAGGTCGGCGACACCTGGGTCATCAACCGCTGGGTAGATCAGCCCGCGACCACGGCGACCGGTTCGATCTACCTGTCAGCGGGAACCCACACCATCACCGTGGAGTACTATGAGCGCAGCGGCGTCGCGGTCGCCAACGTCTCCTGGTCGCTCGGCGGCTCTGGGGAGACGGTCATCTACGTCGACGACCTGGATCCCGCCTTTACCCGCAGCAGCCTGACCGGCTTTAACAAAAAGTACTATGGCTACCGGAACCATCTCTTCTGGGTGTGGAACAACACGAGCACGGCCTCCTACTGGGGTCGGTGGACGCCCACGCTGCCTGGCCCGGGTGACTATGAGGTGCAGGTCTATATCCCCCGCTACTGCTTCGGAACCACGGCAGCGCGGTACCGTGTGTATCATAACGGCACGCGGCACGACAAGATCGTGTCGCAGGCCCTGTACTATGACCAGTGGGTGAGCCTGGGGACCTACTACTTCCACGCCCGTGGAGGCGAGTACGTGTTGCTGGCCAGCAACACTGGCGAGCCCTACGCCACCCGGCCGGTCGGCTACGACGCCGTACGCTTTATCAAGAAGAGCGGCACGGTGAGCCCCACGCCGACCCCCGGCCCGACGCCTACATGGACGGGTTGCTCTATCGTGCCCGTGCTGGGGTTCGGGGACTTTTGGAGCCGGAATGCTCAGGTGCGCGCCTGCCTCGGCTGCGCGACACAGCCGGAGAAGGGCGTCTGGATGGGTGAGCAGACCTTCATCGGCGGCAAGATGTTCTGGCGGCAGGATACGGACGTGATCTACGTCCTCTTCAACGATGGCACCTGGCAGCAGTTCCCGAACACCTGGTTCGCCGGCGAGCCCGAGACGGACCCGAGCATCGTGCCTCCAGCGGGGTACTACCAGCCTCGCCGTGGCTTTGGCGAGCTGTGGCGGAGCAACTCGATCGTGCGAGGCGCGCTGAGCTGGGGCACGATTGAGGAGCGGGGCTTTAGTGGCGCCGTGGAGCCTTTCGAGCGCGGCGTGATGATCTGGAGCCCGCAACTCGGCATCTATGCGCTGTGCACGGATGGCAAGTGGGTACGGTACTGAGCGTAGGTTGCCCGGACCTGGCGTGAATACAGCAACCCCCGAGTCTGGCCTTTTCGCGGTTATGGTAAACATCCGCCCTGTGGTGCGCCCCTGAACGCTTCCAGGGTTCTGGGGCGGACAGGCTGCTTCAGCCGCCGTCCCTCGGCCCTTGGCGGAGGGTACCCCATCCCCCCGTCCCCCTTCCCCGCCGACAAGGCGGCGGGGAAGGGGGCGTCTCATTTCTCGAGGGGGTGTTCGCGGGCGGCGAAGCCGCCCGCGGACACCCCCTTGCAAAAAAGAGCGCCTCCTTCCCCG
>DYEI01000158.1 GCA_020725765.1 Anaerolinea sp. | reverse complement strand
TCATCTCGGCAAGTTCTGGACGGTACCGCGAGTTGCGCTCCGAAGGGCCAAAGTCGAGGTGGAGAGGTCAGGGGATGGGGCCGCCCAGCGAGTTGCTGCGCAGGCAACGGGCCCCGACGCTCGCCAGGCCACTTGTGGGTAATGGATAGGCCGCGGCGGGGTCGGGGCCAGCGGTGGGGGCCTTGCCAGCGGCGGAGCCTGCCCCGAGGGTGAACGAGACCCGGCCACTCCCGCCACTTTGCCAGGACTGCCCCAGAAGGCGTATACTGGCCTCCGCGGCAGAGCGGGATCGCACCTGAAGCGACTGTGGGTCCCCTTGCCTCTCGCGCCATCGCCAGGAGGAACAGTATGACCCTCCCCACCGTCCATATCATCGGCCTCGGCGGCACGATCTCCATGGCCGCGAGCGGTGACCTGGGCGTGCTGCCCTCACTGACCCCCGAGGACCTCACCGCGACCCTGTCGCCGCTGGCACGCGTCGCTCGCATCTCCGCGTCATCGCTGCGCATGGTGGCGGGCTCGAGCCTCAGCCTCAGCGATCTGCTCGCCGTCGCAGCCGAAGCGCGCCGCCTGTTCGACTCGGGCGCCGACGGCATCGTGGTGACTCAGGGCACCGACACCATCGAGGAAGTTGCCTTCGGACTGGACCTCCTCGTGCCCGGAGACGGCCCCGTCGTCGTGACCGGCGCCATGCGCAATCCCACCCAGCCCGGGGCCGATGGCCCCGCCAACCTCCTGGCCGCAGTGCAGGTCGCCGCCAGCCGTGAAGCCCGTGGCCTTGGCGCCCTGGTGGTCTTTGCCGACGAGGTCCACGCCGCGCGCTTTGTCCAAAAGACGCACACCCAGAGCATCGGCACCTTCCGGTCCCGCCTCGCCGGGCCGATCGGCTGGGTCGCGGAAGGGCGGGTGCGGATCGTCGCCCGCCCCGTCGGCCGGCGGAATCTGACCCTCCCGGAGAACCCGCCGGAGCGCCCGGTAGCTCTCGTCACCCTTGCCCTCGGCGACGACGGGCGGCTCCTGCGAGCCATCGAGCACCTCGGCTACGCCGGCCTGGTGGTAGAGGCGCTCGGCGGTGGCCACGCGCCGGCACCGCTGGCCGAGACACTCGGCCACCTCGCCGCTCGTATGCCCGTGGTGCTCGCCTCGCGCACCGGCTGCGGGGAGGTCCTTCGCAGAACCTACGGCTTCACCGGCTCCGAGTCGGACCTCCTGGCCCGCGGGCTGATCCCCGCCGGCGCCCTCGACGGGCCCAAGGCGCGCATCCTGCTCTGGCTGCTCCTCATGAGCGGCGCTGGCCGCGAGGAGATTGCCAGCGCGTTCGACGCTTTCATGGTCTCGCCATGATCCCCCGGGCTGCCTTTCGGGAGCAGGTGCGCCAGGCGCTCGTGCACCTGTACGACTATGAGCGCCTCCGGGACCTGCCTCTGGGGCGATGGCTGGGAGCCGAGCCCGGCTACACCGGTAGGGGCACCCTGCACCAGATTCTCCTCGATGCCATCCAGGCCCTCCGACCTCCCGCCGGCACGCCCGCAGCCGCTCCCGCCTGGCGCGCCTATCACATACTCTTCTATCGCTTTGTGCAGGGGATGGCCGTCGGCGAGGTCGCCAGCCAGCTCGGTTTCGGCGAGCGCCACTTCCGGCGCCAGCAGGCTCGCGCCATCCGTCTGCTGGCCGACTGGCTGTGGGAGCACTACCACATCGATGAAGCGGAAGGGCGCTCGCCCCGGGAAGCCGAGGACCCCGGACAGCAGGCCGACGTCAACGCCAACCTGGCCTGGATCGAGCGCGAGCGCACGCCACAGCAGGTGAACCTTCAGGAGGTGATGCCTGGGGTCGTCAAGGTCCTGAACCGCCTTCTCGCGGCACAGGGCGTACGCTTCACCCTCGACCTGCCCGCCGACCTGCCACCGCTCAGCATCCATCGGTCAGCCCTGCGGCAGATACTGGTGAGCACACTGTCGTATGCGGTTGGGCTCGTGCCCGGCGGCCGGGTGGAGGCGCATTGCCGGGAGCTGGACACGGTCGTGCAGGTACTGGCCTCCGTACATCCTGCAGGAGAGCCACTACCCCCGCTCGCAGTCGAAGGTGACCCGCTGGCCATCACACGCCGCCTCCTGGCCATGCACAGCGGCAGCCTAAGCGTCCTACCCGATGGGAGCGGCGGGCTGACCATCGACGTCCGCGTGCCCGTCTCCCGGCGGCTGCCGGTGCTGATCGTGGACGACAACCCCGATACCGCCCGCCTCTTTGCCCGCTACCTCGCCGACAGCCGCTACCAGCCCATCGTCGCTCGCAGCGGGCAGGAAGCCCTCGCCCTCGCCCCTGAGATCGAACCGCGCGCCATCGTGCTGGACGTGATGATGCCCGCACAGGATGGCTGGGAGGTCCTCAGCCTCCTCAAGGCCCACCCGCGGCTCGAGCGCATCCCCGTCATCGTAGCCACCATCCTGACCGACCGCGAGCTGGCGCTCTCACTGGGTGCCGCGGCGTTCCTTCACAAGCCCGTCAGCCAGGCGACCCTCCTGGCAGCTCTCGATCGGCTGGTGGAATAGCGCCGCTCAACGCCCGGCCAACGGCCTGGATGCAGCGCATCATCTCATCGGCCGAGAGGCCCCCATGGTGCGCAATGCCCAAGAAGCTGGCGACCAGGGGCTTGCCTGCCGCATCCTGCGCGGTGACGAAAAAGATGGGGATATCCCACAGGGTTCCCTGCGATCGGATGCGGCCCACGAGCTGTGGACCATCGAGATCAGGGAGGAGCACATCGACAAAGATGGCATCTGGGCGGCGGTCGGCGAGGAGTGCAAGGGCCTCCTCGGCGCTGGCCGCCTGCCACACCGTATAGTGACGACGTGCCGACCTGAGCATACGTGCAAACAGCCGCAAAAAGTCGCGATCGTCATCGACGACGAGGACGTTCTGGGCGCCCGGGACCCCGGCCAGCGCGTCCAGCAGCTGCTGCTGGCGCACCGGCTTGAGGAGATAGCCCGCAAGGCCGAGCTCCTCGCTGTAGGCCTCGAGCGCGCCGGGCATCGCGCAGGCGATCAGCGGCGCGCCATAGTTGACTGTGCCGGCCCGCTCCAGCCACTGGAAGGCCTCGCGCGCATTGCCGGCGCGCAGCACGATCGCCGATGCCGGCTGCGATCGGCTGATCCGCGCCGCCTCCTGCAGGTCGGAGGCGTGGATGACGACCCCGTCATCCACATACCGCCTCAGCAGACCCTCGAGGGCCGGCTGCGGCTCGGCCACCACAAAGGTCAGCCGGGGGCGCAGCGCCTCCGTACCAGGCACAGCGCTCTCGTAGAGCTGCGAGAAGGGCACGGTGTCCTCGACGGGGAGCGTGAAGGTAAAGGTTGTGCCCTGCCCCGGCTCGCTCTCCACGGCCATCTCGCCGCCGTGCAGCGTCACAAAGGTGCGCGAGATGTGCAGGCCGAGGCCGGTGCCGCCGTAGCGCCGACGGATGGAGCCATCGAGCTGGCGGAACGGCTCGAAGAGCTTGGGGATATCCTCCCGCGCTATGCCGGGCCCCGTGTCGCGGACCGAGACGGCCACCTGCCCGTCCCGGCGCCGGACGCTCACCCTGATCTCACCCTTTTCCGTAAAGCGCACGGCGTTGCTGAGCAGGTTCAGCAGGACCTGCCGCACGCGGGTCCGGTCGATGAGAACCGGCGGCAGGTCCGCATCCATATCCAGCCCGATGGAGAGCCCTCGCATCCTGGCAAGCGGTTCGATGGCGGCGACCGCCTCGCGGGCCGTATCGGCGAGCGAGGTCCACTCCTTGGCTAGGCCCATCCGGCCCACTTCGATCTGGCTGAGGTCGAGGATGTCATTGATGAGGTCGGAAAGGTGTTGGGCGTTGCGGAGGACCACCTCGAGGTCGGCGAGGAGCGCGGGCGGCAGGCCTCCTCGGGCGTAGGTGCGAGGGTTACGCAGGATGACCTCAGTGAAGCCGATGATCATGTTAATCGGCGTGCGCAGCTCGTGGCTGACGTTAGCCACGAACTCGGCCTTGGCGCGCCGCGCCTCCTCGGCCACGGCCTTGCTCGCCGCCAGCTTTCGGTTCATGCTCGCCAGCTCGTTGTAGGCGGCGTCCAGGTCTTTGAGCACCTGATTGAGCCTGCCCTGCCGCTCCTGCAGCTCGGCTGCCCGCTCCCGCGCCTCGGCGTAGCTGTGCCACGACCAGGAGACCAGGGTCGCCATGGGCCGGGCTCCCTGCCAGACCAATCCGAGCGTCAACCAGACCAGCACGAGCGGCCCGGTCGCGTCGACCGGCCTGCCGGGCAGGAGCAGCAGTGCTGCCGTGATGAGCAGTGCCAGCAGCGCTCCGGCAAGCTCGCCCAACAGGAAGACACCGCCCGCCACGAGCAGGCTGAGGAAGTAGGCAACCGGCAGCTCGGGATACGAGCGTGCCAGGTACAGGCCGAGGGCGGTCAGACCGATGAGAAACAGGCCGGCTCCGAAACCATACTGGTACTGCAGGACGAGCGTGCAGGCCAGGGCAAGCCCCAGAGCAGCGACCACCAGCTCGAGCCCGGGCCGGCTGCGCGGCATGGGCAAGATCAGGGCAAACGCCCAGGCTGCGAGCATTGTTGCCATCAGAAGGCGCCGGAGCACGGGCAGGCGCAGCTCCTGAATGGCGCGAATCCTGTACTGCGAGGGGGTCTCGGCGGATGCAGTTGCGGTCATGGTGTCACCACTTTCGTGGGCATGGGGTCGGGACCTACCGGGGCAGCAGCCCCGCGACCACAGTATTATAGCAGAGTTCATCGCCCGCGGTCACAGTCCGCTGCCGGGCGGGTATATTCGACAACGATCGTCGCTGCATCTCGGGACTGACCGGCCTGTGTCGGCTCCATAGTTGGGCCACACCGGCTGCGCTGCCAGGTAGCCGCATATCTGCCGCCTGCGGCAGTGAAAGCCCACCGGCAGATGGGCCATGTGCACGCATCAGGAACGTCAGCGCCCGCCCAGCACCCTGTCATTGCGAGCCAGCCCGCAGGGCTGGCGAAGCAATCTGGCCTCCCGTAGTCGCGAAATGGTTGCAGTC
>DYEI01000157.1 GCA_020725765.1 Anaerolinea sp. | reverse complement strand
CTCTTGAGCCGCACAGCCGTCTTGTAGACCCCCTTTCTGACAATATCCGTGCAACAGTCTCGTGTCGGGGGAGCGGGGCCGGAAGTGAGGGGGTCTGAGGAGGCACGTAAGGGCGTCGCGCTGTGCCGTCCCTACGGGCTCTGCCCGGACGATCAACTGCGACCTGATCGGGCTTGACCCTTTACGACGTCGGCCACTTGGGGTATAATCCTCCCGACCTGCGGGACGAGGGAGGCTCCGCGATATGGATATTACCTGGTTCGGCCAGTCGTGCTTTCGGCTGCGCTTCAAGGCAGCGACGATCATCACCGACCCGTTCGATGGCCAGATCGGCCTCAAGCTGCCGCGCCAAAAGGCCGAGATCTGCACGATCAGCCACGATCATCCGGATCACAGCAATCAGCGCGCCGTCGGCAGCGAGGCGGTCATCTTCTGCAGCCCTGGCGAATATGAGCGTGCGGGGATATTTGTCTTTGGCGTCGCTACCTTCCATGACCGCCGCAACGGGCGCGACCGGGGCCGCAACACGGTCTTTCGCATCGAGGGCGATGGCCTGAGCGTCTGCCACCTCGGCGACCTCGGCCACGTGCCGACACAGACTCAGATCGAGCTGCTCCACGGGCCGGATGTGCTCTTCATCCCGGTCGGTGGCAATGGCACCCTGAACGCGGCGGAGGCGGCGGAGGTCGTGGGCCTCCTGAGCCCGAGGCTGGTCATACCGATGCACTACCAGCTGCCGGGTCTCAAGATGAAGCTCGATCCGGTGGCCAGGTTCCTGCACGAGATGGGCATTTCAAAGGTATCGCCGCAGGAGAGCCTACGCGTCATGCCCGTGGCCGAGGCACGCGAGACCCAGGTGGTGGTATTGGAGCCGAAACAGTGACGAATCCCCGAGGCAAAGTTGATAGAGAGCGCATCAAGCGTGCCGTGCGCGAGCTGATCGAGGCCATCGGCGAGGACCCCGAGCGCGAAGGCCTCCGGGATACCCCCCGCCGCATCGCCGATATGTATGCCGAGATCTTTTCCGGCGTCGGCGCCGATCCGCTGCGCGAGCTGGAGGTTACCTTTCAGGAAAACCATGAGGAGATGGTGATCCTGCGGGATATCCCCTTCTACTCCGTCTGCGAGCACCATTTCCTGCCCTTCCATGGCGTGGCTCACGTCGGCTACATCCCCAAGGGCCGCATCCTTGGGATCAGCAAGATTGCCAGGCTGGTCGAGGTGCTCGCGCGCCGTCCACAGCTGCAGGAGCGGCTGACCGGGCAGATTGCTGACGCCCTGATGCAGGGCATCCAGCCAGCTGGTGTGGCGGTGGTGATCGAGGCCGAGCACCTCTGTATGACCATGCGCGGCATCAAAAAGCCCGGTACTATCGTTGTGACTTCGGCCACCCGGGGCATCTTCCGAACGCGGGCTGTGACCCGGGAAGAGTTTATGGCGCTCATCCTCGGGCAGCGCCGCAGCTAAGGGGGTCGCTGGCCCATGCCGTACCGTCCTCGCCTCTTTGCATCGGTGCTCATTGCACTGCTCGCCCTCCTGCCGGTGATGGGCTGCGCCCGGGCGACTTCGGCCGAGGCCCAGCGGCACCTGGAGGCTGGCCGCACCCTGCTCGACGAAGGCCGGCCCGAGGAGGCGCTGCGAGAGTTGGAGCAGGCCGTCCTCCTCGACAGAAGCTCGGCCGAGGCGCAGTATCTGCTTGGGAATGCGCTCGTCCGCTGTGGGCAACTCGACCGCGCCGCCAGCGCCTACGAGGCCGCCCTGCGGCTAGACCCGCAGCATGTGAGCGCGCGCTCGAACCTGGGAGTCGTCCGCTACCGTCAGGGGCGGAGCGAAGAGGCCATCCTTGAGTTCGAGCAGGCCCTGCAGCTCGAGCCGGACGATGCGGATATCCACTACAACCTCGGCGGCGCCTATGCCCAGCTGGGCCAACTCGAGCAGGCCATCGCCGAGTTCGAGCAGGCCATTGCGCTCGACCCCGATCTCGCCCAACCCTACCTCGGACTCGGGCTGGTCTACAAATTGCAGGGACACAAGGCGGAGGCCATTCAGGCGCTGCAGCGCTACCTCGAGCTGAGCACGGACCCCGAGTGGCGGGCGCAGGCCGAGGCGGCGCTCAGGGAGATGCAGGAGGGCTCTTGAGTGGGCGGCCACAATGCCCGGCTGCTCTTTGACCTGGGCCCGGCCCGGCTCGAGGCCGAGATGAGGGCCATCGGCGCGGACCCGGCCGGCATCCGCATCATGGTGCCTAAAGGGGAGCTGCACGTCCTGCGAGTCGACGAGGTGCCCCATGCTGCCGCATCGATCCTGAAGCAGGAGATGCTCTCTAAAGGCGGGGAAGCGGCCATCAGCCGACAGGCCTACGCCCAGCGTGGCGGGCGCGGGAGCGTGCTGGTGATGGGAACGGAGCTTCAGTTCCGACGGCTGATCGACAAGCTTCGGCTGCAGCCGTTCCGCTCCCTGCGCGCCATTGCCCACGAGATCGAGGCGGCCCTTCAGGCGGTGCGGACCGACCCGCCGCCCCTCAGCATCGGCCCGCTCCGTTGCGAATGGGGAGCCCGCACCTACGTCATGGGCATACTGAACGTGACCCCGGACTCTTTCTCGGGCGATGGCCTCCTCGCGTGCGCCGAGCCGGGAAGTCCGGCACTGGTGGAGGCAGCCCTGGGCCTGGCGCGGCGTATGGTCGAGGAGGGCGCCGACATCCTGGACGTGGGCGGCGAATCCACCCGCCCTGGCTCCACGCCGTTGCCCGCCGAGGAGGAGATGCGGCGGGTCGTGCCGGTGATCGAGCGTATTGCGCAGGAGCTGCCGGTGGCCATCTCGGTGGATACCTACAAGGCTTCGGTTGCGGCCAGGGCCCTCGATGCCGGCGCCCATATGGTGAACGACGTCTGGGCCCTGGCCGTCGATCCTGAGATGGCGCCGCTGGTGGCCGGGCGGGGCGTGCCGGTGATCCTGATGCACAACCGGAGCCGGCCGGCCCAGGCCGCCGTCGATGCCCGGCTCGGCGGCCGTTACGAGGGAGTCGAGTATAAGGACCTGCTCGGCGAGGTCATCGCCGACCTGCGCGCGCGGGTCGAGGCCGCCGCCGAGGCCGGGATCGCCCTGGACCGGATCATCGTTGACCCGGGCATCGGCTTTGGCAAGACGGTCGAGCAAAACCTCGAGCTGCTCGACCGCCTGCGGGAGCTGCGCGTGCTCGGAAGGCCGCTGCTTGTGGGCACCTCGCGCAAGTCCTTCACCGGCTACACCCTGAAGCTCCCTCCGGAGGAGCGCCTCGAAGGCACGGCCGCCAGCGTAGCCCTCGCCATCGACCGCGGCGCCGATATCATCCGCGTGCATGACGTGCGGGCCATGGTGCGCGTCGCCCGCATGACCGATGCCGTGGTGCGCAGAGGCGTGAGACGTGAGACGTGAAACGTGAAACGTGAAACGTGAGGCGTGAGACGTGAGACGTGAGACGTGAAACGTGAAACGTGAGGAGCAACCAATCACGCATCACGTTTCACGCATCACGCATCACGTATCACGCATCACGCATCACGTTTCACTCCGCCCCGGAGGCAATGTGCCGATCGTGTATCTTGGCCTTGGGTCGAACCTGGGCGACCGTGAGGCGAATCTGCGCCGTGCCCTGCGTCGCCTGCGGGAAGGAGGGGTGCAGATCGAGCGGTGCTCCGGGGTCTACGAGACGGAGCCCTGGGGCGTGCGCGAGCAACCTCGCTTCCTGAACGCCGTCTGCCGGGGGAGGACAGAGCTCGCCCCGCCTGATCTGCTGGCGCTTGCCAAGCGGATCGAAGGCGAGCTGGGCCGGGCGGCCACCGTCCGCTATGGCCCGCGCACCATCGACATCGACATCCTGCTCTATGGGGACCTGGTTCTCGACACGCCCGATCTCACGATCCCGCACCCGCGGCTGGCCGAGCGGGCCTTTGTGATCATTCCACTGGCAGAGATCGCTCCGGATGTCGTCCTGCCGGGCGATGGACGGACGGCACGGCAGTTGCTGGAGGGCCTCGCCGACCGCGCCGGCGCTTTCCGCCTCGGGGAGCTCGCCGTCACATCCCACATACCGGGAGAAGCGATGTACCAGGTGACAACCCTCGACAATCACCTCCGGGTGTACACCGTGCCCCTGCCCAATGCCCGCTCGGTGTGCGTTGGCATCTACCTGGCCGTTGGCTCCCGCTATGAGAGCGAAGAGGAGCACGGCGCCTCCCACTTTGTCGAGCACATGCTGTTCAAGGGGACCCAGCGGCGCACGGCGCGGGATATCGCCACCACCATCGAGCGCGTGGGTGGGTATGCCAACGCCAGCACCGGCCGCGAGGGCACCAGCTACTACACCCTGATGACTGCCGAGCATCTGCCGTTGGCCCTCGACCTCTTGAGCGACATGCTCCTCAACTCGCGCTTCCGGCCTCGCGAGCTGGAGCGGGAGCGCGGCGTGATCATCGAGGAGATCAACCGCACCCTCGACACGCCCGAGGACCTGGTCTTTGACCTGATCGTGCAGCTGGAGTGGCCCGAAAGCCCCATCGGCCGCAGTATCGCCGGCAGCCACGAGACCGTCTCCCGCATCAGCCGCGCGCAGCTCTTGCGCTTCATGGCCCGACACTATGTGCCGGATGCGGCAGCGGTGGTTGTGGCGGGGCCGGTCGAGCATGCGCGGGTTGTGGACGAGGTCAGCCGCTTCCTCGGCGCGTGGGCGCCGGGGGAGGCGCCTTCGCCTGTGCCATCGGACCCGCGGGGCCCGGGGGGTCAGATCACGGCGGAGGTTCGGGGCACCGAACAGGCGCAGATGTGCCTGAGCCTGCGGGGTGTGGCCCGCCGCGACCCGGACCGCTACGCCGTTGATGTGCTCACGGCCATCCTCGGCGATGGCATGGGCTCGCGCCTCTTCCAGGAGATCCGTGAGAAGCGGGGCCTCGCCTACAGCGTCGATGCCTCCAGCAGCCATCTGCGGGACACGGGCTCCTTCGTCATCTATGCTGGCGTTCCGCCCGAGCGGGCTGAGGAGGCTCTTGGGGCGATCATCGAGCAGCTGGACCGGATGCGCAAGCGGCTGGTCAGCGATGCCGAGCTTGAGCGGGGCAAGGAGTACACCAAGGGCCGGCTGGTGCTGGGACTGGAGACCCCGGCAGCCAACGCCGGCTGGGTCGGCTCGCAGGCGGCGCAGGGGCTGGAGATCATCACGCCGGACGAGTGGATCGCAGGACTAGAGGCCGTCACCGCGGAGGACGTGCGCCGCGTAGCCAGGCGGCTTTTCGACGGCATGACGCCCAACCTGGCCCTCGTCGGGCCCTTTGACGACGTAGAGAGGTTCAGGCCGTTGCTGAGGCTATAAGCGTTGGAGCTTTTTGGGGCATCTCGCACTCTGCCAGTCGTCATCAGCCCCTCCCCCAGGCGGGTTCAGGGACGGGCAGGCTGCTTTGGCCGCCGTCCCTCTGCCCTTGCCGGAGGGTACCCCCCTT
>DYEI01000156.1 GCA_020725765.1 Anaerolinea sp. | reverse complement strand
CCCTCGATGGGGCATGCCCTCGCCCTACGACCGAAGAAGGCTGCTCACCCCTGAACTATGCCCTCAAGGAGGCGCCCAGCGTCTGCTCGAGGGCCCGCACGATGCGGCCCTGGATGCGGCCGACCTCCTCATCGGTCAGCGTGCGGTCGGGCGCCTGATACGTCAGCGCGTAGGCCAGAGAGACCTTGCCGGGCGGAATCTGCGGCCCACGGTACACGTCAAAGAGCACCGCCTCCCGCAGGAGCTGTCCGCCCGCCTGCCGGATGACCTCCAGCACGCGCGCCGCCGGCACCGCCTGGTCGACGATGACGGCAAGGTCCTGCGTCACCGCCGGGTAGCGGGAGATGGGCTCCATCTGCCGGAGGGTGCTGGCCAGAGAGATGATGGCCTCGAGGTCTAGCTCCGCGAGGGCTACCCGCATTGCTGGCAGGTCAAAGGCCTCACGCACCAGAGGATGCACCTCGCCGAACGTGCCGAGCACCTGTCCGTTGACGCGCAGGCGCGCGGCCCGGCCCGGCTGGAGGGTCGGGCTCTCCAGTGGTTCGTAGCTGGCCTGGGGCACCCCCATCCGCTCGAGCAGCGTCTCGATGATGCCCTTGAGGTCGAAAAAGTCCAGCGGCTCTGTCACCTCGCAGCCCCAGGCCCGCGGCCCGCGGTTGCCAACCAGCCCGATGCAGAGCCGCCGCGGCTCGTCGGGCAGCACCTCGCCGGCACGGGGCAGGTACACCCGGCCGATCTCAAAGAGCATCGCCCTGTCGGCAATCCGATAGGTCTCGGCGAGGGTGGAGAGCATCGCGTCCTGCAGGGTCTGGCGCATGATGTTGCGCTCCTGGCTCAGCGGGTTGGCCAGGCGGATGTACTGCTCCGGGTCGGGAGCGGGTCCACCCGGGAAGAGTCGGGCGACGCTGGCCAGGTTGGTCATCGAGTAGGTGATGATCTCCTGCAGGCCGCAGCCGACGAGGATATCGCGGGTCCGCTGCTCCAGAATCTGCGACAGGTTGCGGGACTGGGGCGGGAGCGCCTCTGCCATCAGCGTCGAGGGCAGGTTGTCGTAGCCGTAGATACGGCCGACCTCCTCCACCAGGTCGGCAGGGAGGCGCACATCGCGCCGGTGCGTCGGCACCGTCACCGAGAGCGTGCCGCGCCCCGTCGCCACCACGCCAAATCCCAGGGACTCCAGTATCCCCTGGACGCGCTCTGGCGGCAGCCCCACGCCGAGCAGCCGCTCCACCTCCGCCGGGTCCAGCTCGATGATCGGCTGCTCAGCGGGCACAGGGTAGGCGTCGACCAGTCCGGGGGCGACCTCCCCCCGCGCGTACCGGCTCATCAGCTCCGCCGCCCGCACCGCTCCGAGAGGCGGCAGCTCCGGGTCCAACCCGCGGCCAAAGCGCTGCGCGGCCTCACTGGTCAGCTTGAGCATCTGAGAGGTCCGCCGCACGCTGAGGTAGTAAAAGTTGGCAGCCTCCAGCAGGATGTTTCGGGTGCCCTCGGTGACCTCGCTCTCGAGGCCGCCCATGACCCCGGCGATGGCAACCGGACCGCCTCCGTCGGTGATGAGCAGCATCTGGTCGTCGAAGGTGCGATCGATGCCATCGAGGGTGGTCATTTGCTCGCCCGAGCGGGCGCGGCGCACAATGATCGCCGGCCGCTCCCCGGGAGCCTTGGGCCGCAGGAGATCGAGGTCGAAGGCATGCAGCGGCTGGCCGATCTCCAGCATCACATAGTTGGTGATATCGACCACGTTGTTGATCGGGCGCATGCCCGCCAGGGTGAGGCGCCGCTGCATCCAGAAGGGCGAGGGTCCGATCTCCACGTTGCGGATGATCGCCGCCACGTAGCGCGGGCAGAGGTCGGGGTCGGCGATCTCCACCGTGACCTGCCGCTCGGCGGGCTCGCCGGTGCCCTGCAGGATGGGCGCGGGCAGGCGGAGCCTCTGGCCGGTCAGCGCCGCAACCTCGCGCGCGATGCCGGTGATGGAGAGGGCATGGGCGAGGTTGGGTGTCAGCTCGATGTCGAGTACCGTGTCGCCGAGATAGTCGACCAGCGGCGTGCCGACCGGAGCGTCGGGCGGCAGCTCCAGGATCCCCTCGTGGGCCTCGCTGATGCCCAACTCCTTCTCGGAGAGCACCATCCCCTCCGAGAGGACGCCGCGGATCTTCCCCGGCTTGAGGGTCACCATCTGGCGCCCCTCGGCGTGGCCGTCGATGATCCTGGCGCCGGCCGTGGCGAAGGCGACCTTGACTCCCCTGTCCCCGACCCTGAGGTTGGGGGCGCCAGTCACGACCGCCATCGGCTCGGAGGCACCATAGTTCACTACCGCGATGACCAGCCGGTCCGCGTTGGGGTGTGGCCGGACCTCGACGACCTCGCCCACAAAGATGCGGTCACGGTCCCACCAGTCTCCGATGCGCTCGATCTGCTCCACCTCGAGGCCTGCCAGGGTCAACCGTTCGGCAAGCTCTTCAATCGGCAGGGTGATGTCGACATACTCTTTCAGCCAACTTATGGGCACTCGCATGGTGCACTCCTTTCGCAGGCACTCCGGGCAGGCGTTGCGCCCGGCGACGGCGCTCTGGCCTTCGGGTCCGGCCACGGAGCGACCGGTCGCTGCCCCGGTTGCGGCCTAGCCGAACTGCGCCAGGAAGCGTGGATCGTTGCTGAAGAAGTAGCGGATATCGTTGATCCCGTACTTGAGCATGGCGATGCGCTCGGGCCCCATGCCGAAGGCAAAGCCGCTGTACACCGCCGGATCGTAGCCGCCGTTCTCGAGCACCCTGGGGTGGACCATCCCCGAGCCCAGAATCTCGACCCAGCCGGAGTACTTGCAGACCGGGCAGCCGGGGCCACCACAGATCACGCACTCGATGTCCATCTCCATGCTCGGCTCGGTGAACGGGAAGTAGCTGCCGCGGAACCGCCAGCGGCGCATACCCGCAAAGATCTGGCGGGCAAAGGCCTCCAGCACGCCCTTCAGATCGCTCATGTGGATGTTCTTGCCGACGACGAGGCCCTCGACCTGATGGAGCATGAACTCGTAGCGCGCCGAGACCTGCTCGTAGCGGTAGACCTTGCCTGGCAGTATGGCCCGAATCGGCGCCGGGCACATCTCGCGCATGAGCCGGATCTGCCCCGGCGAGGTGTGGGTGCGCAGCAGCACCCCCTCCCGATCGGTATAGAGCGTGCTCCACATGTCCCGTGCCGGGTGGTGTGGTGGGATGTTCAGGAGCTGAAAGTTCAGCTCATCGGTCTCGATCTCGGGAGTCTCGTAGATGGCAAAGCCCATCCTGGTAAAGATATCATAGATCTCGCGCAGCGTCTGCGTGCTGATGTGAAGCCGCCCGAGGGCCGGGATGCGCCCGGGCAGGGTCACATCGACCCGCTCGGCCTGAAAGGCGCGGGCTACTGCCTCCTCCTCGAGGGCGGCTCTCCGCGCCGTATAGGCGGTTTCGAGGCGCTGCTTGACCTCGTTGGCCACCTGCCCGACTGCCGGGCGCTCCTCAGGCGGCAGCGCCCCGAGGCCCCGCAGGGCCAGGGAGAGCTCGCCCCGCCGCCCGAGGAACCGGACGCGCCACGCCTCGAGGGCCGCCTCGTCGGCGGCCGATTCAAGCTCTGCGAGGGCTCGCTCTTCGATGGTCCTCAGTTGCTCCCGCATGTCCGCTTCTCCTCCTTCGGTCCGACATCCGGCTGGCTGCCAGGCACGGCCGGATGCGCGGCCAAAAGAAAAACGGCCTGCTACCTTCGTCCGGGGACGAAGGTGCGGCCGTGCGCACTCCGCGGTACCACCCCGCTTGGCCCGCCTCTCGGCGGACCCACTCTGCTCACCGGCGACCGCAGGAGAGGCCCTGCCGCTCACCGGCTGCCCGTGTAACGGTGGGCAAATCCGGAGCGAACTACTTGCGCCCGGCCGCCGTGCGGCCATGGCGCTTTCCCCCGCCCGGCTCAGGAGTGAACTTCAACGCGCCTCGACCAAAGGGGGCTTGCAGTCGGTGACCCCCTCTCCCTGGTGGCCTCCACGCGCCTACTCTCTCCGTCGCAGCCGTTCTTTCCGGCGGATTATACAGGTGCAGGGCCCGCGCGTCAAGTAGCCAGCCGTGCGGATTTCAGGTATAATGGCGCGCGAAAACCGCGTGCCCATGTGAAGGCGAGGTCTCACCGAATGGTCGAGTCCCAGGACGCCCGGGCCCTACCCTCAGAAGGTGCCGGGGATGGGACGAGCGCCGACGCCCTCTACAGGCAAGGCATGGCCTACTACCGTCGCCGGCAGTGGCAGCAGGCTCGGGAAAGCTTTCGGAACCTCAAGAAGCTGGACCCGGGCCGTCGCGGGATCGACGCCCTGCTCAACGAGCTGGACATCTTCATCCGTCTCGAATCCTTTGCCCCGCATGCGCTTGCCGAAGACCTGCCGCAGGCGGCTGAATCGCCTCAGCCGCGCGCGGCCGCCCGCAGGCGGGCCCCGTGGCTCATGCCGGCCACCCTCGGTGCGATCGTCCTGGTATCCCTTGTCTATGGCATGGTCAGCCCACGGCTGGACCAACGCGTGGCGCGTCTGAGGCAACTGGGCCGAGGGGGCGTGGCAGCCAGGCAGTGGCCACAGGCCATCAATGCCTACGAGGAGCTGCTCTTGCTCATGCCCGAGGATGGCGAGGCCCGGCAGGGCCTCTGGATGGCCTACTATGAGCGTGGCGACCAACGCGCTGCCGAGGCCATGATGCTAGAGGAGAGCGGGCGCTTTCAGGAGGCAGCCCGGGCGTGGGAGCAATCGTCCGCGGATTTCGGCGCCGCCCTCCAGGTCCAGCCGAGCCCTGAGCTGCCTGATCCGCGCGGAGAGGCGTCCGCGCGTCTCGCTGTCTGCCGGGAGCATCAGCGCGGCGCGTCGCTCCTGGCCCTGGCTCTGCGCCTCCGTGCCGAGCGGCGCTGGAGTGATGCCATTCAGGCGCTGCAGAGGCTGGGGCGCGAGTTGCCCGGCTTTCGCAGCGACGAGGTGCGCGGCCATCTGAGCGAGACGTGCCTGGCAGCAGGGCAGGAGCTGATCAGCACCGCCGAGACGGCCGTCCAGCTCCGGCAGGGGGTCGCCCTGCTGGAGAAGGCGGTAGAGGCCCAACCCTCCGCCCGCCAGGCCGTCACCTCGCTGGAGTGGGCCCGCTCCTACCTTCAGGCTGCGACATCGTTCGAGGCTGCTGATTGGGATGGGGCGATCGAGGGCCTGGGCGCGCTGATAGCTCAGGCACCAGGCTACGCCGACGGCCGCGCGATCGGGATGCTCTGCCGGGCTTATACGCGCAGAGCGGGCGAGAGGCTCGCAATGGGCGAGCTGGACCTCGCCCTCGCCGACTATCAGGCGGTCGCGAGCCTCCGTTGCAGCCAGTGGACCGAGGCCGAGCAGCAGGCGGCAGCCATTGCGAAGGCACTGACTCCGACGGCCACTCCCACGCCCGTGCCTCCGCCGACTCCCACAAGCGCGCCGGGGTCGCCCCCCTCGCCGGGCCCACAGGCTGATACCGGGTGATGCATATGGCGGACTTGCTCACCGGCACGCGGAGCCGACCCGGATGGCGCCCCATTGCCTGGCTCGTCCTGGCCTTCGGCCTGCCGCTCCTTGCTCTGCCATCCGCCCTGCAACCGACGCCTCCCCTTCAATGGGAGCCGGCGGGCGTGCCGGCCGTGCCTGGCGCTGTACGGCTGCTTCTGGGTGCCGGTGATGCCGGCGCTCCGGTGCTGTATGCCGTCGCAGAGCATTGGGGAATCTACCGCTCGGAAGACTCCGGCGCAAGCTGGGACCCGGCGAGTCGCCTCCCGCGCAGAGGGCTGGGCCGCGTGGAGGTTACCTGCATCGCGCTCGCTCCGGATGACCCCTGGTTCCTCCTGGCGGCCTTGAACGACCAGGACGATAGTCTGCCCGCGCTCTACCAGACCGGCGACGGGGGGCGTTACTGGGTCCCGCGCCGGGGGTTGTCAGGCCTGCCGGTCGAGGCCCTGACCCTGGTGCCCGGCAAGGCGGCCTATGCGGCCTGCGGGAGGCACCTGTACTTCAGTCCCGACGGCGGCGACACCTGGCTTCGCCTGGCCGACCATCCGGCCCAGGGGCGCCCGCTGGTTCTGACGGCGGACCCCGCACGCCGCGTGCTGTACCTGGGGACAGAGCGCGACGGGCTCTGGCTCACCACAGACCAGGGGGCCAACTGGAGCTCAGCACTTGCGGGTCGCACCGTCTGGGCCGTCGCCGCGGCATGCGAGGGCCGGGTGTACGCCGGCACCGAGGATGGCCTCCACCTGAGCGAGGACGGCGGGGCTTCCTGGCAGCGGCTGCGGTCACCGGCGGTACAAGGGAGCGTGCATGCAGTCGCAGCCGGTCCCTCCGGAGAGGTCGCCGCGGCGGTTCAGGGCCGTGCCGTCACGCTGTCCATGGACGGGGGGATCACCTGGCAGAGCCTGCCGCCACTGCCCATCGGGGGCCCGGCGACGGTGCTGCTCCTCCAAAGCGGGCATCTCTTCGCGGGAACAGCGCAGGGGGTGTGGCGCTGCCAACTCCCGGACCGACGGCCGCCCATTGCGCACGTGAGGGTCACCCATGGCTCGGGCCACAGATAGTCGTGTAGAGTCAGGGGCTGGCGCTCACCTCCTTGCCGGCGAAGGATGGATGGGTGCGCTTTTCCGCGCCCTTGTCGGTGTGGCGGGGTTGGCCCTGGTGCAAGCCGTCCATCACGGGAGCGTTCCCGAAGGCGCGGCGTGGAGCGTGTTGCTGTACCTGGCCTTTGCCCTGCTCCTGGCCGGCATACAGAGGGCGGCGCGAGCGCTGCCTGCAGGGCGCCCGCCCTGGGGGGAGGACCTCGCCCGCACCCTCGTGCTGCTCGGCTGCTTCGGAGACCTGGCCTTCGTCAGCCTGCTCGTCTTCCACAGCGGCGGCCCGCTGAGCGATGCCTGCTTTCTCTACGGCCTGCTGATGCTCAGGGTCGCCGCGCTCTACGGTCCGTTGCCGGAGGTCGTGTCCGTCGCTGGCCTTGTCGGCCCGGCCTACGCAGGGGTGCTGTACGTTCACGCAGGCGGCTGGTTCTTCCTCGTTGAGCCGGCGTTCCTCTGGCGCTACCTGATGCTCTTTGCTCTGTCGGTGGGCTCGATACTGCTCGGCAAGGTCATCGCCCGGAATCAGCGTCGTGTCGAAGAGCTGGAGGCGCGGCTCAAGTCGAGCCGCCTGGATGTGGCGCGGGCGACGCTCACCCTCCAGCAGACTGCGGCCGACCTGAGCCGGCGCGTTCAGCAACTGAGGATGCTGCAGGAGGGCGCCAAGGCGATCAGCTCTGCGCTCGGGCTCGAGGACCTGCTGGCACTGATCGTCACCAACGCCGCGCAGGTCGTGCGTGACGCCCGCTGCTCGCTGGCTCTGCTGGACGAGGATACGGGCGCGCTCGTGATCCGGGCCGTGTCGGACCTGGAGGACCGGGTGCGTGCCGCCAACCTGCCCCTGAGCGAGGGGTTTGCGGCCTGGGTGGTTCAGAACCGCAAGCCGATCCGCATCAACCACGCGGCCGATGACCCGCGCCTCGCCGGCATGAGCGACTGGCCCCTGGGCTCCCTCATCAGCGTTCCCCTGCTGGCCGACGGAGACGCGCTCGGAGCGCTGATCGCCACGAGCCCCGAGGCTGGCGCCTTCACCGATGAGGACCTCGAGGCGCTGAGCGCCTTCGCCGCCCAGGCCGTGATCGCCGTGAAAAACGCCCGCCTGTACTCGCGCGTCCAGGAGCGGCGGAGCGAGCTGGAAGCGATGCTTCGCGGCATCGGTGACGGGGTCATCGCCACCGACGCCCGGCTGCGGCTGACGGTGCTCAACCCGATCGCGGCGCGTATCTTTGGAGTGCAGCATGGGGTGAGCGCTGGCCAGCTTCTCTCGGAGGTGATCGGCAATCCAGACCTGGTCGCCCTGTTCCACGAGATGCTGGACGGCGACCATCCCTCGCTGATACGCGAGATATCGCTCCCCGGACCGGCCGCGGAACCGGGGACCCCTACGGCCGCCAACGCTCCATCAGGGGAGCATGCGGTGAGGTTCTACCAGGCCCTGGCCTCTCGGGTGCTCGGGGAGGGCGGAGAGCCGAAGGGAGTGGTCGTCGTCCTGCGCGATGTCACCCGGCAGCGCGAGCTGGACCAGGTCAAGTCCGACTTTTTGTCGGTGGTGACCCACGAGCTCAAGACCCCGCTCCACTCGATCAAGGGCTTTGTGGACATCATCCTCATGGGCCGCACGGGGCCGCTCACCGAGACGCAGCGGGATTTCCTCACCACGGTGAAGGAGCAGGCCGAGGGCCTGCAGATGATGATCAACGACCTCCTCGAGTTCTCGCGGCTGCAGGCGGGGCAGGTGCGGCTGCGGATCGAGCGGGTGCTGGTCGGCCAGGTCGTGCAGGGGGTAGTCGCGCGTATGGCGCCGCTGGCCCACGAGGCCAGCCTCGAGCTCGTGAACCTCGTGCCGGGCGATTTCGGCCTGATCCAGGCTGACGAGGCGCGGCTGGAGCAGGTGATCACCAACCTGCTATCGAACGCGCTCAAGTTCACGACCCGGGGCCGCGTGACAATCAGCGCCTGCGACCTCGGAAGCGAGGTCCAGGTCTCCGTGTCCGACACCGGCATCGGCATCCCGACCGACCAGCTGCAGCGTATCTTTGAGCGGTTCTACCAGGTCGACGGCACGTCCACCCGCTCCTACCGCGGAGCCGGGCTCGGGCTCACGATCTGCAAGCACATCGTGGAGTATCACGGCGGGCGAATCTGGGCGGAGAGCGCGCAGGGCGAGGGCAGCACCTTCCATTTCGTGCTCCCCAAGGTCCAGCCTGCGCCCGACACCCTCGTGCTGGACTTTTCGGCCCCGCCGCCGGGCCGCTCGTGATCTGTGCTCGCGCTCGCGCCGGTCGGCGGCACGGATACGCGAGCCTGATGACCGGCAGGCCCCCGGCACGGAGCGGCTGCGGGAGCCGGTCGCGGAGGGCAGCTTCGATGGCATCACAGGGCAATAGGGTCATCCGGGTCTTTGTGGCGGGCCTCGGCGCCGTTGGGCGGCGCTTTGTGGGCCTGATGGCCCGGCAGGAGGCGCTCCTTGCGGCCCGGTACGGGCTGCGGCTCGTCCTTGTGGGCGCAGCCGACTCCTCAGGCGCAGCGGTTGACCCAGAGGGATTGGACCCGCTGCGGGTCGTGGCCATGAAGGAGGCGCGGCAGGGGGTCTCGGCCTATCCTGCGGCGGGCCGGCCGGGGATGCACGTGCGCGACGCCCTCGCCGCCTCTCCTGCCGGGCTCCTCGTCGAAGCGACGCCGACCAACCTGCGCGATGGCCAGCCCGGCCTCGACTGTATCCGCGACGCCCTCGCCCGCCACATACCGGTCGTGACGGCCAGCAAGGGGCCGCTGGTCCTCGCCTACCGCGAGCTCGTCGCTGCGGCCGAGCGCGCGGGGGCTCGCCTTGCCTTCAGCGGGGCGGTCGCCGGCGGCCTGCCGACCGTGAACATCGGGCGCCGGGACCTTGCCGGGAGCACCGTCCTCCGGGTGGAGGGAGTGTTCAACAGCACCACGAACTATATCCTCACCTCCATGGCCGAGGCTGGCACCTCCTTTGCCGAGGCGCTGGCCGAAGCTCAGCGGCGGGGCATTGCGGAGGCAGACCCGACCCTGGATGTGGATGGCCTGGATGCAGCAGCCAAGCTGGTGATCGTGGCCAACAGCGTCCTGGCGCGGCCTGCGGTGCTGGGCGATGTGGAGATCGAGGGCATCCGAAACGTCACACCCGAGCAGGTCGCAGCGGTGCGGCGAGAGGGGCGGGTGCTCAAGCTCCTTGCCCTTGCCGAGCGCGCGGGCGAGGAGTATCGGCTCTCGGTGCGGCCGACCGCCCTGGAGGCGGAGCATCCCCTCGCCCGGCTCCGCCCGTGGGAGATGGGCGTGCGCTATGTGACGGACACCATGGGAGTGATCTACGCCGCCATCGACGAGCCGGACCCGCTGCCAACGGCCGCCGCGCTGCTGCGTGACGTGATCGACGTGTGTGCCGGGAGGTAGGGCTCTTGCTGCGTGCCGTTGGGATCGACCTGGGCACGACCAAGGCAGTCATCGCGGCCCTGTGCCGGGGGGAGCCGCTCGCCCTCGCCGGGAGCGACGGCAGCCCCATCATCCCTGCTGTGGTCGGCCGCAGCCCGCAGGGAAGGCTGGTGATCGGGCACGCCGCGGCCAGCCTGGCAGCAGAGCCGGCGCGGGATGGCGCCCTCTGCGCGCCCGGCGGGGAGCCGTACACGCCAAGGGAGCGCATGGCGCTCTTCCTGGCACAGCTGAAGCGTCAGGCCGAGCGGGCGCTGGGCGAGCCGGTCCGCCGCGCAGTGCTGGCGATCCCGACCTACTTTGGTCAGGCGCAGATCGCCTCGCTGCTGGAGGCGGCGCATCTGGCAGGCCTCTTTGTGCTGCGGCTGGTGCAGAGCCCGATGGCTGCCGCGCTCGCGTACAGCCATGGCCGGCCGGGAGCGCGGCCGCAGACGGTGCTGGTGTTCGACCTCGGGGGCGGGTGCCTCGATGTGGCGGTGGTGCGCCTGTTCCCCGGAGCCGTGGTGCCCCTCGCCCTGGCTGGCGATGCATGGCTGGGTGGCCACGAGTTCAGCGATGCCATTGTGGCGCATCTGATCCGGCAGCTGCAGGCACAGCGCGGGGCGGTGCTGGACGAGACCGCCGCATCCCGGCAGAAGCTGCGCCATATACTGCGCGTGCACGCCGAAGGGGCCAAGGTGGCCCTTTCGGTGCTGCAGCAGGCGCCCATCCGCATCCACGGCGAGGTGCCCGGCCTCGCGGAGGAGATCGGGCAGGTCCTGACGCGCGCCTGCTTCGAGGGGCTGATCGGCCCCCGCGCCGAAGACGCGCTATCGGTGGCCCGGGAGGCAGTGGAGGCCAGCGGGGTGCCGCCAGAAGGGGTCGACGGCATCCTGCTCGTGGGGGGGTCCAGCCAGGTGCCACTGATTGAGGCGCTGCTTGCGGACCGGTTCCCGCGGGCCGCCCTGCTGCGAGGGCTGAACCCTCACCTCGGTGTGGCCCAGGGGGCGGCAATCCTCGCCGGTACCCTGGAGCGCGCAGAGTGCCCGAGCTGCGGGCACGCCAACCCCCTGGACCGTCAGGCCTGCGAGCGCTGCGGCACTGCACTCGTGGGCGAGGAGCGGGTCCTCTGCCCCGAGTGCGACCTGCCCAACGACGGGCGTCGCCAGGCCTGCTGGAAGTGCGGCGCTTCCCTCCGTATTCGGGCGGCAGAGCGCGACGAGGCAGCGAAATGTCGGACCTGCGGCGCTTCCGTGCGGCCGGGAGCCACGCCCTGCCCAGCATGCCTCCGCCCGCGGGGGAGAAGCGACCCGGGTGGCCCGCGCTGCGGGGCATGTGGCAGGGCTGCGCCTGCCGGAGTCACCTTCTGCCCTGCCTGCGGAGCCCTCGTCGCTCCCTTCGTCGGCGGAATGGCCAGCCACAGCCTCGGCCTCGCATTCCCCGACGGCCGGATGGACGTCCTCCTGCCAAGAGGGCAGATACTGCCCAGTCCGCGCCCGGCCCTTCGCGAACTGCGCCTGCCTGCCGCTGGAGAGGCGGCGCTCGAGGTCCCGGTCTATGAGGGCGAGCGCCCCTGGGCGCGCGAGAACGCAGGCGGGCGGCTGCGGGTGCACCTGCCCGGGGGTCTACCTGCCGGCGCCATCCTGCAGCTCGCCTTTGCCCTTGACCGCGACGGCAGGTTGCGGGTAGGCGCCTCTGTCGCAGAGGGCAGTCCTGGCGAGGTCGAGGCCACAGTCGACTGGCCGGGATAGCCGGCGCGGCGATTGCGCGGCAATCCCCCTCATGCCCGACCTCTGTCCACCGCCTCCCGGTCCACCCCTGCGATTGGCTCGGGGCGCGGTGTGGCGCGGAGGCAACGCCGGCCTTCGAGCCAGCGCCCCCTTAGCCGGCCCGGGCATCCTCTCTCCGTCTGGCGTCTGTTTGGACTTGCACGCCTGGCTCCCGGCGCGGCATCGCCCCACCCCAGATCCCTCCTTGAGGCCAGCGCCGCGACGTCCGCCTCGGGAGGGAGGCAAGCGCGAGGCGATTCCCCAAAAGCCGGCGCAAAGCCGACCCCGACGGGCAGAACTAGCAGCACCCCGCTTCCGTTCCGTGCGCCGAGTGAGATTCTGAACCCGCCCTGCCCGGTGGGTTGGAGCGTAGGCGCCCGTGGCCCGCGCAGCATCCCGCGGAGCCGCCCCTACCCCTGTCCGCCCCTGAACCCCGCGGGGAAGGGGGAAACTTGCTGAAAGGGGCTCGACTTTGGCCTTTCGGAGCGAACTCGCGGTACCGTCCAGAACTCGCCGAGATGG
>DYEI01000155.1 GCA_020725765.1 Anaerolinea sp. | reverse complement strand
CTGGAGCAGGAGCCCTGCGCCAGGTTACAGACCATGCACGAGTTGCACGAGTAGCAGCTCGCGTTACAGTACTGACAGCTCACGCAGGTCTGGCACGTGTTGCAGACGGAGCACGACACCGCTGTCTGGCAAGTGTTACAGCTATAGCAGCTTGCGTTGCAGTACTGACAGACGTTACAGACCTGGCAGGCGGAGCAGGACATTTGGCGGCCTCCTCCCTGCTCCCGAGTGGCTAGGTCACGGTGGTGTAGCACACCTGGCACGTGACGCAGGTCTGGCAGCTGTAGCAGGTGTAGCAGCTCACGTTGCAGTAGTTGCAGGTGTAGCAGAAGTAGCATGAGACGCAGGCCTGGCAGGCGTCGCAGACCTGACACGAGTAGCAGGTGCTCTGGCAGGTGTTGCAGAGCTGGCAGGTCACCTTGGACATGCAGGAGTTGCAGGTCTGACAGGTGTTGCAGTAGTAGCAGCTTGCGTTACAGCTCTGGCAGCTGACGCAGACCTGGCAGCTGGAGCAGGAGCCCTGCGCGGTGACGCACGTCATGCAGGAGTTGCACGAGTAGCAGCTGGCGTTACAGGTCTGGCAACTGACGCAGGTCTGGCAGGCGTTGCAGAGCGAGCAGGTCACCCTCGTCTGGCACGTGTTACACCGCCAGCATGTCGCCTGGACGGTGTCCATGTTCTGCCGGAGCGTCGACAGCCACTGGTGCACGTCTACGGCGCGGCTGTCCCGCATCTCCGGCCAGTTCGCGAACGCCGAGGTGGCGAAACCGTCAATCTTGGCCCGGAGCTCACTCAGTATGGCGTACCAGGAGTCGGGAGGCAGCCGCGCGTCGCGGACGGGCAGGAAGCTGAAAGCCGCCCCGGCGGCGCCGGTCGGGGACGTCTGGTACGCGTTGACCGTGTCCCGGATCTCCTGCAGGACCGCCCGCAGGGCTAGAGCGCGCCCGGGCGTGAGAGGCTGGGACCAGGGCAAGGCTGATCAGCTCCTAGACGGCCGCGGTGGCACCGACCGGGACTATCACGATCGCGTCCACGCTGAGGACATGGGTAGCCGTGGCTCTGTTCCAGCGCACGCGCACCCGGAACTGACTGCCGGCGGAGTAGTGGCCCCGCACGTAGAACACCTCGTAATCGCCGGCCTGGGTGAACATCGCCCCGTCGACCTGCTTCTGAGCCACAGTCTGCCACGCGGAGTTCACGTACTGCTCGAGGTATAGGACCGCGAGGTTGGCGGTCGTGGCGTCGTTGGTCTGCATGCGGACGGCGACGACGTACTCGGTCCAGCGGAGGGTCGAGATCGGGAAGATGACGATGTCGGCCG
This sequence comes from Anaerolinea sp., assembly GCA_020725765.1. Lineage (GTDB taxonomy): Bacteria > Chloroflexota > Anaerolineae > SpSt-313 > SpSt-313 > SpSt-313. The sequence continues at coordinate 28,624 of DYEI01000155.1, read as the reverse complement.
CCGCCGACCCGGCCACGGAGGCGTCCGCCACGACAGCCTGCCCGGACCAAGCGCCGGAATCGCTCTGAACACCCACCCCCGTGCCGCTGAGGACGAAGTCCTTCGCGTTCGCGTCCGCGAAGAGGCGGGCCACCGCTCCGACGGAGGCAGCCGAGGCGTAGTAGGAGCCATGCTGTCCGTCCAGGGTATCCGCGTCCTTGCCGGCCAGGACGGTGGGGATGTTGGCCAGCGGGACCAGGCCGGAGCCGTCGAGCCGGAGGACGTTCCCCGCGCCCGTGCCCGCGTGCGCACCGTCTACAGTGTCTGCGTCCTTCCCCGTAAGAGGGGTCGGGATGCGGTCCAGGGGCACCGTCCCCGCATTGAGGTTGGCCGCGTTGCGGTAAAAGTCGCCGTGCTGGCCATCCAGCAGGTCGGCGTTGAGGTTAGTGTTCGCCTGACCGTCGCTCACCGGCACCTGCCCGGCGGCGTGTCCGGCGTGGTAGCCGTCTAGCTGGTCGGCATTCAGGCCGGCGTTAAGCGCCCCGTCACTCACCGGTACCTGGCCTGAGGAGTGGCCAGCATGGTAGCCGTCCAGACGGTCGGCGTTGACCGGGGACAGCCCGGGAGCCAGGGGGCGCCTGTCGGTCACAGCGGTGATGCTCCCGGAGGCGTCCGTCTGGACCTCCGCCACGGGGAGGTAGCCGGTCTGGGCGCTGTGGGTCGTGGCCCACGACCACGTTCCGTCGGGCTGCAGGTCGAGGTAGTAAAGGGCCGAGGCTGACGTCGCGGTGAAGCCAGCCGCCGGGAGGCTGTACCTGCGCAGGCCGCCGCCAAGTTGGCTCACGTAGGCGACGCCCGCGGTCACGTTGACCTTGTTCCCCGCGCCGGAGTCCTTGGTGGCCGCAAGGCCGGACGCGACGAAGCCCTGGGCGAAGAGGTCCTGGGCAAGGACCTCCGGTTCGGCGCGTGTGGCCGCGTTGGCGTCTATGGCGTTATAGACATCGAGGAACGCCTGCCGGCTGACCGTCTCGTTGCCGAGCGGCAGCGGTATCCCGAGCCGGGGGCTGGGAGTAGGCATCAGCTCCACACCTCCAGACCGTCGAACGTGAGGGCCTGGGCATCGAGGGCGTCCCAGGTCAGCCCCTTCGCGTCGAGCTGCGTCCAGACGAGGTAGGTGTACTCGTAGACTAGGTCCAGGTGCGCGGGGACGACCGACCCCAGGGAGAGCTTGATGTCGTCGATGTTGGCCGGCACCCCGTGGGTGTCGGTGAAGCGCACGATCACGCGGTAGCCCGGATGGTCCTCGATGACCGCCACGCGGCCGTTGTCGTAGGACTCGGCGACCTGACGGACTACGGCGCTCGTGGCGGTGCCCGTGCCGCGCAGCCTGGAGATGATCCGCCGCCGGCGCTCGGAGTCCGGTGCGTTCGGCGCGACCGGGAGGCCCAATTCCCGCTCCCAGATGTCGAGTCCCCAGGTTGCCCGCGCGACGAAGGCCTGGTCCAGGACGGCGTCGAGGGCCTGCCGCAGCTTGTCAAGCTCGGCGCCTTGGGCCTGCAGGACGGCGGCCATGACCCGGGAGGAGCCGTAGTAGGGCGGCAGGTAACCGAGCATCCTCTTGCCGCTTGTCGAGGTCAGGCTCACGTCAGGGTCACGCTCCCGAGCACCGCCACCTCCGTCTGTCCGATCGTGATGTTGGCCGTGCCCCCGTTCACTGTCAGGTTGGCATAGTCGAGCACGCCCGGGGTCTCCAGGATCGTCTCACCGATGCGGACGTACCGGACGTCGTTGTCAGCCTGCAGCGCCAAACTCCGGAGGTAAGCCCTGAGGTTGTCGACCACCGCAGCCTTGACGCTGTCAGCGTTGTAGTCTGGGGCGATTGTGAGGGTGGCCGAGACGTTGATCAGCACCGAGGTCGCCGGCTCGACCGTCACGCGGGCGCCGATGGGCGCCTTCCCGGTCCCGGTGTCCTGGGAGAACGTCGAGCGGTAGACCGCCCGATCGACCCAGGCCGTGGTCGTGGTGTCGGAGGTGAGGCGGGTCACCCTTAGCTCCAGCTGGTCGACGCCGTTCCAGTAGAACGCGACGGTCACGTCGGCGAACGCGGTGCCCAGGTCCGCCGCCCTGAGCGTGGCCACGGCGTCCGCCGTCCCGCCCGGGCTGGTCTTCGCCCAGCCGGCTGCCGACAGGTTGTAGACGCCAACCTCGAGGAGGTCAGCGGCGCCCGCGGTGGAGTCGACCTTGACCCGCACCCGGACTTGCCAGACCCCAGCCTGCTGCAGGACGCCGGCCAGGGAGTGGCGGACGGTGCCCGGGCCCGCCGCGTCGTAGACCATCCGCACCGAGTCGCCGGTGTCGTCGGGTTGGGTCTGATCGATGCTCGTCCCGCCGCCGCCGAGGGTCATGGCCTCGGCCTCCGCCTCGTCGACCCACGGCGGTGCGATGTAGTCCTGGACGGCGTCCACAAGCGGCTGGTCCGCCGGGACGTGGCCGCTGTCGATGATGGCCACGGCCACGGTCCCCGGGCCGTCCCGCACGGGCACAACCGCCACCCCACCGACGCCTGGGACCTCCAGGGCCCAGTTGACGTAGTCCGCCTTGTTGCCTCCGGCAGACGGGCTCCGCACCCTCTGGAGGTAGCGGTTCAGTAGGGATGCGTCGTCCTCGGGGCCGAGCCCGCCACCGGTGGCCGCCGGATTGGAGACCCCCGAGACCCCGGGGACCGGCGTCACCATGAGGGTGATCGTGCCAGCCGCGACGTTCCCGGCGGCACCTGCCTCTACGGCCTCGACGTCCGCTACCGTACTGCCCCCGCTGGCAATCGTGGCGGCAGCGGTGGTCACGAACTCGACGGAGGCCGTGCCGGAGACCGGGTCCGCCGGCGTGGCGACGCGCGTCCCGGCCGGGACCACGGTGCCAGCGACGCCGGTGAAGACGACCTGGCCGGTGGCCTTGACAGCTGGCCGCCGGGTGAGGCCGTGCTCCTCGCAGCGGAGGTCGAGGTAGGCCCCGAACGTGGTGCTGGCGAAGACGCGCCGGAGGACCTCCTGGGCCCAGAGGGCGACCTGGGCGAGCTCTATCGCCGCCGGAGCGAGGGCGTCCCAGAGGTAGCTGCCCTCGGTCTTGTCGAGGTCCGCTGGGAGCGAGTCGAGCATCCGCTGCCGGATGGCCTCTTCGGTCTGCTCGGTGAGGTAGTCGGGGAGATCGGCCATCAGGAGACCACCACCCTGACGCCCACGGACGCGCTCTCGCCGCGGACGCTCGCGATCTCGCAGGTGACGTAGACCGCGTCACCCGCCCAGTCGAACGCAAAGTTCCCCACGGACGCCGTCCGCGGGTCAACTGTGAGGCACTCGGTGACCATGCGCCGGACCTCCGCCTCGGCCGCCTCGCGGGTCAGGCCCCGCCCAATCAGGTCCTCGAACTCCTGGCCGTAGGCGCGGCCGTAGGCCAAGTGGCGGTAGCGCGCGGTCAGCAGTGCCTTGCGGCACCATTCGACCCACGCCTGCACGTCCGAGGACATCGCGACCCCGCCGGTCGCGGTGGGCACGAAGTCGCCCCTCTCGAAGTCGAACCGCCAGGACCTCCCGAAGGAGACCTGCCGGCCCGCAGAGACGGGCGAAAGGACCGACGCCCCGGAGGACGTCGGCAGCAGGCTAGGCATGGCGCACCACCCTCGCGACGACGACGTGGTCCTGGCCGCGGTTGACCGGCACCACGAGGACCCGGTCCCCCGCCCTCAGGGCCCGCAGGCCATCCGGGGTCGTAAGGGTGTCGCCTCCGGAGTCCGGCCCGAGCGCGCCCGGGAGGGTGAGGCCGGCTGCGACCAGGTAGTCCCGGATCTCGTGCGCGAACCCGTCGAGCTTCAGGCCGGTGGGGGTGATCGTCCCGAGCTCCGCCGAAATACCCAGGGTGGCTGCCTCGGCGTGCCGGCGCGCCCGCTCCTCGATCGAGGCCGCGAGCGCCTTGTAGGGGTTAGGCATAGTAGGCCCGCCTCACGTAGCCGGAGTCGGCGAGCTCCAGGCTCGTCTCCACGAGCCCGGGCCGCACGTCCACCTTAACCTCTGTCACCAGGCAGGAGAGCCCGTCGAGGGTCACCCTGTCGCCGGCCCGGACGCCCTCCAGGCCGACGACCGTCACGCTCAGTGTCTCCTGGACGCCGGCCAGGGCGCCCGCGGCTGCGGCCTTGGCCTCGCCGGCCGTGGTAATCTGGCTGTCCTGGATGACCCTCTGAAGGGTCCCAAACTTGTCCGTATCACCTGACGCCACCGCCAGGACGGGTGAGAGGCTGTCGTCCGCCGCCTCGCCCAAGACCTTCGCGCGCGTGACGGCACCCTCGAGCGTGCGCCGCTGGGCGACCTGCTCGACGTTCCAGCCGACGACCAGGGCGGGTACCGCGGCGTTGGAACCGAGCGCGACCAGGTCCAGGGAGAGCCCGGTCATCCTCGCCCGGAAGAGGCCTCCCCCCTTGCGGGCTGTTTCGGCGAGGTCGGAGCGGATCATGCTGTAGATCGGCTGCGCCCGGTAGACGGCCCGGGCCAGCGGGACCTTTGTGTCCGCCACGGACCCAAGGGCGAGCCCCCAGTCGGAGGCGTAACGCCTCAGCCTCTGGCTCGCCGTCTGGCCGGCCGGGAAGAGGTACTCGTCCTCGCTCTTGGCCAGGTAGATGGTGCGGTCGTAAGCCGTGATGGACAGGCGTTTCAGGCCGCGCGTGGTGCTCAACGGCTCCCAAACCACGCCGTCGAAGACGGTCCCCGAGGGGCCCGCGATCTGCAGCGCCTGCCCGGGCTCGATGCCCGGGAAGTCGGCCGTGACGACCAGGCCCACCGTGGCCCGCATGGCGATCTCGTCCAGAGCCTCGTCGAGAGTGACCGACTCCACAACCTCGCCGAACGACCACCGGCCGGCCAGGATGACGTCATATGGGATCATGTCGGCATCACCAGTCGCTGGCCCGGGCGGATGAGGTTCGGGTCGGGGCCGATGACGCTCTTGTTTAGGTCGTAGATCTCGCGCCACCGGGCCCCGTTACCGAGCTCAAGCTTGGCGATGCCGTAGAGCGTGTCGCCGGACCTCACCGTATAGACCTTCGGCGCCGGCTTGGTGTCCGGGCGCGCCGCGGCTGCCGTCGCGCTCCCCTGGGCGGAGGCGGTCGTCGCGGCGGCCACCTGGCGGACGCGGAGGTCGCGCCACTCCCGGAGGCCGAGATCGTAATAAAGGTCGCCCGGTTCCCCGCCGGCGAAGCGGTAGCTGATCTTGGCCACGAAGACGAGGAGGTTGATCGAAGTTTCCGTCACCAGGAACCGCACCGGCCGGCCGGAGTCCCTCCAGGCCACGAGGACCCGCAGGGCCTCGGCCGGCTCGGGGATGTCCGCGTAGCGGCAGTACCCCGGGTCGTAGTCCCGAGGGAAGAAGCTCGAAAGCGAAATCCCCGCCGGCTGCCGCCCGACGGGGATCTCGACGTCTCCCAGGTTGACGAGGCTCAACGTCTCGGTCTTGCCGGAGGCCTCGACCTGGACCTCGGCCGGGTTGACCGGCAGCCGGAGGTCCGGGGGGCCGAGAAAGTAGAAGTCCATGGCCTAACCACCTTGGCTCACCTTGAAGTGCCAGGGCAGCCCCTGGCGGTTGACCAGGTTGCACGAAAGGTAGAGGTCCTTCACGCCCTCGCGGACCTGGAAGACCAGGACCCCGGTCCTCGTGGCGCCCGGCGGAAAGTTGCTCGTATCGAGAACGCGGCTTTGCGGGAGGTAGAAGTCCGCGCCGGACTCGATCTTGTACGTGTAGTCCTCATCGTCTTTAAGAAGCCATGTCACCCACGGATAGCTGTCCGTCTGTTTCGAGTCGTTCGTGATCGACAAGGGGACGAGCACGTAGACGTAGCCTTTGTCGGCGTCCTTGCCCGACCATTCGCTGCCGAGGTGGTGTCTGAATTCGAGCGGCCCCGCGCCAGCCGTCACGAGCCAGGTGCCGAAGAGGAGTTGGGGCTTTCCAGCCTCGACGAAGGAAGGTTCCGCTGGAGGCGGCGATGTCGTACCCTGCGAGGCTCCGGCTGAAGGCACGGCGCTCGTCGGTTGTCTGGAGGTGGCTATACTGGCCATGATGCATCCGAAGACGCTGAGGCCCAAGAAGACGGCCCAGAATACTGTCAGCCCGAGCCTGGCGCCCCTGCTGAGATTGTGGCGGTTAAGGTGGTCGACCGCAGTCCCCCTGTCGTCCGCAGCCACCCTCATCGCCTCCCGGCAAGAGTGTATGCGGTTGGTCCCATTCTGCGCACCCCAGCATTTTCCTCTCGCCCGCCCGCGCTACCGGCCCAGGGCCAGGCTGGGGCTGTTCTCCCAAACCTGCCCGACCTTGCGGGCTACGACGGCCGCCACCTTTTCGGCAACCTCCTCGGGATCCGCGCCCCTTGCGTCCACGCTCACCTGGATAATGGGCTGGTAGGTCGTGCGCCACCACGCCTGCTCGGCCATGGACCTGGCTGGCGGGGTTACAGGGGACGGCTTGAATTCGAAGTCCACGGGGGGCTCGGGCGGCGCGCCCTCGCCATGATAGCGGAAGTAGCTCCAGTCCCCGTACTTGAATCCCCGGCGGAAACCGCCGTACAGGGAACTGGCAACCGCCACTGCCGCCGTCAGTATAGCGGCAGGGAGGATCCACGCGGGAGCGGACCCCGCCATGACCGCACCGAGGCCGCTGGCGGCTCCCGACACGACGGCTCCAGCCCGGGGCACGACAGCCCTGGCCAGCGTCGGAGCCGTGGCGGCAGCGGCACCTCCCGTCCCCGTAGCCGACCCCGCGGCAGCTCCCGCGCCAGCGGCCGCGCCCCAGCCGAGGAGCTTGCCGAGGATCCACTTTCCGCCCCGGAATACGGGCCCCAGGAAGCGGCCGAACAGGAGAGCCAAGAGGAGGTCGGTACCCAGGGCGCGCTTTACGTTTTCCCCGCTGGGCTCGGTGACCGCTTGCTTGTTGGTCTCCCATGCCCAGCTGAACAGGCCTCCGAGCACGGCGGAGATGCCCTCAAGCAGGGCATTTCCGATTGTCTTGCCGAGTTCGACCGCCTCGTCCCTACCTCCGGTGTCCCACCAGTTGTCGAAGCTCGCCTTCAGGTCGTCCCAGACGAACTTGATCTTCCCGCTCAGGTCGAGCCTCTGGAACTCCGGGTTACTGAAGTAGTGGGTGTCGAGGTAGCGGAAGGCCCGCTCCAGCCAGGAGAGGATCTTGTCCGCCGCCTGCCGGCCCATGTCCGCGAGGGTGTTCCGCCACCGGGTGACGGTCCGCTCGTTCTGCCCGAACCAGTCGACGACCTTCTGGAGCCGGGGCTTTATCGCCTCGAGCATCCCGGTGCCTGCGGCCCGGAAGAGGTTCTTGATGTTGTCCGTGATCGTGGACACCAGACCGACCGTGGTTCGGGCCAGCTTCGCGGCGCCGCCGGCGAAGCGTTGCTCCGCCGCGCGGAGGAAACCCTCGAATCCGCCCAGAGCCTTCATCTGCTCCTGGGTCATCTTCATCTGGAATTCCCGGAGCCGCTCGAACTCGCCCATCTGGGCGTCGGCGAGGGCCTCCATCGCGTCCAGGACCGTCTTGCCCGGGGTAAGGCCGGCCATGTCGGCGGCGAGCTTCACCAGCCGCTGGCTCACGGCGACGTTGCCGCCCGTGATCCCTATGGCCCGGCTCATCGCCGGGAAGAGGTCGGACATCTCGAACGGCGTAGCCGCGGCGAACCGCTCGAGCCAGCCGGTTATCTCAGCCGCGAGGGCCTTGTTGCCCCTGAGGAAGTGCTCCATGCTGACCGCCTGGGTCTCCCAGGTGGCAGCCGCCCCGAGTGTGGCCTGGCCGAGTTTCCCGAGCCCCAGCCCTGCGAGGACTGTCACGGCCAGGCCCTTCAGGCTGAAGAGCGATCTCCGGATGCGATCGAGGAAACCTGTCGCGCGGTCCCACACCGCGAGAGTCAGGCGCCAAGCGGTGCCCGTCAGCGACTTCGCCGCGGACCGGACCAGCTGCAGGCCCGCCGTGGCCTTGTCCTTGATGCTCACCGTGGGCGAGATGACCGTCCGGCCGAGCGACTGAGCGACCTGGCGGGTGCGTGCGAACGCGCTCTCCACCCGCCTGGAGGCGGAGCTCATGCGCGCCAGGGCTGCCCGCGTCCGGTCGTGGATCTCCATGACGAGTTTGACACGGTAGAGTTCCTCATCGGCCACGGCGCCGCTCCACCTCCCTCATGGCCCGCGCCTCCTCAGCCAGCTCCAGCTCCATGCTCGCCAGGAGGAAGAGCTGCTCACCGCGGGGCAGACTCCAGAACTCCCCGGGGCGCACGTGGTGCCGCACCCAGATGGCGTGCAGCATGCCCGCCAGCGCCCCGGTCCGGATCAGTTTTTTACGTCTTCGAGCTCCGTGTTGAAGCCGGAGAGGTCCAGGACCGCGTCTCCCAGCGCGGCGAGCTCGCCGGCCAGCAGGACGCGTTTGATGACCTCCTCCGGCCCCGAGGCGCGGTACTTAGCCAGCAGTTTAGGGTCGCCCCAGTTGGGGCTGGCGGTGGCCGCCGCGACCAGGGCAGTGTTGAACTCTTCCTCGTCCACACGCTCGACCATCTGTCCGCGCCGGGTGGTCCGCTCGGTGCACCGCTCCCGGAGGCTGAACACCTGCTTGCCCGTCAGCCCCCGCAGCGTGACGGGAATCCCGAGGCGCGGGATCGTCACCGTGCGCTCCGGCACCGAGTCGGCCGACAGGAGACGCTGCAGGACCTGCTCCTCCGACATCCGTTCCGCCGTGTCATCCATGCCGCCACCCCCATTACGAAGCCACGATTGGGTCGAGGAGCTCGAACTCCTCGAAGGTGAACGGCCACTCCTCGGCCACTGTCTCGCCGGCCGTCCAGTTGGCGAGCTGGATGCGGTCGAACATCACGTTCTTGAGCCGGATCCGCTCGAAGCCGTAGGCCTCCGGATCGGCGAGCTTGGTGATGAGCTCCGTCTTGACGGCGCCCCTGGCGTTGTCCGCCACGGGGGCCATGAGCTGGATGAGCTCGCTCGTGACCTTGAAGCCCGAGATGGTCCCGGTCCCGTTGAGGCCGGTCACCTTACGACGGGTCCACCGGTCGCCGGCCAGCTTGAGCTCAGCCTTCTGGACCTCGACGTTGGCCTCAAGGTGGTTGAAGTTCGTGAGCCACCTTCCGTCCATCCAGACGGAGCCGAAGGTCCCGCTTATGACGCGACTAGCGTCGAGAGGCATGCACCGTCACCCCCTAGCCCGTCACCACGAAGGTGCCGTAGATCTTCTCCATCGCGTCCACGATGGAGGCCTCCCACCGGACGTAGACCTCGTCGGGGGCCGGGTTGGGGTAGGCTGGGTCGAGATAGACCTTGTAGTCCCGGGCGATGGCCCCCTCGGAGACGAGGACGTCCATGTAGGCCTTCATCGCCGACAGGAGCGCCGCGCGTCCGTCGTCGGTGTTGGGCACCTTTCCGATGTAGCTGTCGGACGCCGCGCGGAGGAGGTCAGCGTTGATGGCGTCCATGATCCGGACGGCCTTGATCTTCTTCCACTGGCTGTTCTGGCCCTCACGGAGGACCGTCAGGGTGTTGATGCCCTGCTCGACCTTCACCTGGCGGCCGTCGTGGATGAGGACCAGGGAGCCCGACCTGAGGGCCTCGACGACCTGCGTGTTCGTGAGGCGCGGCGAGACGTCCTCGAACGGTGTCCCCGCGTAGGTGATGGTCTCGGTGAGCCGCCGGCCGGCGATGAGGCCGGCGACATAGGCGGCGGCGTCGCCGGACGCGTAGGTCGCGCCGTCGAGCACGGCCGAGGTGATGACGTTCACGACGCCCTCATGGTTGAACCCCGCCGACCGTGCGTTGCCAGCGGCCGGGTCCGCGTCGTCGGCGGTGGTGCCGCCCATGACGGCGATGACGCCCTTGCCCTCCGAGCGGATCCGGGCGATCCACCCGACCACGGCCGTCTGCAGGGCGGAGCTGCCGGGACCGTCGAGCGCGAAAAGGTCGAATTCCCTCGCCTCGAAGGCCGTCATGGCGTCCGTGTAGTCGATGTTGGCGAGGGCGGCGATCCCCGAATTGCCACCCGCGAACGGCGAGCTAGTGACCGCCGCGAGCACTCCGTTGCCGTCGACCAGCTTCTCCGCAGTCACCCACGCGTTCCCGGTGTCCCCGTTCACGGCCGCCACGGCGTTGTCGATGCCGCCGGTGCCGGTCGCGAACGTGAAGGTCCGGAGGAGCGCCGTGCCCTCGTAGAGCAGGATGTCCTGCTTGGCCGGGTCCACGGGGTTCGTGCGGGTGGTGACCTTGAAGGTGTTGCCGCGCTCGCCCTCGTACTTCGTCCGCAGAACGAGCACGTTAGTCGGCGTGGCATTGGAGTCGGTAAGGGTGATGGACGCCTTGGCCGCGTTGGCGTCGGCGATCCTGTAGGCCAGGAGCGTCTTGGCGCCGCCGAGAAGAGCCAGCCGGCCGATTCGGTAGGCCGTCACGCCGTCGCTCACGTCGCTACCGTAAGCCGTCACAAGTTCCGCCTCGCTGCCGATCTCGACGAACTGCCGGATTGGGCCCCAGCTCGCGCGGACCGGGATGCCCACCACGCCGCGCGCGCCGGGCTTGATGGCCTCGGCGGCAGCGGCGACAAAGTTCAGGTAGAAGCCCGGCCGGACCTTAACCTCGGTCGGGCTCCAGGTTCCGCCTGGCATGCGCTTTCACCGCCTCTCTACCTCACCCGGCGCTTGAGGAACGCATCCACCGCGCGCCGGAAGTCGCTCAAGGTCAGTTCATGCCGGGTGACCTCCGAGAGCGCCGCCCGGGCGATCTCCGGGTTCACCCCGGCGATCTCCCGCGCGTGGCTGATGAGGTCCTCGGGGCGATAGTGCTGCGGCTCCGGGAAGGCCGGCCCGGCCGCCGGCTCAGGTTGCCGCTTAGGCATGAGGCTCACCTCCACTGTTCGGAGACGTGCACCCTCGCTATCGCTGGCGCGTCCGCGATGGCCCGCGGAAGGCGCAGAACGGTCCTGACCTGCATGGTTACCGACCACAGGCCGGCGTCGTCCTCGTCGAAGACGCGCTCCACGAACTCGACCCTGATGTAGCGGTCTGCGGGCGCCTCGGGCGTGGACCCGAAGTCGTAGAGCGGGACGCCGGGGCCGGGGTCCAGGAGCGCGAGGGTCAGCGCGTCGGTGGTCGCCAGGGCGTCGTCTCGAGAGTCGGCGAAGTACACCACGGTCCAGGTCACAGACGACTCTACGACCAAGCCCGACAGCAGCCGGTCCCTGTCGGGGCCGGGCGCGAGATAGAAGCTGGGGCGCCGGAAGTCCTGGGGCACCCGGCCGGCGTAGATCGGCCAGTCCGGGTGAAGCTGGTTCAGCCACCGCCCGAAACTCCTGAACTGGTCGTAGAGGCGCATCGCTCATCGCTCCCAGACGCGCTGGAGAGGGACCTCCAGGTGATGCCGGCCAGCCGGGCGCGGCGGCAGGGCCCGGAACTCCTGCCCCGCAACCACGACCTTGTCACCCGTCCGGATGTCAGTGCCGGGCGGCAGGAAAAGCAGGCATTCAGTGTAGACGAGAGTCTCCGCGTCGCCCTCCACCTCGCGGCCGCTCACGCCTGAAAGCCGGCACGACACCCCGGTCAGGGCGGGCGAGGCGGCGAACACGGGGACCCCTTGGGTGCGGCCGCTCTCGACGTAGCGGTAGACGTCGCACCGGTCGGTAAGGAGGCCGAAGAAGGTCACGGCGGCCACCCCCTAGAGATAACGCCGGAGCAGGTACGCCCGGACCCGCTCCCGCTCCCGCTGCCAGGTGGGCTTGAGATAGGGGCGCGGTTTCATGCGCCTGGTGCCCTCCTCTAGCCATCCGGCGTACCGCACCCGGGGCTCGACCCGGGTCGTTATCTCGGTGACCGTGCCGCCGTCGCGCCGCTCGAGCGTCCAGGTGACGCTGTTGCGGAGCCGGCCCGTGGCCACCGCCGGCGGCTCGCCCGGCGCGGATGCGGTGTAGTAAGCGAGCTTTCCGCGGCGCTTCTTCCTCTTGCCGGTGACAGGGTCCAGGACGAACCTGCCCTGCTCGTCCTTCACGTAACGGCCTTTGGTGCCCGGCACCCGGTAGCGCCGGCCGTGCCGCTGGCCGCGGAGAGTGAGCTTCAACTGGTTCACGAGGTGCTGGCCGACCTGCTCCATCCGCCGGCCGGCCTCCCGGACCACACGGACCTTCGCCCGCTCGACCAGCCTCGCGACCCGGATGGCGATGTCGTCCACGGGGTCAGTCACCTCGCCAGCGCCGGGCGGATGCCGCGGATGGTGTTGAGCCGTGCAAGGACCTTAGCCCGTTCGGCCTGCACGTCCTTGGCCTCGTGGCGGTAGTCGCCGATCTGCTCCGACTGCTCGCCGCCCATGTCGGTCACGGCAAGCCGGCAGAGGTCGAGGCAGACGCCCTCGAGGAGGGCAAGCAGGGCCGCGCGGTCGGCGATGGAGTAGGTCACCCTGATGCAGCGGGGCCAGGAGGACGCCGGCAGCAGGAGCCTGCCGACGAGGCGGTAGCACATAGGGTCCAGGAGCACGACAGCGTCGAGGTCGCGGACCTCGGTCACGGACGCCGGCCGGAAGGTCAGCCACACGCCCTCCGTCGGCCCGGGGCTGAACTCCTCGCTCATGGGATCGTTCGGCTCCGCGCCCAGCGCCAGCGTGATGGCCGCGGACTGCTGCGTGATGACGGCGGAGAGGGCGGCGTCCGTGAGGTCCGTCCTCACCCTGGCCCTCAGGGCGTCGAGTGTCAGGTAGTCCACTGGCCGCCGCCCTCCCCGTCTACTCGGCTGTGAGTCGGACGAACTCCACGGTCACCCGGGCCTTGCCTGAGGTGGCCGCGGAACCCGCGCCGTTCGTCTGGGCGTACTTCGCCTTGACGGTGGTAACGGCCGTGGTGCGAACCTTCTTCGAGACCTCGTTGAAGCCGACGGCGCCTTCGTTGACGTCGCCGTCAGCGGCGAGGTTGTCGACCGTGTCGTTGGTGCCGACCGTGAGGACGTTGGTACCGCCAGCGTTGAACGCCTCTAGGACCTCGACAATCGTCTTCGTCACCAGGCAGCCGGCCGGCAGGGTGACGACGTCGACGGTGCCGCTGCCGTTGGCCGGCGCGACCGTGTAGTCGATGTCCGCCATGGCGGCCTGGACCACGCCGATGGCCCCGACGTTCCAGGGGAAGGACTCCACGCCCCATCTCTCCCTCCAAAAAGGTCAGGCGGCGGCCCATGGGAGAACCGCCGCCGGTTTGACGTCGAGCGGACTACTTTCGCCGCTTGCCGCCGGCCGGCGGCCGCTTGGCGGGCTGGGGCCTCGGAACCGTAGCCGCCGGCGCCTGGCCGGCCGCCCCAGACGTAAGGCTGGCCGTGGTGATAGGCCCGGGAGCCCCGGCGGGCGCCTGCACCCGCACCCGCTCAGCGCCTGGAACTGCTTCCGGCGCTGGCGGCTCGGGAGGCTCGGCCGGCGCGGGCGCTTGAACGGCCTCGGCTGGCGCGCCGGCGGCCGCCCTAGCGTCGGGCTCGCCCCCGAGGTCGTCGAAGTACCCCGTGGCGAGCAGGGCCTTCGCCCTGGGCTCATCGACCTCGACGACCGGGCTCTTCTGGGTCACCTCGACCCCGTGTCCGCTGTAGGAGCCGAGGTAGCGGAGCCTAAGACGCCTCATTCGTGGTCACCTCGCTCACGAGGAGGAAAGCGTGCTCGGGACGTTGTCGAGCAAGACCACGGCGTCGAGCTCCTGGATGATCGGGTCGTCGTCGAGGTGGATGACGTAGAGCCGCTTGTCCTGCATCACGCACTCGCGGCCCTCGGTGGTCTTGCGGATGCGGATGTCGTATGTGTTGACCACAATGAAGTTCCTCGGGTCGCCGAGCACGATGACGCTGTCCGGCAGGGACGGCACCTCGACGATGGCGTACCCCACCGGTTTGTTGACCTGGTCGCCGGCGCCGATCAGGGCGGCATCACCGGCCGCCGTAGACCGCCCGGTGAGGTACTCGAGCCACTTCATGCGCCGAGTCGGACTCATCATCCAACGGACATTGGGACCCCGGTACTTGTTCGGGAGGGCGTTCACGGCCTTGAACAGGGTCGCCTTGCCGAAGGCGGGGTCGGCGGCGCAGTCGACCACGTGGGCACCGGTTCCCGTGCGGATCTGCTTGAGCCAGCCGTCGTTGATGGACACGAACGGGTCCGCGCTCGCGGTGTCGCCGTTCCAGTGCAGGTCCTCGAGGTCGATGCCGAGCTGGGTGGTCATCATCTGCATGACCGTGTCCTCGAACCGCTCGCCCTCGATGTTCTGCCGGATCGCGTCCTCGGTGATCTCCCAGGGGAGCCTAATGGGCACGGTGGAGTACTGCACCTTCGAGGTCGCGATGCCCGCGCGGTAGCCGTCGTCCGTGTTCTCGATCTTCTTGCGGATCAGTCGGCCGCCGATGGCGATCTTGTCGACCTCGCCGACCTTCACCGTCCGGAGCTCCTTGCGGTGGAGCTGGCTGAACGGCGTCGCCTCGAAGGTCATGCGGAGGAACTCCCGGGCCTGCTCGGGGTTGAGAAGCCCTCCGCCGGCGAGGGAGCCCGTGTCGATCTTCTGCAGGAGCTCAGCGTTGCTGAGAGCCACCGCTCCTCACTCTCCTCTCACAGGATGCCGGCCCAGAGGCTCTCCTTCGTCGAGCCGTCCTGGCCGTCGATGGACTTCTTGATGCCTCGGGCCTTCTCCAGGGCCTCGATGCGCGCGAGGATGGGCTCGAGGGCCTTGTTGAGCGCCGCGGTCAGGCTAGCAGGGTCGGGGGTGGGAGAAGCCTCCGGCTGCCCCTCCGGGTCGCCGGCGCTCGCGGTCGCGCCCGAGGCCTTCTCGAGGGCGACGAGCCGGTCGAGCAGCGGCTGGACAGCCTTCTGCACCAGGGCCTCGAGGTCGGGGCCCTGGCCTGGCGTCCCGGTGTCGACAGTGTTGCCTGCATCCGGAGCCGCCGCTGGCGGGACGGTGGCGGTGCCCCCGCCCTTGGCCACGGACTCATCGTCCTTGGGCTCCGCCTCCGCTATGATCTGGCCGAGCAGCTCGTGAGCCTGCTTCAGGCGGGCAAGCCTGTCCGCCGAGATCTTGGCGCCCCGCTTGAGGATGCCGCTCCCCACGACCTGAGCTTGGAACTGGCTGACCGTCTCGACGACAGCCGAGGCCTTGTCCGTGATCGTGTCGTCCTCGAGGATACTCCAGATGGAGTCCTGGAGCGCGCTGATCAGGTCCCAGAGGACCTCCGTCTTCTGGCGCTCGGCCATGACCTCGTTGAGGCTCTTGGCCTTCTCCGACTTCTCGACCCTGTCCGGTTGACCGAATAGGCCCTTCACGAACCGCCAGAGCGTCTGGGCCCGCGACTCCTCCCTCCGAACGGGCGCGGTGTCGTGCTGCGGGTCACTCATGAAAGCTCCACCCTTCTTGACCTTCCCCTCCTCACGCCGCTTGACGCGGGAGGTGAGGTTGGTGATGGCCCTGCACTTCTCGACGTCTCCCGGGTTGTCGGGGATGTCCTCGACCTTCAGGGGACTGTCGTGCTCGTAGGTCGTGTCCGGGTTTTCCTCCTTGAAGCGCCGGCGTAGCTCGTCCACCAGGGCGTTGTGCATCCACACCAGGTCCGTCTTACTCAGACCGGTCGGGAGGGCACCCGACCCGGCCCACTGGTGGATGCGCCGGTGGCCGGCCGTGAGGTCCTGCGTGGAACTGTCCCTGAGGTCGGACTTGTAGGCACTCTTGTCCTCGTCCGTGAGGGCCTTCGTGACGACCTCCTCCGGCTCGGCCCGCTTGACGATGAGGAAGCGGCGGCCGTTGGCCGCCTTGTCGACTCCGCTGATCTCGGTGATGTTAAGGTCTACCAGCTTGGGCATCCGGCACTCGCCTCCCGCTACCGCCCATGCTCAGGCCGGTAATCTCGCCGGCCTCCACCTTCGCGAAGTACTCCTCCGACCAGATAACGCCGAGGAGCCACGCGCCCTTCCGGACCGGCTGCTCGTTCACCACCATGTCGCACGGCGCCACGTAGCACTCGACGATCTCCCCGATGCCCTGGTCCCAGACCTGGTGCATGTAGCCCAAGCCCTCGCCGGCCTTCCGGAGCTCCTCCCAACAGTCGCCGACGTCGATGACGACCATGGGCCGCTGCCGGAGGCCCTTGGCGACGAGCCCGAGCACGGCCAGGGCGGCCTTGCCCAGCCGCGGCCGGCCCTGGAGCGCGAGCATGAAGGCGTGGGCGGCCTTCTCGATCTCCTCGGCGTCGGTCCAGTCGCCCTGGCTGTCGACCACGTCCGGCTCGTAGACCACGCCGAGCGTATAGCGCTTCTTGGAGTCGGACTTGATGATTCGGACCTCCCGCTCTACCCGCTCCAACGGTCTCGCCCCCAAATGAAAACGCCCGCCTGGGTGGCGGGCGTGACAGCCTCTTCTCGCTTGCTCGGCCTATTCGACCTTCAGCGTCACCGTGAGTCTGTCGGTCTGCTCCTCCTCGAGTTTGGCCAGGCCCTCCAGGAAAGGGTGAAGCCGAAGCGGGGGCTGCTGAGTTTGACCGTGATGGCGAAGTCGCACCTGCGGCAACGGAACGTCACGCGTTCGAGCTCGAGCAGGTTGAAGCAGGCCCCTCCAAGTGAGGAGGCACCCGGTGTGCGGGTGCCTCGGATCCGTCTGCGCCTTGGCGGGGTCGCCTTCCCGCATCTCTTTTTTGGCCACCAGGGCGTGTCGGCTGCTGTCCGACCTCAAGGCGCGCCCCGATTATACTACGAACCTCGGGCGCGGTAAACCACTTCCATCCCCTCAAGCCGTCGCTCCAGGCTTCCCGGAGCCAGGTCAAACGCAGTCACAATCGCATTGGCGTGGCCGGGGCGGTCGGCGGCGGTGTGAAGCCAGACCACGACTTCAACGTCGACGCCCTCCTCCCCCACGTTGCGTTTTACCAAATGAGCGACCTGCGGTTCTGACCGACGTCTAGCAACTATGTCGGGCCGCGCTAGTATCCTCGGCAGCTCGTCGCCGTAGCGCTCGAGGAAACCCGGGTGCTTGCGCATGATGTGGCCAGCCCGCTCCGGCGTCAGCACGACTTGGTCTGTGTCGACCTCGGCTACGGCCTTGACCTTGGATGGGTCGAGTGCACCCGCAGGGTAGACGCCACTCGGAAGCTCCTGAGGCTGCTTGCCCGGAGCAAACCGCCCTTGCCGGTCCCTCGGCTGCCCCGGATACTTCCTGACCGCGACCTCGTCGAGCTCGGTCCGGGCGAGGGTTGTGCAACGGCAGTTGGGGTGCGCCGGCGGCGCGAAGATGCCAGGTGCGAACTCCTCGTCAAGCCTGACGGTCCTGCCGTCCAGAGGCCCGCACACGGGGCAGACCCGCTCGTCGGCGGAGGTCGACCACGTCTTGTAGCCGATGCCGGCCTGGCGGAGTACGGAGAGCTGAGCCATGTTCGCCGTGGCCGTCGTCTCGGTCCGGGCGATCAGGAATGACCGGTAGCGGTCGGCCTCCTCGAAGACCTCCCGCACCCGCGCGGCAAGCTCCGGGATGCCCTCGCCCGCCTCCCAGCCCTCGGCGAGCGTCCGCCGCAGCTCGTTGACGGTCGTCTCCGTCACGCCCTGGACTAGCTCGAAGGCGTGGGTCTGGAGCCACTCCTCGCCCGCTGCGTCGAACGGGTCGAACTCCGCGCCGAGCGCCGCCGCTGCCAGCTCGGTGAAGTCCAGGAACATCCTCTCCAGTAGCGGGTAGATGGCCTCGAGGAAGGCCCGCTGCTCCTGTTCGGGATCGAGCAGGTTGTCGTACCAAACGGCCTTCTCGACCTTCGGCGCCGGCGGCAGCGCGGCTAACGCGCGCTCCGCCTGGCGGCGAAAAAATCGCGGACCTTCTCCCTGAGAGCCTCCTCGTGGTCGCGGTGGAGCCGGGCCCAGTCGGTGGGCTCGTCTCGGCCTGCCTTCCTGACATCGTCCTGGCCCACCGGTACCAGGGTGGACGGCATGTAGTAGGTGTCGCCGCCGGGGTAGGGGTCGAGGCCGAGACGCCCGCGCGCCTGGTTGGGAGTCAGAATCGCCCGCTCGACAGCCCTGATACCGTAGTCGAGCTCGGCCATCTTGTCACTGAGGTCCAGGTCGTTCAGCTTCCAGCGCCATTCGAGCCTCCCCAGCGCGGGCTCGAACGCCGCGAAGAGCTGCGCGTTGAGCCGGTGTTCGAGGATCTCCTGCCCGGGCTCGACGACCGACCGCTTGTAGATCTCCGTCATCTCCCGGGCCGTTGCCCCACCGAGGCTGCCCACGATCGGCCAGCCGAGGCGGTAGGGCGGGACCCGGTGCGCCGTCAGGATCTCCATCGCGTTGTCCATGCGGTAGAGCCTGAACGAGCCCTCCTTGAGGTCGGGGGTCAGCTTCTCGAGCCTGGCCTGCACGCCCTGGAGGTCGGAGGGGATGGGTAGGATGACGAGCTTGTTGTGCTGTCCCCGCACCTCCGCGCTGAAGAACGCCTTGAGCTCCGCCTGCACCTCCGGGCTCACATCCGCGCCCTGGACGATGAGCATCATGTCTGGGATGGTCCGGTCACCGAACCAGCCGATGTTGAAGTCGCGCACGGCGAGGTTGCCGATGATGGCGCCCAGGGCGCTGATGTAGGTCGGGATGCCGTAATAGCTCGACCGGGAGCCGGGCCGGCGGATGACGATGAGCGAGCCGGCCTGCTCGTCCTCCGGGAGTCCTTTCCGCTGCTCGCCCGTGTCGAGGTGGTAGGTCCGTGGCGTGCCGAAACGCTTGAACCAGCGCACCTTACCCTCGCGGATCTGCGCGAACCGGACCTGGTCCTTGTGGGCCCGCACCGTGTGCCCCGGAACGTGGTAGAGCTCGACGGGTATCCCCTTGCCGTCGGTCACGACCTCGATGACGCCCCAGCCGAGGGTCTCGTAGTCGCTCCAGACGGCCTCGAGCAGCTCGCGGAACGTGGTCTCGGGGTTGCAGCCCGCGAGGAAGGCCTCCAGCCTCTCACGCTGGCGCTCGTCTGGACGCTTCACGCCCGGGACCGGCACCCATGCCCAGCCGAGGCCGGCGATGTCCGCCGCCTTCTGGTCGATAGCGGCAGCGTGGAGGGCGTTGGCCTCCTTCAGCTCCAGGAGCTTCTCCAGGCTGTACGGCGGACGGACGAGCCCGTGGTCGGCGTAGAGACGGCCGAAGGGGTCGGTGGGAAGCTGGCGCGAGCCGCCGGCCGCCGCGCGCTGGCCGGCCTGGATCGTGACGGCCTTGGTGAGGACCTTGCTCATATCGTGACCACCTTGTCGATGACCTTCCTCGCCGAGTAGGGCCAGAACGTGAGCGCCAGGGCGTCGGCCCTGTCCGGTGACCGTAGGCCGCGCCGCTTCATGTCGTCCTTGCTTTCGAGCCGGATGAGCCCACGGCTGGTCATAGTCTGCTGCCGGGTGCTGAGCTGAGCGATCAGGACAGGGTCATCCGGAATCGCGCCCGTCCTGAGCCATTCCCGCATCTCGGCCCACATGACCGTAGCGCTGTCGGCGTAGTACGCGTTGCCCGGTCCGCCGAAAGAGCAGGGCACAATCTCCGCCCGCAAGCCCTCTCGCTGCAGCTCCCGGAGCCGGTCCGTTACCCCACCCCCGAGGCCGGTGTCGTCGATGTGCACCGCCACGTGGCGGTCCGGCTCCTTGGCTCGGGTTTGCCGGACCGCCGCCACCACGTGACCGACGGTGGCCATGGTGTCCTGCTTGCGGTAGACACGGAGTTCGCGCAGACGCTGCCTCGCCCGGATTGCAATCACCGTCTCGTCCTCGCCGAAGCGGGCCACGTCCACACCGACCACCACCGGGCCGGACTCGTCCAGAACGTCGCCGTAGCGCGCCACGGCCGCCTCGCAGACCTCAAGCGGGATGAAGGCCCGGCTCTCACCCCGCGGGAACTCGCCGAGCACGCGCACGCGGTAAAGGTCCGAGTCCCGGCCCCAGTCCCGGGCCTTCTCCTCCAGCTGCGCCCGGTCGACCAGAGGGCTGCCCTCGGCGTTCACGTGATGGAGCGACCAGGCTGCCCGCCTCGCATGGAAGGCATCGTACGCGTACCCCGAGAGCCGCGTCGGGTTCCCGCACATGAGGAGCTTGTTGTCGGGTCCGGTGAGCGAAGCATCGACGACGGTCATGATGTCGTCACTCACGCCGAAGGCCTCATCCACGACAAACAGGAGGTGGTCCTCATGGAAGCCCTGCATGTTCTCCGGCTTGTTGGACGTCCGGGCCACAGCGAACCAGCGCTCGGGATACCGGTTGGCGAAGACCTTCGTCTGGGTCCATGTGAAGGCGCCGGCGATCTTGCTCTGGCTGAGCCACTTGGCCAGCTCTGCCCACAGTAGGTCATAGAGCTGGTGTTCAGTCGGGGCCGTGCAGGGCACCTTCGGGAAAGGCCGCGTCGAGAGGAACCAGAGGACTGCCCAGGCCTCGACTGCCGTCTTGCCCACCCCGTGGCCGCTCCTCACGGCTACCTTGCGGCCCCGGGCCAGGTCCTCGAGGATGGCCGCCTGGTAGGACTCGGGGGTGACCCCCACGACGTCCTTGACCCACTCGACCGGACGCGCGGCGTAGTATCGTACAGCCTCAGCCGCCAGCACCAGCGGTCCGCTCCCGGTAGGCCGCGACAATCGCATCGAGGATGTCCTGAGGGCCCTCCTCGGCACCGCAGTGCTTCAGCCGCAGCTCAATCACGCGCTGCAGCCTGTCTATGACGAACAACCGCTGCCCGACCTCAAGGGTCTCGTCCCGGCGCCAGCTGTCGAGCTGGTCCCTAATCTGCTCGAGGAGCTCGAGGTCCCTGGGTACCGTGGCCTTGATTGTATCCTGGACCAGCGCTCTCGTCTGCGCGGCCCGTTCCTGGCGGACGCCTTTGATGTAACGGGCGACCGCCACGTGGCTAACGTCGTAACCCTCGGCCTTCAGGATGGTGGCAATCTCGCGGCTGGTGTGGGTGACCGCGAGAGCGAGGACCCTTTCGGAGAGCCCATGTTTGTCTATCTTGCAGGTCTTAGCCAAGGCGGTCACCTCCATGCCGTTGCGTTACGCGTCGGGCCGTTACGTTACGGGCCCTGCGAGGGGTACGGGCCCGGGGTGCAGAAACCAGAGCCAGGGAGGTGGTCCCGGTGCCGGCGTCCGACCGCAGGCATGACGTCTGTCCCTACTGTGGGTCCGATGAAGTCGACATCGAGCTTCAGGCAGCAGTCGTGCTCGAAAAGGGTAAGGTGGCCCGGGTCGTCGCTGCCACTCGGTACCTGGATAAGTTCCCGGAGTACCGAGACCTGCAGATGGTGGTCTGCAAGCGGTGCGGAACCGTCTTGCGCATCTTCGCCGACCGCCCGCGCTTTGAGCCCTAGCCGACCGCGCTAGACTGCACCAAATACGAAGGGCACCCTCCTCTCGGGGGTGCCCCGTACACGGTCTACGGTAGAATCTGCCTTGCCTCGTATGTTACGCCCGACCTGAACGCCCCGCAACCCCGAAACCTGCACAAAACCTGCACAAAACCTGTATGAAATCGGCACACGATTCGGCCTCCATGCTGCGCAAACGGGCGGCAACGCGACCGCGTATGATGCCGAGCCTTTTGTCAACGGTGCGGATGTCGCAGTGGACTCGCTCCGCGACCTCCTTTCGCGTCAGGCGCTCGACGTACCGCAGCCTGTAAACGCAGCGGAGGTGCGCTGGCAAACGGCGTACCAGCCCATCGATGACCCGCAGCCCGCGGAGTGCCTGGTCACGGCGCATGACGAACGACTCGACGATGTTCCCGGCCACGCCCCGTGCCGCTGTGAGCGTCACGAGGCTCGACGACACCTTCGGCTCCATCGCCATGACCTCGCGCAGCCAGTCCTCCAGGTTGTATAGGACCAGGTCTGCGAGTTCCTCCCACGGGTCCACGGGTCTCAACGGGGCAGCCTCCCGCCGCGCGGCCCAGTAGGCTGCATCAGGGTCTCGACCTCCGAGGTCTCGACCACGACCGGAACCTCCACCGGCCCCGACCGGCGCCGCTCCTGCAGCCAGGCCCTTAGCGCCGCGAGGTCCAGGAGTCCCCAACGCTCCAGGAGTCGCAGCACGTAGTCGTCGGCCGGCGACCGGCCGTCCAAGTGCTCGATGATGCGCACGGTCTCCCTCCAACGCGAGAGGCCGGCCGGGGTCCTCCCCAGCCGGCCTCCGGTTCGTCCGGTCAGCCTGCTCACTGCCATTATCCGCCGTTTATGGTGCGCTGTCCATAATACAGTAACGCTGCAATGACTCCGGTAACCGGCTACGGTCGATGCCGAGCCAGTCCGCCTCCCGCGCCCATCGCCGGAAACGCCTTGCTAAAAAGTGGTCAAGCTCGCCGGGGGCCGGGGTCCGGAACTCGACTGGGCAGCCCATGTACCTGTTCCGCGAGTAGCGCTCGGTGGTAACCACCACTCGGTCAGCGAACCGCTTCAGCTTGACCAGGGGGAACGCGCAGTGGAGCGGCTCCCGCCCGTAAACCGCACATCCAGCTGAGCGTAGGTGGGCACAGGGGCTATGAACATGGTCCTCGACCACGAAGCGGTGCTCGATACCGTTCACCCGCACCCGCAGTTCCCGGCCCGGTCCACCCGGGTAATCTGCAGCCCGCCACACGTTCCAGAACGAGACCCGCGAGCAGCACCTCGAACAGGCATAATCCCTGCACGAATACGTGCGCTCAAAGAGCAGCCGCGACACGCGTACCTCTGCTACTGCAGGGAACGCCAGTTCGACCCGCCTCTCGGGCACCTCGACGTGCACCGGGCTTGCGCTCGCCGCTGTCACATAGTGGAAGTACGCCCGGAGGCTACGCCCGAGCCCATGAACCGCCATGGCCACCACCTGCCGTTTGCAGAGCAACCCAGGCGTTGTGCATGGCCAACGCCGCCATGCCGCGGACGCCCGAGGTGCAGGCTGGACAGGGGCATCCATCCGGACGCCCCGGGCCCTTGCCCCCCAGGCGCCAAGCTACACCCCGCTGAGCGTCAGTGTAGTAGGCGATACTGTCAATCGAGTCTAGGCCTGGGACCCGGCGGTAGAGTGCTATGTCCACCGGGTCCCAACCCGCGCCTAGCACGTGCACCCAAACGCCGGGCACGGCCCGCTTGACCTCGGCCACCGCCCACGCCAGGTGGTCGAGCCACGCCCCCGCAGTCATGCCCGGGTTGGAGATGAGCAGTACCCCGGAACTGGCGGAGGCATATTCCTCCAGCTGCCGCAACACCTCGCTGGCCGACGGTCGGCCCTCGCGCTGGTATTGGATAACAGGTGCGACCGGCACGTCGGGGAACAAGCGTTGCCAGTCCCGCCAGTTCTCCATGGTCCGGTCCGGCCGCAGGTACTCGTCCGGCGCAGCCCGCCACGACGCGGAATGAGTGCGGTAGTAGGCAGCCAGGTCCGCGAAGCCTCGCTCTGCGTAACGCTTGCCCCTGGTGTGGAGTCCCCATGTGCCGCAATCGAGGACCCAGGTCACGCCAGGGGCCGCGTGAGGCGGGCGCGGGTACGAGACCAGCTGGTACTGGCGCAGCTCGGGCAGACTCCGCCGTAGCGGGCCGAAAGTTGGAAAGACCATCCGCACTGGCCCGTGCCCCTCCCCTCAGACGCGCCCAGAGCGGCCCGGTGCCGGCGCAGGAAGAACAGGAGCGGTAGGCCGAGGCCGTACGTCGCGACCAGTTCCCCGGCGCCGATGTAGCACCAGGAGACCCAGAGCGGGGTCGGCAGACCCAGGATGAGCGGCAGGTAGGTCCCGACGACCAAGGCGTTGACGAGCACCGTCGGGACCGGAACCAACCAGGGGTTCCGCACCTTGGAGACCAGGTAACCGGCCAGGAGGGTCGCCAGACTCCCCAGGACGACGTCGACCGGCCCCAATCCCCCGACGAGATTGGCCGCCAGGCAGCCCAGGAAGAGGCCGACGACCGCCTCGCCCGTGACGGCCGGAAGGACCATGAGTGCCTCGGAGACGCGGACCTGGACCGGCCCGTACGAGATTGAGGCGAGCGGAGGAGTGACGGTCAGGACGAGGTACACGGCGGCGATGAGGCTTATCCGAGTCAGCTGGCGCATGTCGGTCATGCTAGCACCCCCTCCCGCCGGAGCGTGCAACGCGCGCCCGGGGGCACGCACAGCGTAACGTTTGCCGGATGCCAGTAAGGCGGCCTGTAGGCGAGATAGGCCGCGTCCCCGTAGTCCTCGCACATGTCAACGGGTAACGCCCGTGCCGCTCGACCGCCACACACAAGCGACAGGTCCTCCGAGCATTCCGTGACCTCGATGGAGTTCACCGCTCCCCAGCCGATGCGGTGGTCGTTGCCAAGGGCCTGGACGTACGTTGTCAGCAGTCGCCGGACTTCCGCGACATCGCCGCAGCCCCAAAACCGCACGCGTGCCGCCGGGATGTAGGGTTGGGTCAGTGCGTAGGCGCGGAATCTGCCCCGGCCACTCTCGACACGCTTCTCGCGCAGCTCCCCCGTCCAGCGAGTCTCGAACCGCTTGTACGTCTTCGTGGCAAACGTCTGCGAGGCTGGCTCGAACACGCTGACTGAGCCATGCCAGACCGGTCCTGTCCGAGCCAAGGGGACCGCCCACTGCTCCTCGGGCAGCAGGCCCTGAAGGTTGAGCTTCGCTGGCAGGAGGTAGTAGTCGCGCCCGAGCACGTCGAGCAGCCGGAGATGTAGGAGCAGGCCATCCAACGCTATCCAGCCAGCCGTGACCGAAATCGGCGTCCGGAGCTGGGCCGTCACTTCGAACGGCCTGAACGGCCCCCACCGAGGCGGCGGGGCACGCCTCAGCTTATCGGCGAAATATCGCGCCTCGTCCTCCCAGCTCACAGCCGCGCCTCCAGGTCCGCGAGGACCGCACGCACCTCGGCCGCCGAGGCCCGCAGGTAGGCCTTGTACAGGCTAGCGTCTGGCACGCTCTCATACTCGAGCTTGAGCCGCCCGTCGCCGCTCGCCGAATGGCCCCCGATGGTCGGCGACTCGGCCCAGAGCTCGATGATGTGCCCGAGCGCCGCGAGCTCAAGCGCGTTCGGCTGCGTGAGTACGAACCGATGGTAGAACAGCGTGCCGGGGATGAAGCACTCGTAGTTGACCTTCATCTGCACCGCGTGCTCGTCCTCGCGGCGCGTGGCGCGGAGCTCATCCCGCCGGGTCTTGAACGCCTGGTCCGTGAACGCCCGTACGGGCATGCTCGCCCGGGCGTCCGCCCGGAACCGCGCCGGCACCTGCGGAGCAGTCTCCTCGCAGATGGGCCAGAGGTGCTCCACCGTGAGGCAGCTGGGAATCATCTGGTTCCCCACGCTGCACCCGAACAGCGCGACAACCGGCAGGGCGTCCCGTACCCGGCGGCGGAACTCGAGGTCGATGACGCCCTCCTGTCCCTTGGTACTCTCGAGCATGCCGCCGGAGTACAGCATGTGGTGGAGGCCGGCAGAGTTCGGCTCGTAGCCGACTGCATCCAGCATGTCCCTCACCGCCAGCCGGCGGAGCCGGCCGCGTACGGAGTTACCTGACACGTAGGGGATAGGCATCAGACCGCGCCCCTCAACGTAGCAGGTCACAGCCCGGAGAACCGGGGTGCTGCCGGTCTTCTCGTCACCGCCGTGGAAGATCGGCGAGACCGCCGTGACAGTGCCCTCGACCGCAACCACCTTCACTCGCCATCATCCTCCGTTTCCTTGTCGGCGAAGAGCGGGCTCGCCGCCCTCTCCTCGTCCGCCTTGCGCATCTCCTTCGCCCGCAGCACCGCCATCATGCAGAGCGGGATGTGCTCTGCGCGGAGGCGGTTCAGTAGCTCGCGCTCGTATGGCCGGAGTTCCTGGCACAAACGGACGGCGTCCGGCGGCAGGCTCTGCAGGCCGAACGCGTTGCACAGCCGCGACACCGCCTCGTACAGGGTCAGGCGCGAGGCGGCCCACCGGACCCTGTGGTTGAAGACATCATGGGGACTCTTCACCCGCACCTTCCGCCAGGGAACCGTCCGGTACACGTAGGCCAGCATCTCCACCAGCTTCATCTCCTGCTCGGCCGGGGACAGGAGTGACATTGACCAACACCTCCCACATCAGGGCATTGTCTCGTGCCGCTTGCTCGACGCAACGCATCAAGTGCTCGTGCCCGGTCTCCAGCGCCCGCCGCCATGTCCCCGGTCCCGGCTGCCCCCTCGCCAATTCACGCCTGGCCACACCGAACCCGAATGCCTCGTCGATGAGCTGCACAAGTTCGCGGGCACGCGTCTGGTCGAACGCAACCGGAAGGTCGTAGTCCTCGTGCATGACCCAGTAGCGCTGGCGGGACCAGTTGACCCGATGCAGTCCCGCCAGCCAGCCCTGCCGGTGGCCCTGTCGGCAGATGTACACCGCCCACGGCGGCTCTGGCGGGTCCAAGAGCACCACGCGCACCTCCGAGCGGCCGAGCACCCTGAAACCAGCTTCACTCGCTACCCAGCTGCGCCGGCGAAATACTGGGTCAGAGAACAGGTACGCACACATCGGGCACATGCCGTCACCGGCATAGAACCTGTTCCAGCCAGTGAAGTTGCCCGACAGCACGCTTTTGACCCTGAGCCCGTCCGTCATCGGACGCTGGCAGAGGACACACATTCCGGCTACGGCGCCCGCCTCCGGCGTCGCCCGGCGGGCCGCCACGACAAGTTGCGGTAGCGTCACAGTCTGCTCCGGCATGTCCATCACCCGTCCACTCCCGGCGACCGTTTCGTCCGACGTGCTCTCAGGGAGAACGGCTCCGGTATGCACTCGATGCCCTCTCTCCGAACCTCAGAGATAATGCGGCCGACCAGAGCAGCAAAACGGCGCCCCCTGGGGTCCGACAACCGTCTGAGGCGCAGGCGGCGCAGGCGTGCACCAACGGCCGCTGCCGACCGGCCCACGGCGCTCCCCGCCTCCTCCAGGGTAGCCCCCCGGCAACGCAGCTCGCACACCAGGTCCAGCTCGTCCGGCCGCCAGACCCGCAGGCGGCTGCGGGTCTTCGCTCTGCGGTCGTCCGGGTGAGATGCACGATACGATGAGAGCTTGCGTTCGACCGCCTTCGCCGTGCGCCCGACGGCAACGGCGATCTCCGCGTAGGGTCGGCCGGATGCCCACGCGTCGAGGACTAGCTCGAGCTCCCGCGGTGTCCACGGTCGCCTCACGGCTCATCTCGCCTCCGGGAACTGCTGGACCCGCCGCGGCCGCCGCGCCCGTCAAACCTCACCCTGCCCCGCACCTCCTCCGCTCCGACCGGTAGCCCGTCCTGGACCTCGAGCCGCTCCAGCCGCCCGAAACGGAGCTGGCGGAGGTAGCGGATGAGCGCCGCCTCCTGCGGATGCAACTCCATGGTCACGGTCGTCGCACTCGCGGTCCGGCGGGGAACCGGGGGCTGGGTCATCATGGTGCGGCCTCCTTGGGCAGGCGTTCAATCTCGACCTCGGCCCGCTCCTCGTCGTCCAGGAGCAACCACGCCTCGATGGCCTTGACCTGGGAATCGTCCTGGAACGCGATGCCGTTCATGCCGTCCTCCAGGCTCTTCACCAGGTTTGACAGGTCCGGGCATCGCCGGCCGTCGCGTAGGTACACGCGCACCCTGAGTCTGACTGGACCGGCCAGCGGCTCCGGACACGCCCGCCGCGCGAACAAGCCCACAGTCTCCTCGTAAGCGCGGGTCTCTGGGGGCGTGTAGACCTGCACCCGCCGCCCGTGACTGTACACCCGGGGACGCTGCTGCGGAACCGGACGCCCGGGCACGGTGAAGCGGATGGGCACGGCATGACCTTCTGGGACGGCGCGAGACTGCATCCGCTACACCTCCAGCCCGATTCCTTGCGCCAGGTCCACGTCCGTCCGCAACTCCGGGTCGCGCTCCCAGGATGGGCGCACTACATCGACCACACTGCCGGCCCCGCCACCGAAGCGCGACACAAGCAGGATCTCCACCACTCCGCTGCGCTCGTTGGCGAGCTTCCTGGCGTACCGCCGTGCTGCTTCCAGATTGCCGAACGCCCGTGCCCGCCCCCGACCGTGGGGCCAGTCGGGAGGATACACCACGTAAGGTCTCGTCCTCACGACCCCGACCCCCTCAGCACCGTGAGCGGATCCACCAGCTCGCCGCGCACGCGGACCTCGAAGTGCAGGTGCGGCCCCGTGCTCCGACCGGTCGAGCCGACCTCGCCCAGAACATCGCCGACCCTAACCTGCTGGCCGATCACCACGTGCTGCCGGCTCAGGTGGGCGTAGAGGGTCTCGACCCCGTTGCTGTGGAGGACGCGCACGTAGAGGCCGTACGTGCCCTGCGGGTCCCATGCCGTCCCGCAACCGGCGTCAATCACCACGCCGTCGCGGGGGCAGAGGACCGGGGTCCCACGTGCAGCCGCGATGTCGAGCCCCTTGTGGACGGTCGGACCACCGTAGACCTTGGAAACCGACCCTCGGCACGGCCAGGGCATTTTCGCGACGCACTGCCACCCGGCCCGAGTAGTCACAACGGCCTCGTCGTGGTAGACACCGTTCGCCGGGAGCCCACGCACCGGCACGTACACCGGCTGCCCAGGCTGCAGGACCGTCCCGGGGGCCAGGCCGTTGGTCCGGGCCAAGTCCGCCAGCGGCACCCGGTAGTAGTCCGCGAGTTCGCG
>DYEI01000154.1 GCA_020725765.1 Anaerolinea sp. | reverse complement strand
GGGCAAAGCGGGGAATGCCCCAGGGGTGGGGGTCCCTCTATGGGCCATGTCCTCGCCCTACGACCGAACAAGGCTGTCCGCCCTTGAACTCCCTGTCGGCAGCCAGGCAACACAAATGGGGGCTAATCGCAAGGACTAGCCCCTTACAGACGGCCCCGCCGGCAGCCTCTGCCTGCTCGCCAGCGAGAGCGCTGACTCTCCGCTTGGAACCCGCCGATTACAGGATTCGCCTCAGCGCAAAAACCATACCCACTACAGCCAGAATGGCAGCCATAGTCCCCGCCCCCATACAGAGGGCATCGCGCCACAGCCCCAGCGAGAGCTCCGGCAGCGCCACTCCCCGGATGGGGCGCACGGGCGTTGGCGTCGGAGAGGGCCGGGCGAGGGCCGCCGTCGGCTGCACGATGGCCAGTGTGGCCGTAGGCCCCGGAGTGTTGGTCGGCGCCGGGGTCTGTGTCTCCTCCGGCTTGGGCGTCGGGGTCTCGGTCGGCTTCTTGTTGGCCACAATGATGCCGCGCACGCGGTACTCGCTATAGTTCCCGTCGTTCTTGACTACGTGCAGCCGCAGCGAGTACAAGCCATCGGGCACGGTAGTCGTATCCCACTGTACGAGGACGCCGTTGATGACGGGAGTGGGGTAGGTCGACCCGATGAGATGCCACTCCGTGGGGTCGGCGCCACGCCCCCACTCGACCTTGTAGAACTGGAAGCCGTTGATGGTCGCGGTGCCCAGAATGGGGACCACCCCCCGCACAGTGGCATTCTCCTGCGGGCTGGTAATGATCCCCTGGTTCCCCTGCTGCTGGGGTCTCGCGGCCAGCACGGGCAGCGCGCTGAGCAGCAGACAGACAACAAGCAGGTACCGGGCAGTGCGCTTCATGCTCGTCCTCTCTGTCGGCGATGTTGTGTCAAGTGTAGCACAAATCTACTGCCACGGCAATCGCCACAGGGGTGCCGGGTGTGGCTCTTCTTCTGAGCAGGCTCGTCTCCACCGGCGCTGCGAGGGCTCCGCCCCTGGCGGAAGAAGGCACGCTGGCAATCCCCAAAGCCAGCGCCTATGCCCCCGACCCCGCCCCCAGGCGGGCGCCGCAGCACCGGCTACAGCTCGCGCCACCGACGCAGGGCCAGACAGCCATTCTGACCGCCAAAGCCAAAGGCATTGACCAGCACCGTATCCACCCGCGCAAGCCGCGGCTGGCCCGGCACATAGTCCAGATCACACTCTGGATCGGGCGTCTCCAAGTTTGCCGTCGGCGTCAGCAGCCCCTCCAGCATCGTCTTGACGGCGACGACCGCCGAGATCGCCCCGGCGGCCCCGAGGGTGTGCCCCATGCCAGACTTGTTCGAGTTGACGGTGACCTTTCGTGCGCGCTCTCCCAGCACCCGGTGAATGGCGCGTGTCTCTGCCACATCGTTGAGCGGAGTGCCCGTGCCGTGCGCCACGATGTGGTCTATATCCTCCGGCCGGAGGCCTCCATCGGCCATGGCGGCCGCCATGGCCCGTGCCGCGCCATCGCCCGTCGGATCAGGCGCCGTCATGTGAAAGGCATCCTCCGTGAAGCCGTACCCCACGACCTCGGCCAGGATGCGTGCCCCTCGCCGGCGCGCGTGCTCCTCGGTCTCCAGAACCAGGACGGCCGCGCCTTCGCCCACCACGGTGCCATCCCGTGCAGCATCGAAGGGGCGACAGGCGTGCTCGGGGTCATCGTTCCGTGTGGAGAGGGCGCCAAGCCGGCCAAAGGAGGCAAGCGCCAGCGGCGTGATGGTCGACTCGGTTCCCCCGGCGAGCGCCGCGTCCACCAGCCCCTGCTGAAGCCAACGCGCGGCGTCTCCGATGGCGGCGACCCCGGTGGCGCAGGCTGCAGCCGGTGCGCCCGTCGGCCCCTTGATCCCCCAGTGCAGCGCAACCTGACAGGCGGCGGCACTCACGATGACCGACGGCACAAGCGTTGGGTTGATCCGGCGCGCCCCAGAGTCCCGCAGGGTGTAGGCCTGCTCCTCGATCACGTGCAGGCCACCCACAGCGCTGCCCATCTGTATGCCGATGCGCGCGGTGTCCTCGGCGCGTGGATCGAACCCCGCATCGGCCAGAGCCTGAGCGGTGGCCGCGACGGCAAGCTGCGTGAAGCGACTGCAGCGGCGCGCGTCGCGGACATCCATATAGTCCGCCGGGTCAAAACCAGTGATCGTGGCCGCGATCCGGGTCGGGAACCCATCGGTCGGGAACTCGTCGATCAGCCTCACAGCAGACTCTGCCGCCAGGAGGCGCTTCCAGGCCTCCTCGACGGAGAGCCCCAGAGGAGAGATCATTCCCATGCCTGTGATGAAGACACGATGCCTCAAAGAACTCCTCCTGTGTGATTTCGGGCTACCACGAGGGGCAAGCCGCCCTGCTATCTAGAACACCGGTCACAGGCCCGGGCTACACCGAGCCGTTGCCCTCTCCGGATGCAACAACAGAGCGCAGTATACTCAGCCGCGGCTGTGAGGCCAATTCCCGGCAGAGGCGTACGTGTTCCGAACAGGCAGGCGCCTAACGCCTGCCTGGGCGAGGGGTGATGAGAGATGG
>DYEI01000153.1 GCA_020725765.1 Anaerolinea sp. | reverse complement strand
CGAAACCGCCCATCTGTCATCACCCCTCCGCCAGGCAGGCGCTCGGCGCCTGCCTGGGGGAGGGGCAGGGCTGGGGGTACTCCGGGGTTGCAGCCCATCGCGACTGGCGCTCGGCGTCTTTCGAGAACCAGTGTGGGCGGCGAACAGTCCCCTGGATGAGCACCGCCTGCGAGCGAAGAAGGCTGTCCGCCCTTGAACCCCCTGACCCTCGGCGGCGAACCCTCAGCCGCGCGAGGCCTGCTCGAGAACCTGTCGGAAGTAGGCGACGGTCTGCTGCAGCCCCTCGGAGAGGTCGGTCTCGGGCTCCCAGCCGAGGAGCTCCCGGGCCTTGGTGATGTCAAAGTAGTGCAGGCGCACGTCCCCGGGGCGCTTGGGCGCGCGGACGATGGGCGGGCGGCTGCCCACAATCTCCGACAGGCGCTCGTAGAGCTGGTTCACCGAGGTCGGCACGCCGGTGCCGAGGCAAAAGGTCTCGTTCTTCCCCCGCTCGAGGGCAAGGACATTGGCCCGGGCGATATCGCCGACGTAGACATAGTCCTTGCTCTGCTCGCCATCCCAGTCGATGCGCACCGGCTCGCCGCTCAGCATCCGGTGGGAAAAGATGGCGATCACGCCGGCCTCGCCCATGGGGTCCTGTCGCGGACCGTAGACATTGGCGTAGCGAAAGATGGTATAGTCGAGCCCGAAGGAGTCGTGCCACATCCGGGTGTAGAACTCGCCGGCCAGCTTGGTGATGCCATAGGCCGATTCGGGGTTCTGCGGGGAGGTCTCCTTCAGGGGCAGCTCGGCGGGGGTGCCATAGGTTGCCGCCGATGAGATGTAGATAAAGTGCCGGGCCTGGTACTCGGAGCAGGCTCGCAGCACCCTGAGGAGCCCCATGACGTTGACGTCGGCGTCGTAGAGCGGGTCGTCCATGGATATCTTGACCGAGGCCTGTGCCGCGTGGTGGTTCACAACCTCGGGCCGGAACTCGGCGAACACCTCGTTGAGCGTGTCGCTGCGGATGTCGACCTCGTAGAGGCGAGCCTGTGGTGGGACGTTCTCCCTCCTGCCCCCGCCCACGAGGCTGAGGTTATCGACGACGGCTACCTCGTGCCCTGCGGCGAGGTATGCGTCGACCACGTGCGAGCCAATGAAGCCGGCACCGCCGGTGACGAGGATCCTCATGTCTGCGGCCTCCCTGCTGGTGTTGTGGGGTGAAGCGTCATCGCCTGATGGAGGAATGCAGCCATTCTAGGCGGGCGCTGGCCGAGCGTCAAACCAAAGAAGACCGGCGCTCAGCCAAAGAGGACGCCCCTCGGGTCGTTGCGACCGCGAAGGTAGAGTGTCGGGCGGTACCAGGTCTCATCGTCGAGGTGGGCCCGGGCTCGCGCCATGGCCTCGATCAGCGGCAGTCGCTCTGCTACCGCAGCATAGAAGGCCCCGGCAAAGGCGACCGTGGCATAGAGCGGCACCTCGCACTGCATGGCCACAACCGCCGGGACGCCAGCCCCGATGAGGGCCGGGCCGGCGCCACTGAATACCAGGGCGCTCGAGACCGCGGCGGACCGGCAGGCACTCAGCACCGCCAGCCTGACCTGCGGATTGCGGAAGAGCGCCGCGGCCAGGTTGGAGGCGCTGCGCCAGTCCACGCCGCCTCCGGGCCGCTCGAACGCCAGATACCCCTGTGGCACCGTCTGCCCGAGGTTCGCCCCGCATGGCGCACGCCCCGGGCTCGCTCCGGCGAGGCACTGCGGTGAGGAGGGCGCGGCGAGGTGCCGACATGCCGGGCAGAGCCGGCCAAAGTCGCCGTGCCCGTCAAAGTGGACGATGTGGTACGGGCGGCTGCAGAGGGCGTCTACGAAGGACCGCCACGTCGGGGGCTCGAGGAGTTCCACTTCGAGGGCTCCGCCCTGGACGAGCGGTGCGAGGCCGCTCCGGAGCGCTGCAGGCTCGGCCTCGCCATCGAGCACCGGCAGGCCCGCTGGCCGCGAGACGACGACGAGGACGCGCAGAGGACCCTTCACGGCGACCGGCGTCAGCGGTGCTTTGAAGGCGATGTAGCGGGCCAGTGCCAGCCGGCCGCTCTGCACCAGATAGCCGTGGTCATCGTGCAGCAGCTCCCAGGGCAGCCGGGCGAGGAGCCCGGCCTCGCGGTCAAGGTGCAGTTGGAAGGCGAGCGCCGCACGTCGGCGCCTCGCCTGGCTGAGGGCGACGTTCAACGCCGTGCGCACCGGCCCACGCGGGAAGAGGCTCTCGTAGAGCTCGCGGCCGATCCGCTGCAGGAGCTCTGGCCAGGGGAGGATCAGGCGGCCATCCTGCGCCCAGCCGAGGTTCTGCAGCGCGGGCATATGGGAGGCCATGTCCGCAGCCGGAAGGACCGGGCGCTCGATCATACGCAGCAGCGCCTCGATCTGCCCGGCAGTGTAGGGCAGGATGGACCTCTGCCGGGGGCTACCATAGGATGACGAGACGACCCGCGTCTCGAGGACGGGACGCTCCTCGCTCTCAACGATCGAGATCAGATGCTCAAAAGTCTCACCCCAGGGCTGCAACGGCGTCCGCCACCTCTATGCCAAGATCGGCCGCGATCCGCGACCAGTTCGTCTCGACCTGTGCCTCGGCCTCCTCGAGGGTGCAGCGCCAGACCTGCGCAAGCCCGGCGAGTATCTCCCGGAGGGCTGCAGCGCGGCCCCCGGAAGGGGGCAGGCTGAAGGGAGCGTTCGTCCCCGTGAGGACCTGCGCCCGCGGGATGGCGCGCAGCCTTGCCTGGATCGGGCCGTCCCGCACCACTTCGGGGCCTACGGCGATGAGGTGCCCGGCCTCGATGGCGCGGTAGAGAGGGAGTCTGGGCGCCTCAGCGCGGTAGCCGAGCCACACGACCCACCTGACGGGGTAGGCCGCTAGGACCTCCCAGGCTTCGGCCTCGGCGTGATCGGCGTGCAGGAGCAGCAGGCGGCTTCCCCCCACGCACAGCCGGCAGATCTCGCCAAGCCTCTGTTTCTGGGCCGCCCACTGTTCCTCGCTCCCCTCGCCAAAGTCGAGCCCGACCTGGCCGACGATAGGGATCCCCTCCTGCATCTGCTTCCACTCCGTCCACTGGTCACAGTGGCCTCCGGCGCGGTGGGGGTGGAGCCCAAGGGCGACCGGCACCCTCGGGAAAGGCTGGCACAGGAGCCGCGTCCGTACATAGGAAATGAGCGAGCTCGTGACGGCAACGCTCTGTATGCGCGTGGCATCATCCGCCTTCAGGATCTCTGCCGGCTGGGGGCAGGCATCGAGGTGCAGGTGAACGTCGAGAAGCACGGGCTCTCTCCTTGCCCACAATGACGAGGCGGGTTGCTGCCGCCTCAGGTGCGGCGAGTCTGGTGGTGCTTGCTCCAGCCGGGTAGGGAGAGTACCCGGCGGCAGTCCAGCTCGTGGCAACTCTCCTGGTGGCCCAGGCTGCGCAGGGTGGCGGCCGCTGCCGCGAGCAGGTCCTCGCATGGCTCGCCGTCGCCGCTGAGGGCATTGACGTGGCCATAGGCACAGCAGGCCCACACGAGGCGCTGGCGGTCCATCTCAGACAGGCGGCTGGGGTCGAACTCGCCGCGCCGGGTGCCCATGGCCACGGCGCGACTGAGGGCCTCCCGAAAGTCCTGAGCTGCCAGCCTGGGCTGTCCGAGCTCGAGGCGGGCCTCTCCGCGGCGAAGGAGAGTCGCAACCACCGTGCGCCGGCTCCAACGGTCCGTATACCCGAGCAGCCGATCAAGGGCCCGCGTGTAGAGCTCGACGGCCTGCTTCACGCTGCGCCCGCGGAACCCTGCCTCCTGGTGTATCTCTCCCTGCTGCTTCCACGCCATTGCCTCTTCGCGCTCGAGGCCGAGGCGACGCTGGATCTCGCCGTACTCCTGGAAGCGGCGCAGGGCGCTCTTGTAGGCGTGCTCATTCTGGTAGAGCTTGCCGAGCTCGAGCAACGTCTCGCCGTAGAACCGGTCGAGCCCCTTGCGGCGAAAGGTCTGCATGGCCTGCCGGTAGATGCGCTTGGCCTCCTCCCGATCGGCGTCTGAGCCGGTACGCAGGATCTCAGCGCGCTGCTTCTCGCTGATGGCCCGGCTTACCGGGTCGCGCAGCCTCTGCCACAGGCTGGCGCTGGCAGAGTAGAGCTGGCGGGCGAACGCCAGGTCCTGAGCGCCGGCCAGCGCGTGCTGATACACGACGGCGATATCCTGGAAGAGCGTGGCGAGCTCTGCATCGAGCCAGCGCCGGTCGGTAGCGGTCTGGTCGGTTGCAGTGAGGTCGTCGTAGATGGCCAGGGCCTGCGCGTAGAGGCTGAGGGCCTGACGGTGATCCCCCTGCTCCTCGTCCCCCAGCTCGTAGTAGATGCGCCCTCGCTCGTGGAGGGCGAGGGCACGGCTCGGCGTGCTGAGGTCCGGCACCTCCGACAGGCGCTCCAGGCTCTCCAACGCCTCCGGCAGCTGACCCAGGATGCGCTGCACGGCGGCCCGCGAGAGCAGAAAGCGCTCATCGAATGCCTCGGGGATGCCAATTGCGGTGTCCAGCAGGCCGAGAAGCTGGCGGTAGCGCCCGGCGTTGAGGAGCGCAGCGCTCAGGCGGTCCCGCAGGAGCTTGCGGGCAGCGGCATGGTGGCCGGCTGCGATGGCATGCTGGTAGGCCTCGACCTGGCTGTCGAGGTCGCGGCGCGCGGAGAGGTGGCGGAATGCCTGCTCGTGGCACTCCTGCGCCTCCTCCGGGGTAAGGAGCCCGTACAGGAACTCGCGGACCGGCGCGTCGAAGCAGTAGGAGGCACCGTCGAAAGCGAGGAGCGCGAGCTCGTGGAGGCGCTGTACCTGCGGAAGCCACTTCGCCGTGCCGGCGAGGCGGGTGATCGCCGCGGCGTCGAACGCACCGCGGAAGACGCTCAGGCGGGCGGCGAGGCGCCTCTCGTCCTCGCCGAGGGCCTCGTTGACCGTGGTCCGAAGGATGGCCTGGAGCGGCGGGGGCGGCTGGGTGCGAAGCTCGTCGCGGATGTGCCTCCATGAGCAGGTGCGCGCCAGCGATATCGCCAGGTCCACTCCGAGCGGGTACCCCTCGAGGAGGGTGCTGATCTCAGCCAACACCGGCTCGTCGGCGGGGCTTACCGGAAGGCGCGCCATGCGGGCCTTCTGGCGCAGGATGCGCTCGATATCCGCGGCCTGCATGGTGCGGAGCTCGAGGCCGTACCAGAGGTCGGGGGAGGGCTCGATGCGCGAGGTTGCGAGGACGCGCGTGCCCTCCGGGAGGTCGGCGAGGAACGCCTTCAGGTCCGGGTCGCTGGCCACATCCTCATAGTTGTCCAGAACGAGCAGCAGCTCCCCTCCTGAGGCCGCGGTCCGCTCCGCGAGGAGCGCAGCGACCTGCCGGGCTGCATCCTCCAGCCAGGGGGCCAGGCGGCCGCCGCCGGAGGCCTCGGCGATCTCGCCGAGGATGGCCGCGAGGGAGCGCCCGCCCTGGAGGCTGAGCCAGATGATGCCGCCGGGAAAGCGCCAGGCGCCCCGGCGGACGACCTCGCGGGCGACGGCCGTCTTGCCGACACCGCCAAAGCCCCACAGACACACATAGCGCGAGGCGCCCAGGAGCGCCCGCATCGCATCGATCACCGCCTGCGACCGATCGACAAACACCGGCTCGGGCCGGTACCCGCCGGAAATGGGTCCGGGGGCGCAGGGGACGTAAGCGACAGGCTGCGCGGCCGCCTTCACCGCCTCGCCGGTGAAGAGCTTGCCTGCCCCATCCCGATCCTGCAGGTACAGGACGGGAGCGAAGCGGGCCTCCTCGGCGGGCAGGAGTTGCCCGCGTGCATGCGCCAGCGCCGTCGATAGCGGGGCCAGCCCGGCCAGGCTGTGGTAGAGCTGGGCCGTGAACCGCTCGTTCTGCTCGCCGGAGAGCGGATGCTGCATGGCCACGACCGCCGGGACCCCGGCCCGGATCAGCGCCGGTGCCGCAGCGGCAAGGGCGAGCGGCGCAGCCGGAGCGGCCGAGGGCTCTTCCATGGCCGCGTGGGTCAGCACGGCGAGGCGCACCTGCGAGAGGAAGAGCGCGCTGTGCAGGGTCGCCCCGCCGACGGGCGAGGAGCCTCCGTGCTCATCCTCGAAGACGAGGGTAGCCTGTGGCTCTCCTTCCTCAGTGGGGCCGAAGGTGCTGAGCCCTTCGAAATGCAGGATGTGGTAAGGCTCCCGGCTGAGGAGTTGGTGCAGGGCGCTGTAGGTCGGGGGGCTGAGCCGGGCCAGGTGCACAAGTCCCTGCTGTCGGAGCGTCTCGAGGGCCGAGAGGACCGTGCTGCCAGCCGGCTGGATGCCCGGCGCGTCCACCGGCCTCGGGGCTACGACGAGCACGCGCAGTGGCGAGTCGATTGGGGCGGGGACGAGGGCCTGCGCATAGTCGAGGTAGCGGGCGAGCGTCACCGCCCCGTCGGCCACGAGGAAGGACTTGCCGTCGTGTATCAGCTCCCAGGGGTAGCGCGCGAGCACCGGGGAGTCGGGGTCGAGGTGGAGCTGCACGGTGAGGGGCCGGCGCTCCTGTCGGGTTGCGATCAGGGCCTCGGCGAGGGAGTCCCGCACCTCGCCCTCGGGGAAGAGGACGTCGTAGAGGGCACGGCCTATCCGCACAAAGGCGCCGTCGGCAAGGAGCCCTGCCAGCTCCTCCAGCCCAAAGGGCAGGGCCACTGTGGCGTACGCAAAGCCAATCGCCCGGGATTCGACCATCCCGTTCGGGCGCTCGACGAGCTGCAGACGGTAGACCTCACTCATGAGACGGGACCTCCACCGGCCTCCCCAATCCCAGCGGGATGCCTCACGCCCGCTATACCGGAGACGGTTCAGCGGTCAGAAAGGCACGGGCTGGAATCGTGCGCGTGCCGAGGCCACCGCTGATGGCCCTACTATGCGTCGCCTCCCGACGGTTGCGGCCTTCGCCTTCTGGCATGCCTTTTGCTGGGGGCCTGTTGGGACCTTTCTGGCACTGCTGGGCCTGGCTCATCTGAACCACTCAGCCTCGCGCCATACTCGCCGAAAGGCCTCCACCACGCATGCGATAGCCCGGCAACGCGAGGGTGTCTTCTGTGGGGAGCTGCCCGCCGCCCTCGCCCCGCCCCCGCCGCTCAGGCGGCGCAGGAAACGGGCGTCGGGGATGGGGTACCCCTGTGGCAGGGACCAGGCTGCGATCGAGGCAACCTGTCCGCCCCCTTCCCCAGAGACCCGCGTAGAGAAGGGGGCGGCCTCGTAGAGCCGGACATCTGGCCTCCAGCGGAGGCGCAGGTGGGGGTTCACGATGGCTTCAACGGGCCAGACTCCGAGGGAGATAGCAGAAGGGAGCATGGTGAGAACCCAGATAGTCCGCCGGCTGGCACTCGCACTGGCCGGCGCCCTGGTGCTCGTTCTGGCGTGTGCCTGTATGGAGCCGGTGGCTGTGCCCGAGCTGCCTCCGGGGACCGAGCCACCGACCACTGTGACTCCGACTCGCAGCCCCAACCAGCGCGATGCCATTCAAGCCAGCGCCGGGCCCTCCGACAGGTCGGCGGTGGGTGGAGGCGGGGAGGCTTCTCCGCACCCTCGTGGTGGGCAGTGCGCCATGTGGCACACTTTGTGCTAGTCCGAGGGTGACCGGTCTGGCAGGCCCGTCACCCGGTGTCTCTGACCGCCACATCGCCGGCAAGCGCCGTGCGTAGGCCCGCTCCGGTCCGCCGCACGCTTGGTGGGCCGAAGCGATCGCCACCTCAATCCGGGCTATATCCTCCAGTCCTTCCACCAGCCCTGACGGCCTGTCGCAAGACCCCGTGGCGCTTGTGTGCAGGAGTGCCTAGAGGTAGTCGCGTAGATGAGTGGTTACCGGGATGACGATGACAATCGTCGGGACCCGCCGCCGGGCGGGCAGACGCGGAGCCTCTCCTGGCTATGGATTCTGCTGATCCTGGCTCTGCTGGGGTGGAACGTTTGGGCTTTCCTGGCCCCGGCGGCTGGCCTCGGCAGCGCCGAAATTCCCTACAGCACCTTCCTCGAGCAGGTCGAGGCGGGCAACGTCAAGAGCGTGGAGATCAGGGGTTGCCGGGTGTATGGCGCCTTCAAAGAGCCGGTCGAGTGGCTGAATGCCGCTCCGGGGGCGGACCGCCCGGCCAGCGTGCCCTACGCCGAACCGGGCGCGCAGGGCCTGACGGCCTCCGACCGTACGGAGGACTTTACCACCGTCATTCCCGAAGCGGTCGGGGACGAGTCGCTCTTGCCGCTGCTCAGGGCGAAGCGGGTAACCATCCGCGCCGTCCCGGGCGGCACGCCGTGGTATCTCGTGCTCCTGAGCAATGGCCTGCCGATCCTCCTGCTGGTCGGCTTCCTGCTGTGGATGGGTCGCCAGAGCACACAGACGCAGGGCGACATCACGGGCTTTCTGCGGAGCCGGGCGCGCCGGTATAGCCCATCCGGCCAGCGGCGCATGCTCTTCTCCGACGTGGCGGGTGAGGAAGAGGCCAAGCGCGACCTGGCGGAGGTCGTGGACTTTCTCAAGAACCCCCGCAAGTATCACGACCTCGGGGCGCGCATTCCGCGGGGTATCCTCCTGGTGGGGCCGCCGGGCACCGGCAAGACCCTGCTGGCGCGTGCGGTCGCCGGCGAGGCGAATGTGCCCTTTTTCAACATCAGCGCGTCCGAGTTTGTGGAGATGTTTGTGGGCGTCGGTGCGAGCCGCGTGCGCGACCTGTTTGACCGCGCCAAGCGGGCGGCGCCCTCCATCGTGTTCGTCGACGAGTTGGATGCCGTCGGGCGGCAGCGGGGCGTCGGTGTAGGGGGCGGGTCGGACGAGCGCGAGCAGACGCTGAATCAGCTTCTGGTGGAGATGGACGGCTTTGACGAGCGGCAGAATGTCATCGTCATGGCGGCAACGAACCGCCCCGATGTGCTCGATCCGGCCCTCCTGCGCCCCGGCCGCTTCGACCGGCACATCACTGTGGGGCTGCCCGATCGACAGGGGCGGCAGGGGATTCTGGATATCCACACCCGACGCCTGCCCCTGGCCAGGGAGGTCGATCTGGAGGTGCTGAGCCGGAGCACAGCCGGGTTCAGCGGGGCTGACCTGGCGAACCTGTGCAACGAGGCGGCCCTCAATGCCGCGCGCAACAACCGCCGGCAGGTCACCATGGCCGATTTCGATGAGGCGCTGGACAAGCTCCTTCTCGGAGCAGCCCGTACGACACTCCTGTCCGAGCAGGAGCGACGGACGATCGCCTACCACGAGGCGGGGCACGCGCTGGTCGCCGCCAGCCTCCCCGAGGCGGACCGCATCCGCAAGATCAGCATCGTGCCCCGGGGGCACGCCGGCGGCGCAACCGAGCTGCTGCCAGCAGAGGACCGAACCAACTATACACGCTCGTACCTGCTGGCGCAGCTCACCGTCCTCCTCGCCGGCCGCGCTGCCGAAGAGCTGTACGTGCACGACGTGACCGTCGGTGCCGAGAACGATCTCCAGCGGGCAACTGAGACGGCCCGGCGGATGGTGACCCGCTGGGGCATGAGCGAGCTGGGGCTCGCCTGCTACCGGGCTGGCGCCCATGAGCAGCCGTTCCTCGGATACGACCTGACGCAGGGGCGCGACTACAGTGAGGCCGTCGCTGCCGATATCGACCGCGCCGTGAATGACCTGCTGCAGAGCCGGTACGAAGTAGCCACTCGCATCCTTCAGTTCGAGGAGGAAGCGATGCACCGCCTGGTGGAGCTCCTGCTGCGCGAAGAGACCATCACCGCCGAGCAGCTTGCGGCCGTCCTTGGAGGGCCTGCCGATGCCTGAGCCAGACCGAACCACCCTCGCCGTGGCCGTGATCTTGCTGGGCGCACTGCTCTTCCTCGCAGGCTCTTTCATTCCCTTCTTCATCGCCGAGGCGTGGGGGCCGCTGTGGGGGGTCGAGTGGTGGCCGCCGGAAGGGGGGCACTCCTTCGGCAGGGTGGGGCCGCTGTATGGCATCTCGGGGTGGCCGGTCCTCCTGGCCGTGCCCATCTCGGCGACAACGGTCGGCATCCTCTTTGTCGTCATCATAGGGCTTGTCGTCGTGGGCTGGCGCGGGGCGATTCTGTCCCGGCTGGGGGGCGAGTAGGCAGGCCAGGGAGGCCTGCCCCGTCCCCGCGGTGCCACGCCGGGGATCGTACGGCTCCCTCGGCCCTGGAGAGACCTCCCCGGCAGAAGGGCTGATAGGTTTTCCGCAATATACGCAGTTACAGCCTATCTCTGGCCCTGCCGGCGCGACCTCTCGGGGGGCGCCCGCACAAGCTCCCGCAGAGCGCACCGGGATGGCTCAACGTTCCTGTGTTGAGGACCCTTTTCCCTTCATCCTTCAAGGGCGGACAGCCCTCTTCGGTCGCAGGGCGAGGCCATGGCTCATCGAGGGATCCCCACCCCTAACCCCCATAGGCGCTAGAGGGCCGCCGACGTGCTGCGCTCCATAGATGCCCCCAGCCCCGTTGCCGCCGCGGCGCTATGCATTACCAAGTGGCCCGGGGGAGCGTAGGCGCCCGTGGCCTGCGCGGCATCTCGGGGAGCCGCCCCCACCCCTGCCCCTCCCTCAGGCAGGCGCCCGGCGCCTGCCTGAGGGAGGGGCAGGGGTGGGGGCACTCAGCTGCAGCACATCACGGCTGCCGCCCGGAATGTCCCGAGCAGCGGTGTGTACGGCGGGCAGTCCGCTGGGATGGGCGCCAGGGCGCTATCTCATGCCCCGTGATGCTGTG
>DYEI01000152.1 GCA_020725765.1 Anaerolinea sp. | reverse complement strand
CCTTCAGGACTGCTGGAGCAAGCGGTAAGGGACCAGGACCTGAAAAGGCCAAACTCGAGCCCCTCCATAACATATTACAGGCCATCCTGTGGGGCGAAAACAGACACCTGTCCGCCCCTGAAAGGGGCAGGGGTGGGGGCGGCTCCGCGAGACGCTGCGCACGCCACGGGCGCCTGCGCTCCCCCAGGCCACTTGTCGGTAATGGATAGGTCTGCCTGGCGGAGGGGGACAGCGGAAGGATGCCCGCGATGAGTGCGCAGTCGGCGCCGCGTGCCTGCGCGGACGCCAGCGCGGACACCGGCGCACATGGTGGCCCGCGCCTTGCTGCCCCGGCCACAATACGTGCCCATGCGTGATAGAGAGGGAGGATCCATGGCCGCAGAGAGACTGTCCGAGGCCCTCGAGCAGTTCGTGAACACCGAGGACTGGGAGCAGGCCCGACACGTCGTCGAGCGCAACCGCGAGCTGCTCAGCGATCAGGCTCTGGCTCTGCTGCACGAGAGCGTCGCCGATTATCGCGCCGTAGACCGCGACGACGTGGCCGACTACCTGCAGGAGCACGAGGCCGTCCTCCGTCGCAGCCGCGAGGTCGGCATCGAGCAGGCCTTTGCCGAAGCCGCAGACCGCGCCCGCGAGACCGAAGAGGTGCGCAAGAAGCAGATGGATGCGCTGCGCCCCGAAAAGCCCACCCCCCTTCAGCAGACTGTCTGGAAGCTGCTGGACGCGGTCTCTCCTGAAGAGATCGACCAGGTCTTTGCCGAGCATCCGGAGCTGTCACGCGACCCCAAGGCGCTGGAGTACGTCGACGAGCTGATGCAAAGGGCTACTGAGGCCGGCTACAGGGAGGCCAACCACTACCTGCAAGAGTTCCATGAGCTCCTCCGCGCCTACTTCGAGCTGCCACCACTCCTGCAGGCCATGCGCGAGTTCATGGCCGTGCCCACCTGGACCGAGTCGCGCGATGTCCTCAAGAGACATCCCGAGCTCATGAGCGACGAGGCCCTGCAAACGCTCGACAGCCTCATCGACGCCGCGCGCGCCCAGGAGGACGAGGCTACGGCCCGGGCTATGGAGGTGTATCGGGAGGTCATCGCTCGCAGCCGCGAGGTCGGGCCGGACCGGGCCATTGAGGAGATCACCCAGCCGGAAGAGCCACACCCGCGCTCCTGAGTCCGCTAGCCTGCGGCCCCGCAGCTAGAGCACAAACTCCCGCAGGCTCGAGCCGCCGATGAACTCGCGCAGGAGCGAGTTGTCGGGCACCATATCAGCCGGCCAGGGGAGGAACCACTCCAGGAAAGACAGCAGCCGGCGCGCTTCCACGTACTCCATCGTCCCCGGGTCGATCTGTGCCAGCAGCGGCTCGACAAAGGGCTTGAGGACCGACAGCTCGTACACGAGCGCCGAGTTGAACATGACGTCGGCACTCTCCTGATAGGGGAAGATGTTGCAACGCTCGCCGGCCGTCACCGAGTCCCAGCGCTGAATGGTCGCCTGAGCCGTATACCCCCGGGTGCGTGCGTCACGGACGATGCGCCGCACGAGCCGGGTGTCGGTCGTCGGCACCCGGTTATGGTGATCCAGGTTCAACTGTGTCAGAGCTGACACATACACACGGTAGGCGCGTTCCGCAGGCAGGTCTGGCAGCAGAGCAGGGTTGAGCCCGTGTATGCCCTCCAGCAGCAGGACCTGATCGTCGCGGATAGAGACCTTGCGTCCCCAGGTGCGCCGCCCCGTGCCAAAGTCGTACCGCGGCAGCAGGACCGGGCGCCCGGACAAGAGATCGTTGATGTGCTGGTTCAGTAGCGCCAGATCGACTGCGTCCAGGCACTCAAAGTCGTACTCGCCGTTCTGATCCTTCGGGGTTGCATCGCGATCTACGAAATAGTCGTCGATCGCCAGTGCCAGCGGGCGCACCCCATTGGCGATGAGCTGAATGGCCAGACGTTTGGCCAGGGTCGTCTTGCCCGAGCACGATGGCCCGGCGATGAGGACAACGCGGATGCGGGCACGGTGTCGGCTGATCTCGCGGGCCATCTCCGCGATGCGCTGAGCGTGCAGGGCCTCGGCTACCAGGATAACCTCCTGCATGCGCCCGCTCTCGATCGCCTCGTTCAGCCCCCCCGCATCGCCGACGCCGAGGAGCTCCAGCCACTCGTGGTGCTCCTGGAACACGCTCGACAGTCGAGGGAAATCGTGAACGATGGGGAGCGCCGCAGGCGCCTCCCGGCGAGGGAAGAGCAGGATCAGACCCGGCCCACACTGACTGAGCCCAAAGCGCTCCAGATAGCCGGTCGATGGCACCATGTGCCCGTAGAAATAGCCACACAGCCCGCGCAGCTCGTATATCGTGATGTGATCCTTCTGGCGAAAGCGCAGCAGGCGAACCTTGTCCGTATAGCCCTGCCGCTCAAAGATCTCCCGGGCCTCATCGACCGACACGCGCCGGCGGACGATCGGCTCGTCGGCCTCCACAATCTCGCGCATCCGCTGCTCGAGCAGGCGGACCTCCTGCGACGTAAACGGCGGTCGCCCCTGCACCTCACAGTAGAGGCCGCTCAGGGTCAGAGAGTGATCGATGATGATCTGCGCCTCGGGAAAGAGCTCGCGGGCCGCAACGACCAGGAGAAAAGACAGCGCCCGCTGGTAGATGCGCAGACCGTCGGCCGCCGTGATGGAGACGGGTGCCACACTGCAGTCACTCTCGACGGGCACACTCAGCTCCCGGAGCTTGCCGCCAACCATGGCCGCCACGATAGGGACGCTCCGGTCCTCATAGGCGGCATCCATGAACTCGGCGAGGCGTGTGCCCTTGGGCCCCTCGAAAATCCGCCCATCGGGGAACCGCACCTGCACGGTCGCCCTCGGCTCCGCCAGCCAGACCTTGCCATTGACCGAGCGTATCTGAGTCATCACTTGGACGTCCTTATGTGTGACCCTGCGCACACCCCTCAGTGCTCCAGGCGCGGGGGATGGTGAACGGCGCAGTCTGCAGCTACCCTCGCACTTGCGGGGCGTGCTATTATAGCCGCCCTGATGCTGAAAGCAAGTTTTCGTGGCCATGTTCGAGCAGCGGAGC
The DNA here is from genome assembly GCA_020725765.1 of Anaerolinea sp. Taxonomy (GTDB): domain Bacteria; phylum Chloroflexota; class Anaerolineae; order SpSt-313; family SpSt-313; genus SpSt-313. The sequence continues at coordinate 5,922 of DYEI01000152.1, read as the reverse complement.
GACACAGAGCTTGTACAGGCGTGCCTCGCGGGCGACGCCAACGCGTGGAGAGAGCTGGTCCAGCGCTACCAGCGGCTGGTCTACTCGATCTCTATGCGCTGCGGCCTCGCCCCGGAGGACGCTGACGACGTCTTTCAGCGCGTGTTCACCATCCTCCTGACCAGGCTCGAGACCTGCCGCAACCGCGAGCGCCTCGGACCCTGGCTCACGACCATTGCGCGACGGGAGGCCTGGCGAGTGTTCCAGGAGCGCCAGAGTGGCCGCCCGGGGGAAGACGCGGACGCACTGGAGGATCGGCCGGCCATCGAGCCACCGCCAGACGCGCTCCTCGAGCAGATTGAAGCCCAGGACCTGATCCTCCGGGCCATGGACCAGCTCGGCGAGCGCTGCCGTATGCTCCTCCAGCACCTCTTCTTCACGCGCGAACCGCCCTCCTATGCCGAGATCGCCCAAAAGCTCTCCATGCCTGAGGGGTCGATCGGGCCGACGCGGGCGCGCTGCCTCCAGCGGCTGCGTCGCATTCTGGACTCGCTGGGGTTCGAGTGAATCCGCCGGTGACAGGTTCGGCTGGTACACCTCTGAGAATGGCCCCGCCCCCAGGCGGGGCCGGGGGATGGGGCAGAGTTGCAGAGGAGCGGCCCGAGGGGGTTGGAGATGGGAAACCCTGCCGACTGCCAGGGCAACGGCTCGGACGGGAGGCCCCCTGTGAGCTGCGGGACCGGAAAGTTGGCACCCATGGAGGTCGGGGGTGGGGGCGTCACCGCACGACAGGCGCCACACGACCGCACAGAAGCAACAGGGATCGCGATAGAGGAACGAGGACCTGAAGGGCCAGACTCGAGGGGAATGCCCAGGGGTGGGGGCCTCGCGATGGGCGATGCCTCCGGGCTCCTCAGGCGGGTAAGGGCTCACACTTGGTCACAGTTTTGAGACCTTGGCCAGTCCGGTATCTGGGGTTACCCCTGCCACCTCTATTGAGATGAGGGCTACAGACATAAACCGGCCATAAAGCCGGCCGGAGGCGAGCATTCGTGTGCTATCAGGTGTCTTTTGAGGAACTGGCGGACTATGTAGAGGGCAGGCTCGGCGCCGACGAAGCCAGCCGCCTGGCCGAGCACGTCGCCGGGTGCCCGGGCTGCGCCCGAGACGTTGCCTGGCTCCGACGCGTACGCGAGCTGATGGTGGGCGCGGAGCTCGTCTCTGCTCCGCCTGAGGTGGTGCAGCGGGCGCAGGCGCTCTACACCCCAAGGCCACGACGAGTGGCCTTCGGGCTGCCTTCACCCACCGCGGCCCTGGCAGGCCTGCGTCAGAGTTGGGCCCATGCAGGGGCACTGCGCTATGCTGCGGCGATCATCGCGGCTGCCCTGCTCATCCTCGGCGGCACCTGGTGGGCATGGGGCAGTACCGCCGTGGCTGAAACCGCGATCCTGACGGACGTGCAGGGCCCGGTCGAGGTCCGGCTGACCGCAGACGGCGAGTGGCAGCCAGCCCTGCCCGGGATGACGCTGGCGGCGGGCAGCGCGCTGCGCAGCGGCGCCGGAGCTTCAGCCATGCTCGTCTACCCCGACGGGAGCCGCACTCAGCTCACGGAGAACGGCCAGCTCGAGATTCTGAGCCTTCAGCGTCGCCGCAACCAGCAGGCGACGATAGTGCGACTCTCCCAGACGACCGGCCTCACGCAGCACGAGATGGCGACCGAGAAAAGCTCGGTGCGCGTCGAGGTGGACGGGGCCGCCGCCCAGGCCAGGAAAGGCGGCTACGAGGTCCGCGTGACAAAGGACGCTGTCGAGGTGCATGCCGCGCGCGGCAGCGTCGACGTGCAGGCCGGCGGCAAGACTATACATCTCTCGCAAGGGGAGCGGGGGCAGGTCAAGGGTGGGCACCTCACCGTCACCCCAGCCCAGAACCGTGGCGACGATCCACCCTCCGACCAGAGTGAGGGCCAGTCTGCCCGCCCCCAGGATGCCCAGGGACGGGCCCAGCCCCCAGACCACCCCGCTCCCTCGTCGCGGGGAGGTCCTCCGCCCCAACCCCCCGCCGGGCCGAGGGACCCAGAGCAGGCCTCCCCGCCAGCGCAGGGTGTGGAGCCGCTGACCACAGAGGAAGGCCAGGACTCGGGCGACGCCCTGCCATCTGTCAGGGCACCGGATGGCGCCACAGTCCGCTCGGAGACGCAAGGCCAGGGCATACCTCCCGGGCAAGCGCGTAAGGAAACTCCTGGTGCGCAGCGCGCCGAGTCCGGACCCGGATCGGCGCAGGGCGGGCCCTTCGGAGCGAGGTGGCGCGCCAATCGGATCAGGTCTGCCTGGCCTCCAAACCGTTGACCCGGGAGACGCCTGTCACCAACGGTCGCCGAGGCGCGCCTCGGCCCCTCATCGAGCCTGGCTACAGGTCCTCTCGCCTGTACACCGGCTGTCCATCCACGATGGTGGCTACGACCTCCAGCTCCCGATCCATAATAACCAGGTCCGCGGCCTTGCCCACGGCAATCTCCCCCAGGCGCCCGGCGAGGCCCAGGATCTCCGCGGGGGTCAGCGAGGCCATACGCCAGACCTCCGGCAGGGGCAGCGCGAGGGCACGCACCGCATTGCGAACCATCTGATCCATTCCGGCGATGCTGCCGGCCAATCCCCCTTCCCCGGTGACAGCCATGCCGCCGCGCACGGTGACGGCCATCGCCTCCTCGCCCCCGAGGTTGTAGCGGCCCTCGGGCAGGCCGGCCGCACGCATGGCGTCGGTAACCAGCGCGGTCCTCTCCACGCCCTTGGCGCGCACGATGAGCTTGAGCAGCGAGAGGGGCACATGCCAGCCATCGGCAATGACCTCCACACTCAGCCCGTCGTGGACCAACCCCGCCTCCGCCAGCCCAAGCCTGCGCAGTGGCCCAACCTTTTCCAGGGCCGACATGGCGTTGAAGAGGTGCGTCACGTGGCTCGCCCCCGCGAGAACGGCACGCTGCACCAGCTCCTCATCGGCCATCGTATGCCCGAGGGAGACGAGCACCCCCCTCCCCCTGAGCTCCCTGATCAGCTCAAGGGCTCCAGGAAGCTCGGGCGCCAGCGTGATCCGGCGGATGATCGGCAGGTGCTCCCAGAGCCAGCGGTCCGCTTCCCGGTCCGGGGGGCGCACAAAGCGCCCGACGTGGGCGCCTCGCTTCTCCGGGCTGAGGAAAGGCCCTTCCACATGGGCCCCAAGCACGCGCGCCCCCGTGTTCGGTCTCTCCATCGACTCGGACACGGCGGCCAGCGCCGCATGGATGTGCTCCGCCGGCGCCGCGATTGTTGAGGGCAGGAGCGAGGTCGTGCCATGCCGGGCGTGAAAGGCGGCAAGGCCATCTACGGCCTCCCGGGTCCCGTCCATCGTATCGTGCCCGCCGCCGCCGTGGACGTGCAGATCGACGAACCCCGGCCCCACGATCCACCGGCGCGCGTCAATGACCTCCTCCCCCGGTGTCGAAGCGATGCGGCCCCCCGGGATCAGGTCTTCGACGAGCCCGTCGTGGAGAACCACCGTGATGTCCTCATAGCTCTGCCGGGGCGTCACCAGGGTCCCAGCGCGGATCCACAGTCGCTCTGCCATGGTGAGCGAGCCTCCACTATTGCTGCGGCGTCGGCGCGAGTCCCAGTGCAGAGAGCGCCTCCTGCTCCGACATGGTGCCTCGCCGCAGAAGGTATCCGGAGGGAATGCCCTCCCTCCACACGGAGGGGGGGAGCGGCAGGGTCTGGATGGTGCGCACAGCGTCGCTCAGCCGCCAGTCGTCCCAAGGAGCGCGCCACCAGACCAGAACCAACGGGGTCTCCGGTGGGAGCTGGCTCACGCTCCGCCGGGCGGAGTCGCTCAGAACCAGCCGGCGGCTTGCTCCGGCAATGCGCACGCCAAAAGGCACGCGGTTCAGTTCCCCACCTTCAGCGTACCAGAGCTCGGCCCAGGGCAGCGCCAGGTTGATGCTGGCAGCAAGTCCCTGCAGGACATACCCCGAATCCGCGCCACCGGCGAAACCCTGTCCCTCGCGCCAGCGCGCCCACTGTCGATTCAGGTCCGGGCCGCCATCGTCCGGCTCATCGCGACGGTGCTCGCTCCACCACTGCTCCACGAGCTCGCAGGCGCGAGCCTCGTCGCCCGTCTCCTCGACAATGGCCCGCACCATCTCCTCCTGCATCTCCCGCAGGTTCGCCATATCCACCAACAGCCGCGCCACATCTTCCCGCGTCAGTGGGCGAGCGGCCGCCGCCGCCCGGAGCCCGGGCACCTCCCGCAGCGGCTGCCCCGGCGCCGGGTATGCAGCCGCCTGGCCAGCCCACAGCAGGCTCATCAGCGCTTCGAGGGGATAGTCCTTGGCCCTCCAGCCGGCGCCAGCCGCCGAGAGGAGCACATCCGTCTCGATCAGAAAGCGCACACGCTCGGCGGCATAGTCGAGGACGTACTGGCGTGCCTGGTCATCGCACAGGGTGAGCAGGGAACCGTAGGTCAGAGCGGCAGCAACCGCCGCGCGCTCATAGACCCCAGGCACGCCCTGCTCCAGAAGCCTGGTCAGCGCATAGAGCTGGACGTTGTAGGTCGGCACCGGGTATTTGAAAGCCCACCGGGCGGGCAGGCCAAGGGTGTTGATCAGGTACAGGCCTTTGCGGACCTCCGCGTCCTCATGGGCGCGCTCATAGATCCGCTGCAGGCTCCGCGCCCCCTCCGCAGTCAGCAACTCGTAGGCCTCCAGGCCCCGCTGATCATCGCCCAGATACCACTCGGCGGTGGTCATGACCGTGTTTGCCCGGCTGTACTCCACGTCCTCGGCGCTGACTCCATCCTGTGTGCGCAGGTGGGTGAGGTAGTACAGAGGGTCGCCCTTCGTCTCCAGCATCAGGGCGAGTAGCGCGGTCTCCTCGCTGTCCACCCGGGCGTCTGCCAGGAGGACCCCGCTGGTGACCAGCCAGTCGGCAGCAATGGGGTCACGTTCCGCGAGGCTGTTCACGAGCCGGAGATATCGGTCGCGCTCCTCGGGGGGCACCAGCCCCGCCACGATCTCCGGCGCGGTCTCCGCCGTGACCGCCGCAGGAGGCTCGGCCGTAGGGGTTGGTGGGGGCGGCGTCTGGGAAGGCTCCGCAGCCGCAACGGTGACTGCAGGCGGGCGCGTTGGGCTGGGCGCGGGCGTTCGCCCAGGCCCGCGGACCGGCGTGGGCAAAAGCCCGCCGCTGCAGGCGACGACGGTCAAGGCCAGCACACAGCACACCAGCATTCTCGCGCGCAAAGGGCACTCCCCTGACTGAGCGAGGCACACCGCCCGTGGCGGCGGCAGGTGGTGTCCGCTGAAGCAGGCCGCATCGTGCACCATCCGCGCCCGTTCCGGGCGTCGTGCCGGCTTTGGGCATGTGCCCGATTATACCAGAGGGAGCAGCGCCTCACAAGAGGCGACGTCCGTCTCGGGTGCAGTTCAATATTGGGGCATTTCCCACTCCGCCAGACCCCCCATAGAGAAAGGGCCCCCTCCCCCGGGGTCGGCCTGCGGGCCGACCCCGGGGGAGGGGGCGCCGGGGGTGGGGTCCTGCCAACAGCTCAGATGAGCCTACCCCGAAGGTGAACTACACCCCTCCGTCTCGGGCAGGCGCAGGGCTTCCGGTGGACTCCGGTCCGACGCGCTATCGTCGTTACAAAGCGGCGAGCCCGCCACGGTGGCGGGCTCGCATGGGGGAGCGGGCCGTGTGAAACGGCTAGCTGGCGGCAGAATAGCACAGTTGTTCTACTCTGTCAAACCGTGGGAGATGGGAAACTGTTCAGACTCGCATCCTGGCAGTGCCGGTTGCCACGCGCTGCCTCCGCGAGATGCTGCGCAGGCCACGGGCGCCGACGCTCCCCCCGGGCCACTTGTCGTCAATGGATAGCGCGCCGCGGGGGCGGGGTTAGGGGCTTAACCCCGCTTTGCCCGCTGGG
>DYEI01000151.1 GCA_020725765.1 Anaerolinea sp. | reverse complement strand
GGGGGGATGGGGTACCCTCCGGCAAAGGCCGAGGGACGGCGGCCAGAGCAGCCTGTCCGCCCCTGAAGTAAAGCGGAGAGCGTCCTCGCGCGCAGGGGGAATTGGCCAGAGAGCGGGCTTGTGCGTATACTGGGTACGGAAGAGTCGAACAGCCCCGAGGTCAGCACGCGGCGGGGCTGGAAGGCGGCTATGGTGGCACAGGGCTCTGCCGGAGGTGCCGGAGCCGTTGCCGCATCGGCGGTGTACCGCGGCCGGCTTGCGGCGCTCCCCTTGCTCGCTGAACACTCGCACACTTCTTTGTAGCCGAGATGGGAGGCTGCCATGAGCTACCTGCTGGGGATCGACGTCGGGACGAGTGGTGCCAAGGCCCTGCTTATCGATGCCGAGGGCGCAGTTATCGCTTCGGCCACGGAGGAGTACCCCCTCTACACCCCGCGCCCGCTCTGGGCAGAGCAGGACCCCGAGGACTGGTGGAGGGCCACGGTAGCTGCGATCCGGGCCGTGCTCAATCGGTCGGGCGTGCATGCAGAGGACGTCGCGGGCCTCGGTCTCACCGGGCAGATGCACGGAATGGTGGCGCTGGACGCAAACGGGCAGGTGCTGCGGCCCTGCATCATGTGGAACGACCAGCGCACTGCGCTGCAATGCGCAGAGATCATGGCCACCGTCGGCAAGGAACGGTTCCTCGCCCTGACCGGCAACCTCGCCCTGCCCGGCTTTACGGCGCCCAAGATCCTCTGGGTGCGGCAGAACGAGCCCGAGGTCTACCGCAGGATCGCGCAGGTGCTCCTGCCCAAGGACTATATCCGCTACCGCCTCACCGGCGGCTATGCGACCGAGGTCTCGGATGCATCGGGGACGGTGCTCTTTGACGTGGCACACCGGCGCTGGTCGCTGGAGGTGCTGGAGGCCCTCGACATTCCGCCGGGCTGGATGCCGAGCAGCTACGAGTCACCGGAGGTGACCGGCACGGTCAGCCAGGACGCTGCCCGGGAGACGGGCCTCCGCCCCGGCCTGCCCGTCGTTGGCGGCGGCGGGGACCAGGCCGCGCAGGCGGTCGGCTCGGGGATCGTCCGCGAAGGGGTCATCTCGGTCACTGTGGGGACCTCGGGGGTCGTCTTTGCGGCCACCGACGAGATGAAGCTCGACCCCCAGGCCCGCCTGCACAGCTTTTGCCATGCCGTGCCGGGCCGATGGCACGTGATGGGCGTGATGCTCTCGGCGGGCGGGTCGCTGCGCTGGCTACGGGATACCATCGCCGGCCCGGAGCGCGAAGTCGGCCGCCTCAGCGGGGTGGACCCCTACGAGATCATGATCGCCGAGGCGGCGCAGGTCCCTGCCGGCAGTGAGGGCCTGCTCTTCCTGCCGTACCTCACAGGTGAGCGTACCCCCTACGCCGACCCCAATGCTCGGGGCGCCTTTGTTGGCCTCACCCTGCGGCATGGCAAGAGCGCGATGGTCCGCGCTGTCCTCGAGGGGGTGGCCTACGGCCTGCGGGACTCGTTGGAGCTCCTGCGGGCGCTGAACATCCCCATAGAGCAGGTGCGGGCCTCGGGCGGCGGGGCACGCAGCACCCTGTGGCGGCAGATCATGGCCAACATCTTTGGCACCGAGCTTGTGACCATCAACATCACCGAAGGCGCCGCCTACGGGGCGGCCCTCCTTGCGGGCGTCGGCGCGGGCGTGTACAGGGACGTGTTCGAGGCAACCGAGCGGACGATCCGGGTGGTCGATCGCGTCGAGCCCGTGGCAGATGAGGTCGCCATCTACGACGGCTACTACCAGGACTACCGAACCCTCTACGGGCAGCTCAAGCCGACCTTTGACAGCGTGGCGAAGCGGGTCTGAGCCGTGGCCTGGCGCCGCAAGGCGGGAGCGCGCCGGGCGCCGGCGTCACGGATCAGGTATAGGGGCTTTCAGTGATGCAAAGGAGGATCAGCCATGGCAGTCCCGTCGTTCCTGCTCAAAAAGCTCTACGTCCAGGGGAGCCTGAAGAACACGCAGACCGGCTTCGAGTTCGCTCTGAAGAACAACCTGGCGCCCGGCAGCCTGGTTGGCTTCTTCCCCCTGACCCTCGATGATACCTCGATCCCGCCGGAGAAGCTCACCTTTGTCACACCTCAGGGCGAGTATCGGGGGGATCAGGTGTCCGGACGCAGCCCGCTGGTCTTTGGGATGAACGTCGAGGTCAAGATCGTCGTCGAGGGCGTGACGCTCGAACCGGGAACGCACCGCCTGACCCTCTCCGTCCTCACGCGTGAGGTCGGACGGCTCGACATCGACATCAGCGACACCATATAGGGCACGCGCGTGCCCCGGCAGGCGCCCGCCCCCGCGGCCTGCAGGCGCGGGGCAGGGCGCCCCTTCCAGCAGCGCTATCGGTCAGGAGTGCCCCATGATGGATAGCAGAGAGGTCGTGCGGCGCACGGTGCTCTTCCAGTCGCCTCCCCGGCTGGCGCGGGACCTCCCCGCGCCGTATGGCAGTGACTTTAGCTTCGTGGATATGAACCCGTCCCCCGACGCCCGGCCGCCGGAAGGGGTGGATGAGTGGGGCGCCGTGTGGGAGAACGTCGGCGTCAGCAGCCTCGGGCAGGTTAAGGACTATCCCCTCAAGGACTGGAGCCAGCTCGACGACCTGCGCATTCCCGACGTCCGCGACCCCCGTCGCTGGCGGTCGGTCGAAGGTGCCCGCGAGTGGGCCGGCGACAGGTTTCTTCTCGGCAACGGCATCTCGATCTATGAGCGAGTGCACTTTATCCGTGGCCTGGAGAATACCTGGGCGGATATCCACACCGCCCCCGATCGGCTGGGCGAGCTGCTGGATATCCTGGTCGAGATGAACCTGGTGGCCATCGAGCGCTATGCAGCGGCCGGCGTCGACGGCCTTATCTTCTGCGACGACTGGGGGCTGCAGGACCGGCTGATGATCTCTCCCGACTCCTGGCGCGCCCTGTGGAAGCCGCGCTATGAGCGCATCTATCGCGCCGCCCACGAGGCCGGGCTCCTGACCTTCCTGCACAGCTGCGGGTACATCGTGGATATCCTCGACGACCTGATAGAAGTTGGCCTCGACGTCATCCACATGGACCAGCAGGAGAACATGGGGCTGGAGCTGTTGGGCCGGCGCTTTGGCGGACGCATCACCTTCTTCTCGTGCGTGGATATACAGAACACCATGGTGCGGGGGACGCTGGAGGATATCCGCCGGTACTGCCGTCGCATGGCAGAGCTCCTCGGGCGCCCTGAGGGGGGCTTTATCCCCCGCTGGTACACCGATCCTATCGGGGCCGGGCACCGCCCGGAGGCCATTGACGCCATGTGCGAAGAGTTCCTCGCCATCAGCCGGGAGTGGGAAGCCCGCCACGGAGGCGCGGCGACCGATCCGCACGGTGCGATGCGCGCCTGACACAGCCAGATACGATAAGGATAGGGCACACGTGACCATCAACCTTCACTGGACGGATGAGGACTGGGCCCGCATAGAGCGGGATTGGAGCGCCTGGTGGGCCGGAGAGCTGGAGCGGCCCATCGTGGTCATCGAGGGCATTGAGGCCACCTCGCGGCTGCCCGAGGCACCCCCTTACGTTTCGAGCCTGGGATTCGAAATGCCAGCTGAGGAGGTGATCGACCGCTATCAGGCGCACCTCGAGGCGCGGCGGTTCTATGGCGATGCCTTCCCGCGGTGGTGGCCCAACTTTGGGCCCGGGATCATGGCGGGCTTTCTCGGGGCCCGCGTCAATCCGGTACCGGACACGGTCTGGTTCGAGCCTGCGGCCCGCGTCGACATCCGCGACCTGCACCCGACCTATGACCCGCAGAACCCCTGGTGGCTGCGCGTGCATGAGCTCACCCGCCTTGCGGTGGAGCGCTGGGGAAGGCAGGTTGCCGTCGCCCATACCGATCTCGGTGGCAACCTGGACGTCCTGGCCTCGCTGCGCACGACCGAGCAGCTGCTCCTCGACCTGTACGATGCGCCCGAAGAAGTGGAACGCCTCGTCGGAGAGATCACACGCCTGTGGCTGCGCTACTACGACGAGCTGTACCAGATCGTGCGGCCCGCCGGTCGGGGGACAAACCCGTGGGCAGCCATCTGGTCGCCGGGGCGCTGCTACATGCTGCAGAGCGACTTTGCCTACATGCTCTCGCCGCGGATGTTCGAGCGGTTCGTGCTGCCTGACCTGGCTGCCTGCTGCGACGCGCTCGACCATGGCTTCTATCACCTCGACGGGAAGGGGCAGATCGTTCATCTCGATATGCTGCTATCGCTCGAGCGCCTGCGGGGAATCCAGTGGGTACCGGGCGATGGGGCGCCTCCGCCGGAGGAGTGGCTGTGGCTGCTCAAGCGGATCCGGGATGGAGGCAAGCTCTGTCAGCTCGCTGTGACCCCCGAGGGCGCACGGACCATCGTGCGGGAGCTCGGCGGCCGGGGCTTTGCCTTCCACATCGCATGGCTCATGGACAAGGAGGAAGCCGAGGACTTGCTGCGCGTGCTCGCCGCGGAGGATGCGAGCAGGCAGTGAGGCAGGCTGGTGTGAGGGGAGACGGCTGAAGAGGAGGCAGGGGATGATCCCGTCTTACATGCTCAGCCACATCTACGTCAAGGGCAGCTTGAAGAACACGGAAGGAGGGTTCGAGTTCACCCTGAAGAACACCGTCGACTCGGGGACCATCATCGGCATCGGCCCACTGACGGTCGATGACGAAGGGTGCCCGCCGGAGGCCCTGTCCATCACTACGCGGCAGGGGCAGAAGCGGGGCGATGAGATCAGTGGCCGGGCCCCGGTGTACCTGCCCTACGGCACGGAGGCGCACATCACCGTAGCAGGGAAGGCGCTCACCCCCGGCGAGCATCGCGTCGTCCTCGCCGTGCTCACGAGCGAGGCGGGGCGCCTGCAGATCGAGTTCAGGGACGCCATCTCGTAGGTAACCGACCTGTGCGCCGCAGGTCGGGGCCAGACCTGACCGCTGAAGACACCCATTGGCCGGCGGGGCCGCCCGGCGCCGGAGCTCTGCCTCCTGCGGGCGGCCCGATCACCGTGCCTGTCAGGCAGCTGGCCCTGGTTGTCGGCGGGGCGTCACTTTCTCTGGCGGGCGCTGCGAGCGATCTCCCGGGCCTGCTGGACCGCCTCAGCGTGCTCCCGGGCGAACTTGCGGTTGTTCTCCATGCGATATTTGTGGGCCATCTGGTAGGCCTGCATCGGATCGGACGTAAAGGGCGCCCGAGCCTGCATCAGGCTGCGCAGGTCCTCGACCAGAGCCACCGTCTCGCCGGGGGTCAGCTCGTTGTCCCGCTCGCCGTACTGCTGGAGCCAGTTGATCTCGTCCTGCCAGCTGCGCCAGGCACCGCGCTTGTAGAGAGCCTTGACGTCGCCCGGACCGTAGTCAAAGTTCCACTTTTTGTGGCCGGTCTCCTCGATGCGCACACCCTCGACTTGTCGGACAGGCATGATCCTCACCTCCTTGCTGAGCCCGCGGGGCCGGCCGGTGTCGGGACGGCCTGACCCCCGCCCGCGCACCCGCGCCGACGGGGCTGCATCTGCCGCCGCGAGCTTGCCGGCCCCACAGTGGCGTCCGGCATGAACCGTGCCTGCAGCATGGGCCCAATCCCCCAGGCAGACGTGGGCGCCCCCATGGTAGCGCCCCCATCCCTGGAGCACTCCCCGCTGTGCCGCCCCGGCGCGAGCGGGGGATAGCATCTGACCCCGCCGCGCAGCGCGCTATGCATTGCCCATCAATTGGGCTGCACAGTGTCACGGCGCATGAGACGGCCCGGCGGTGGCCATCCGAGGGGACCGTCCGCCGCTCTGGTGTTCGGAGCACGCCGAGCGGCAGCCGCGATGGGCTGCAACTGAGTGCCCCCACCCCTCCCCCTCGCGGACGCATCGCGTCCGCGAGGGGGAGGGGGAAGACATTACAGGGTGTTTTGG
>DYEI01000150.1 GCA_020725765.1 Anaerolinea sp. | reverse complement strand
TTCATCAGGTCGGGAAGGTTTACTATCCCGTCAGTTGATGGCAATATTACGTTCGAAGCGAGCTCTAAAAACCGGAGTATCGTTTTAGCGCCGACGAGACCCCCGCACCGCGGGGGCGGGGCTAGGGGTGGGGGTCTCTCGATGGGCAAGGCCCTCGCCCTGCGAGCGAAGAAGGCTGTCCGCCCTTGAACCAGTCCTTGCCCGGGGGACGTGCCTTCACCGACCGGCGTCGCTCACGATGAGCGACACCGTCTCGACGTGATGCGTATGCGGAAACAGGTCAACCGGCTGCACAACCTCCAACCGGTACCCATGGGTGACCAGAGCCCGGACATCCCTGGCCAGCGACCCGGGGTCGCAGGAGACGTAGACGATACGCGCAGGGTGCTTTGCCACAAGCGCATTCAGGGCCCTTGGTGCAACGCCCGCCCGGGGCGGGTCCAGGACCGCAATGTCGATGGCCTCATCGAGGTCGGAGAGGGCTTCCTCGACTGTGGCCTCGATGACGGTCACGTTGGCGACCCCAGCGGCATTGGCGCGGGCGTCCGCTGTCGCATCCGGGTTGGCCTCGACGATGTACACGTGCTCCGCGGCGGGCGCAAGGGCCAGACCAAAGGTGCCTACACCGCCGTAGGCGTCGAGGATCACCGGGCGGCGCACAGCGCCTTCGGCACGGCCGGCCTCGCTGTCGGTCGCGGCTGGCTCCGCCCCGGCATACTCCCTGACCAGACGCACGAGCTGCTCGGCCTGCTCGGTGTTGACCTGAAAGAAGGACCCCGCCGACACGCGCAGGCGCCGCCCGCCGAGCTCCTCATGGTAGTGGCTGCTTCCGACGAGTGCCACGCCGGTGCCATCTGGGCGCAGGAGCACGCACGATAGGGCGCGGTCCATCTCCAGCTCTGGGAGGTCATGCCCTGTGGCCTCGAGGACGATCATGCGCTCCCCGGTTTTCCGCCCTGCACGCACGACCACGCGCTCAAGGCCCGGGAACTCGAGCTCGAGCTCGGCGGCGATCTCGGCCAGCTCGGGGCAGAGCAGCCGGCACTGCCCAACCGGCACGGGCCGGTTCGTGCCCATGGCCAGCAGGCAGAGTCGTCCCTCCTCGTCGACTACGAACTGCATATGGTTGCGGTAGCGCCAGGGATCGTCCATGCCGATCACCGGCCTCACCGGGGGTTCGGGGATGCCGCCAATGCGCTCGAGCTGGTCGCGGACGATCTTTTCCTTGTAGCGCAGTTGGGCGTCGTAGGCGATGTGCTGCCACTGGCAGCCTCCGCACAGGCCAAAGCGCTCGCAGGGTGGGGCTATCCGCTCGGGTGCTGGTACGAGCACCCGGATTAGGCGGGCGAGGGAGTACCGCCTCCGCTCCTCGACGATCTCGACCTGCACCTCCTCCCCGGGAATGCCGCCGGGTACAAAGACGGCCTTGCCATGGTAGCGCCCGACCGCGGCGCCGTTGTAGGCCATGTCGTCCAGGCAAAGCTGTATGGTGCGTGGCGATGCGCGAGATGGATCCTTGCTCATGCGACCTGCTGCCTTCGTACCCCCGTATGCCCGACGGAGCCAAGCCTCATCACGGCGTGCCAGAGCCTGCAGGCTGTCAGCGGTTCCGCCTTCCTGTTCCCCCGCTTCGGGGGAACGGTAGGGGGTCTCCCCACAGGCAGGGGCGGACCCCCCACGGCCTGCCGCGAAACCCGGGTGGCAGGGCATGGAGGCGCCGATTCGTCCATTTCAGCCGTATGGTGTATGCTTTGTCTCCGCCGGCGAGCGGGCCCGGGCGCGAGTTGCCCTGGAGTATAGCACCGATGGCCGGGTTCGTACAGCGGTCGCCGCCGCTGGGTGTAGTTCAGCTGCAGGGCTGCTCTCGCCTGGTCAGGGTGCGTCGAGCTCCTCCCCCTCGCCCCCTCCCCGGGGCGTACGCCGCGGCGTCCGCCCCGGGGAGGGGGAGGATATCACAGGGTGAGTTGGGCTCCGCTGGCGCGCCGCGGC
>DYEI01000149.1 GCA_020725765.1 Anaerolinea sp. | reverse complement strand
TTCGGTATTGGGACATTTCGCACTCTGGCAGCCGTCATCAGTCCCTCTCCCCTCCCCAGGCGGACGCCGCGGCGTCCGCCTGGGGGGCCATGTGCAGAGTAGGCTCGAGTTTGGCCTTTTCGGGTCCTGGTCCCTTACCGCTTGCTCCAGCAGTCCTGAAGGGTCACATGGCGCCACGCGTGCGGTTGCTGCCCCCACCCCCGACCCCTTCAGGGGCGGACAGGTGCCTTTTTTGCCCCACAGGAGGGCCAAGAACAGGGCCTGAAAGGCTGTTTGCGCCCCACTCAGGCCGTTCCAGGCCAGCGTTTCGAGGCCATCCAGCCTCGATTCTGGCTGCCTGTCCGCCCCCGAAGCCAGCGGGGAAGGGGGCAGGGGGATGGGGCGACGGTTCAAGGGAGTGAACCGTGCGCAGCGCCCGCTACGAGGCTTGGTCGCACCCAATCGACGGGGAGCGCCAGCCCCTCAAGTTAGCGCCTATGGGGCGAGGGGGAGACGCATCTCGGACGCAGCATGGCTGAAGGTCACCTTGGCGAGCTCCGGACGGTACCACGGGTTGTGCTCCGAAAGGCCAGAGTCGATCCCATAGAGAAAAGGCCTCCTCCCCTGGGCGGCCCGCAGGCCGACGCGGGGAAGCGGGCGCCGGGGGTGGGGGCCCTGCCGGCCGCACATATGGGCCCGCGCCCATGGGTGAACTGCACCCCCTCCGAGAGTTGGCGCATGCGGCCGGGCATGCTATAATGCGTCCACTTCTTCACCAAGTACAGTGGTAGTGGCCTCTGGCCCTGGTCTGGAGTGTGTGATGGCGGGTCCCTGGTTGGTGGTGCTGTTCGTTCTCATGGGCGCGGGCCAGTGGCTCGCCGGCTACCGGGCCCACCGCGCCGATGCCGACCGGCGCCTGCTCCCGGCCCATCTTCCGCCCGCCCTGGCCTGGCTGTGCGGCGGTCCCCGCGGGGATGGCACCCTCGAGCTGGACCTGGCACTCGGTCAGCTCAGCGCCCTTGCCCTCTTCGCGGGCGCACCGCTCAGCGTCCTCCTGCCCGTGGGCTGGCCCGAGCGGGCCGGGTTCACCTTCCTCACCTATGGCGTGGCCGCCCTCGCGGCGTGGGCCATCGGCGAGCGCGCGAGGCTGCGGGCGGGTCTGTGACCGGGCGAGGGCTCGAAGTAGGCTACTCCCCTATGACGGGCCGGCAACGTCCGTCTTCTCCCACAGGATGTTGGGCGAGCCCTTGAGCAGGTAGAGGTCAAAGCCCCGCAGGTTCACCTTGACGTAGTGCGCGTCCAGATGGGGCTGCGCCTCCCAGGGCGCCTGCCAGAGCTGGGCCACGATATCGGGCCGCAACTCGCCGATCGAGTAGCCATAGTCAAACTTGAGGTGGCCCGGATAGAACTCGGAGGTGCGCGACGGGTTCTGCGACAGGCGCATGGGAAGATGGGCGATCCGGGCGTCGCTCTTGCCCAGCAGGTCGACGCAGAGGCGCTCGCTGAAGTAGGGGATGGCTCCCGCCCAGACGACGGCGACGCGGGCCTGCTCGGTGGTGATCTCCGCGACTAGCCGCGCGATCATGGCCGTATCCCGGTTCCCTTCGACGTGGAACGGCGGCTCGAGCAGTAGCCAGTCGGCAGGAGTCTGGCGCCCCTCTGGCGTGGCTGCAAAACTGCTCATGCTCAGGAAGGCCATCACGATCAGCCCCCACTGGGCGTAGGGGATGCCGCTTCCATCCAGGCGCGTGGCCAGGGCTGCCCCGATCCGCGCCAGCACGCAGGTAAAGGCCGCAAACAGGAGCGGTATGGCAACGACGATGTAGCGGTTGGCGCCGCCCCACCACTCCCAGGCGTCGCCGCCAACGTACACGCTGTAGGCGACCTGGCCCAGGAAGACCCAGATGAGCAGGGGCAGCTGCCTCTCACGCCGGAGCGCCAGGGCGCCGAGCCCGGCGGTGGCGATCAGCCAGCCGATCGGCCAGGCCAACTCCATGGCTGCGCGGAAGCCCCGCGCCACGCGCAGGAGGACCGGAAAGCCCGTCATCTTGAGGTAGTAGGTGTTCGGTAAAGGGCTTCCATAGTACCAGAGCCGCAGGAGGGTCTGCGCGGCCAGGAACAGGGCGGGCACCCCCAGCCCGAGCAGCAGATGCCTCCGCCAGCGGTTGCGGTCGGCGAGGGCCAGATAGCTGGCAAAGGCCAGGCAGGGGATGGCCATATCCGGCCGGACCAGTGTCGTGGCGCCGAGGAGGAAGTATAGCCACCCCGGCCGGGCCCGGCCGCGCAACACGCGCAGCGCCAGGTAGGCGGCTGCCGTGATCAGCGGTGTAAGCAGGCTCACCTCCATGCCCTGCAGGGCCCAGGTGTTGAGGGGCAGGTAGAAGGCCGTCAGCGTAACCGCTCCCAGCCCGGCAAAGGACGAGCCAGGCACGATGAGGCTGGCCACCCGGCGCACGAGGAAGAGGTTGGCCACCAGGAGGAGCGCGGCCAGGACCTGCACGAGCAGGCTCATCTTGGGGGCGGGGACGGGCAGGAGGTGAAGGAGAGCCATGACCAGAGTCCACAGGGGGTTAGTGAACCCCTCGACCCGCGGCGCCCCCGGGAACCAGACGAGCCCGTAGCCGCGGGCGAGGGTGCGGGCATAGGTCATGGAGATCATGGCGTCGTCAAAGAGCGTAAAGTACCGCTCGCCATCGATAACAAAGCTGGTGCGGTAGATATAGACGGCGGCGTACAGGCCGAACGCCAACAGCAGCACGCCGAAGGCCACGTCCGCCCGGCTGAGGCTACTCAGCCATGCAGGCGCCGTCGGGCGCCGTCCGACGAGGTCGATCCCTTTGCGTACGAGGCCGGTGCGCCGGCGCGCCGTGTCGGTCCGACCGCGCGCCTCACCGGCTGGCGACCGCGTCATCGCTATCTCCTCCTGCTGGAAGCGGGAGTGGCACGGGTGTAGTTCAGTTTGGGGGCAGGCTCTTCTTCGCTGCCGGCAGGGCCCCCACCCCCGGCGCCCC
>DYEI01000148.1 GCA_020725765.1 Anaerolinea sp. | reverse complement strand
CCCGGCCTATGGGTAGCGCATAGCGGCCCTTGGACATAGCCTCTTGATGGGACACACGACCATTGTATGGGGGTGGCAGGGTGTGTCAAGGGGCAGAGGAGAGAGGGACCGAATCGGCGCTGATCGAGCGCATCCGGCGGGGTATGGCGTGCGCTGTGCGCCGGGTTGTGCGCGACGGTCAGGACGGCGTGCCTGGTCCCCGTGGGCGTGGTGGCGCAAGCCGACCTCTTGCCGAAGGCGCGGGCTCCGACGTCTACGGGCTGCTGTGGCCGTGCCCGGCAGCCACAATCCCGGCCGGCTGGTCTAGCCGAAGAAGCTGGGTGCCCGGGTCTGCAGCAGGGTGTCGACCTGGCTCTCAAGCTCTTCTACTCGGAACGGCTTGCGCAGGACAGCGTCCGGGCAAGAGTCCTCCAGCGGAACATTCCCGGCCGTCATCAGCAGGAAGGGGACGGGCGGCTCCGGATGCTCCCGCTTGAGCGCCCGGCAGAGCTCGAGCCCCGTCATCAGAGGGAGCATGTGATCGGCGATGACGAGGGCGGGGCGCTCGTGGAGGGCCATGTCCAGGCCCTTCTGTCCATCGTAGGCGTGCAGGACGGTGTGCCCCTTCGCCGTCAGCACTGACGTGATCACGTCGACCAGCGCTGTCTCGTCTTCGACAACCAGAATCTGAGCCATTTTGCTCTCCGCTTTCAGGCCGGCCCACGGGCCGGCTCAGCGTCAGCCCCGGGGCCGGGTATGCCCGGCTTGCTCTCCAGGGGCGCGCCTACTGTGATTCCCTCCCGTCCCAGGACGAGCTCGCGTACCGCTCTGTCATAGTCTGGCTCTGGCATCTTGAGGATGGCGAGGGCGTGCCCAAGCTCGGCGCGGCGACGTACCTGGCGGACAAGGATGACGCTGTCTGCGAGCGCGGCTAGCCCGCCCGAAATGGGGTCTGGCCAGAAGCCGGGAGTCCCCGGCGTGTAGCGGGAGACCAGCGTTGTGATATCATGCTGAGGCAGCGCCTGCATCAGCCAGGCCAGGAAGGACCTGGCCTCGCCCCGGCTGGCGAGGGCCTCGTCCAGCACCTCTGCCCCGTCGAGTACGACGCGTCTGGCACCGATCTCCGCCGCCTGCTGCTGGATCCGCGCTGCGACCTCTCCGGCGAGAAGCTCGAAAGGCGGCAGGAGGAGAAAAGAGACCTGCCCTCCGGCTTCCGGCTCTGGCAGTGCAATACCGAGATCCCGCGCCATCCTCAGCAGGCGGTCGCGCGAGTCGGAGAACCCCACCCACAGGCCCGGCTCTCCCTCCTGCTGGCCCGCGGCCAGAAAGCAGAGCGCCAGAGCGGTCCGGGCACTCCCAAGGTCCCCAACGAGGAGGGTAGCCGTGGCGCGTGGCAGGCCTCCTGCGAGCATCGTATCGAGGGATGGAATGCCAAAGCGCGCCCGTGCGCCCGCCTGCGGGCGGTCTGCTCGAGCGAAAGTTGCCTGCGGCCGCGGCCAGACTGTGACCCCATTCTGATCGATGGTGAAGGCGTGCGGCCCCGGGAGGTACTGCTGCCCGCGCATCTTCTGTACGATGAGCCGCCGTGTCCAGCGTCCATCCTGCACCATAGTCTGGAGCAGGAGCACGCCATCGACAAGGCTGTACTCCGGGAGATCCGGCAGGTCAGAAGAGGCCGAGTTTCTGGTCAGTATCAGGGTGATCCCCTCCACGGCGAACCAGGAGGTCAGGTCGTAGATGAAGCGATGGACCTCGTGCTGGCTTTCAGTGAACGTCTCAAAGCTGCGGAAGCCGTCGAGGATGACGAGCTGCGGGCGAACGTTGAGCACAGTCTTGCGGAGCACGTCTGTCCTGTGGGCGAGAGGCTGCTCCAGGAAAGGGGCCATGCTGACTATGTCGATCAGGGGCCCGACCAGGGAGAGGTCTGCGAAGCGGAGGGTGCTCAGGTGCTCGAGGAGGTTCCGATGCGGCTCATCGAGCCCTGTCAGGAGCAGGACCCGCTCGCCCTCGCGCGCCCTGTGAAAGGCGATCTGTTCGCTGAGCACCGACTTGCCTGCGCCGGCAGGGCCGGCGAAAAGGTAGGCGTTGTGCCACTGCAAGCCGCCCCCCAGCACGAGATCGAGATTGGGCACGCCGGTGCTGAGCATGCGCGGCATGGGCTCCTGCGACTGAGCCATTCACCTGACCTCCGCGCCGTGCAGCAGCAACATACGTGCCATAGGAGTCGCGCTCCCGTCGACCTCACCCGACCAGACGCGGTAGCCGGCCCTGCCCGCGGCTCACTCTCTTGTACCGTCGCCCCATCCCCCTGCCCCCTTCCCCGCGCTAT
>DYEI01000147.1 GCA_020725765.1 Anaerolinea sp. | reverse complement strand
TGCGCCGCATTCCGCAGAATATCCATGCGTCACATTAGGCTTCTCCGCGTGCCTCGGCCTTGATGCGCTTGAGCACCTTCATGACGTTGTTCTCGCCCCGGCCAAAGTAATTGTACAGCCGAACGTACTCGGCGTACAGCCGATCGTAGACGCGCTGGTTCTCGGGGATGGGGCGGTAGACCTTGTCGGTGAGGTGCGCCATGTGGGCGGCGGCCTCGACGATGCTCGAGTATCCGCCCGCCTCTGGGCCGGCGGCGACCGCCGCATGCATGGCCGAGCCGAGCGCTCCGGCCTGGGTCGATCTGGCGACCCGGAACTCACGCCCGGTGACATCGGCATAGATCTGCATGAGCAGGCGGTTGCGCTCGGGCAGGCCGCCGCAGGCCACGATCTCGTCGACCGCGACGCCGCTGGAGGTAAAGGCTTCGATGATCACGCGGGTGCCAAAGGCCGTAGCTTCTATCAGGGCGCGGTAGATATCCTCTGCGCGCGTCGCCAGGGTGGCGCCGAGCAGCATGCCGGTCAGGTCGGCGTCGACCAGCACCGAGCGGTTGCCGTTCCACCAGTCGAGGGCCAGCAGACCGTGCTCGCCCGGGCGCAGGCGCGAGGCCTTTTCCTCGAGGAGCTCGTGCAGGCCAACGTCGCGGGCGGCCGCCTCCTCATGGTAGACGGGTGGCACCGCATGCTCCACGAACCAGGCAAAGATATCCCCTACTCCTGACTGGCCGGCCTCAAAGCCCTGGAACCCGGGGATGATGCCATCCTCAACGACCCCGCACATGCCCTCGACGATGCGCTCTTCGGTGCCGAGCACCATGTGGCAGATGGAGGTCCCCATGATCATGACCATCCGCCCCGGGGTGACGACCGTAGCGGCAGGCACCGAAACGTGTGCGTCCACATTCCCCACACAGACCGCCGTGCCCGGCTTGAGGCCGGTGCGCTCCGCCCACTGGGGCGTCAGCCCGCCAGCCTTGGCCCCGAGAGGCCAGATCTGGCGCGACATCTTGCGGTCGATCACATCCTCAAGGCGCGGGTCAAGTGCCCGGAAGTAGCTGCGATCGGGGAAGCCAGTGCGCTTGTGCCAGATAGCCTTGTAGCCGGCGGTACACCAGTTGCGCACCTCGTTGCCGGTGAGCTGCCAGACGATCCAGTCCGCCGCCTCGATCAGGCGGTCCGCCGCCTCATAGATCTCGGGCGCCTCGTCGAGGATCTGCCAGACCTTGGGGAAGAACCATTCCGATGAGATCTTGCCACCGTACCGCTGGAGCCAGGGCTCGCCGCGCTCCCGGGCAATGCGATTGATGGCGTCGGCCTCGGGCTGAGCGGCGTGGTGCTTCCAGAGCTTGACCCAGGCATGGGGGTTGGACCGGTACTCGGGGAGGGCGCAGAGCGGGGTGCCATCGGCCTTGGTCGGCAGCATGGTACAGGCCGTAAAGTCGGTGCCGACGCCGATGACGTCCTCCGGCGAGACTCCCGCCTGCCGGAGCACGGCGGGGATGGTCACCTCGACCACGGCCAGGTAGTCCTCCGGGTTCTGCAGAGCCCAATCCGGGGGCAGCGGCACATCGGAGCCTGGCAGGGTCTCATCGATGACTCCGTCAACATAGCGGTGCACGGCCGTGGCGACCTCTTCGCCCGTTGCCACGTCCACAAGGACGGCACGACCGGATTCGGTGCCGAAATCTATACCGATGGTGTATTTGGCCTTGCCCATCCTTCTCCTCCTCAGGCTGCTCGTGCTGACGGCGTGGTGGCGCAACTGCGCCAGGCTGCCTCCGAGGGCTCTTCCACTATACGGTCTGCGCGATTGTAGCTTGCCGGGCAGCCTCTGTCAAGCACGCGAAAGAGTGTTGACTCTGCAGGTTTTCCGTGTTACCTTGAATCTGCCGTTCAGGGCGTGGCGCGCAGGCGGGTTCCTGCCGGTCCTCGACCATGCCGATGGGCGTTGCGTCTGGTTGAGGCAGGCCCCAGCCCTTTCGCCCTCCCCCTTCAGGGGCGGACAGGCTGCTCCAGCCGCCGTCCCTCGGCCCCTGCCGGAGGGTACCCCATCCCCCCGCCCCCTTCCCCGCCGCCTCGACGGCCTATCTGTTACCCACAAGTGGCCTGGGGGGAGTGTAGGCGCCCG
>DYEI01000146.1 GCA_020725765.1 Anaerolinea sp. | reverse complement strand
TCAGGCCCTGTTTTTGGCCCTCCTGTGGGGCAAAAACAGGCACCTGTCCGCCCCTGAACGGCGGCGGGGAAGGGGGCGTTTGATGTTGTGGAGGGGGTGTTCGCGGGGAGCGCAGACGCCCGCGGTGCCCGTAGCCCCTCGCATACAAAGCTGCCCCCTCCCCTGACCCCTCCCCCAGTGGCATGGCTGTTGCTGCCCGGGACGCATACCCCACCCGGTCAACTTTAGGGCACCAAGAGGAGTAACTATGGATAGTCAGACGATGATACGCCGCGTGATGGCTCGGGTCGGCTTCGCCGACCCCGAGGAGGCGGACAGGGCGATACGCTCCGTGCTCTTTGCGCTGACCGACACGGTGTCCCACGACGAGGTCCACGACATGGCCAGCCAGCTGCCAAAGGAGTACAAGGACCTGGTAATGGGCCGCCTCGGGGAGCGCCGGCCCGTCCAGCCCATGGCCTGGAGCGACCTGGTCAGCCGCGTGAAGAGCGAGCTGGGCCTGGAGACCCGTGAGGCCGCCGAGCAGGTCACGAGGAGCGTCTTCGCCACACTGAAGGATGCGGTCAGCCCCGGAGAGATCGAGGACGTGCTGCAGGAGCTCCCCCTCGATCTCCGCGAGACCATGCGCAGCGCGTGAGTCTACGTGGGGCTCAACTTGGGGGAATGCGACGAGCCGCGCCATGGCAGCGTACTAGGAGCCAGGGCCACGTAGCGGCCAAGTAGCCAAACCCCGCTACTGCCGCGACACCAGCCCCACGTAGCCACCCATGGCGACAGGCATCGACCGCCACCCTTACCTGCCAAGCGACAATGCTATGGTCGATGTCCCACACCATCTGCCCGAACGACGTGCCGGCATTGAGCGCAACCTCGTGGGTCACGATCGGGTCTCGCGCCAGAGTCGGCACCTGTAGCGCGTACCCGGCCAGACTGAGAGCCCCAGCAAGAGCCGGATGCTCAGACAGCTCCCCGGCGACCGCAAGCGCGATCACGGGCAGCAACGGGACGAGCAACCGCGGCCCGTAAGCCCAGCCGCCTTCCCACTCTCGCCAAGCAGCATGCAGCAGCACAAAGCCGGCAAGCCCCGCCAGGATGCCCAACTCCAGCTTCGAACGACGTCGGACGGCCTTCAGGCCCCAGGGCACGAGCAGCACGGTCCATGGTGCAAACAGGCTCAGGGCACGTCCCGGCGCGATGAGATAGCCCATCAGGCCCACAAGCTGCGGCACGAACCGTGATCCGCCATCGCCGTAGCCAGACGCCAGAAACGAGCCATACCGCACCCAGTTGAAGGCAGCCAGCACGGCCACAACGCCAGCGAAAGCTGCACCAGTCGCGGCCCACGTCATTCTCGGCCGGCCCGCCAACCACACAAGAAGCGCCACCCCGTAGGCCAGGGCCGACGGCCTAAACAACGCCGCCAGGCCAGGCCTGCGACCGAGGCGCAGAGTCCCCACTTCGAGCTGCGCCGCTCTGCCCGTATCGCCGCGATCGTGGCCAACAAGAGACCCAGGCTACACCCTACCTCAGAACCAAAGCCGCGCGCCGCCAGCCAGAAGGGCGAGGCAACTGCCAGCACCGCGCCGGCCAGCAATGCCACGTCTCTGCCGTGCCACTCCGAGGCTGTGTAGACCAGGACACCTACGACCAGCGCCCCAAGGACCACATTGGTGTACTGAGCGAGCATGCCGCCAGCCAGCGAGTCGACGATGGGATAGCCCGCCCAGACGAGCGGCGGTACTCCGCGCCGCGACAGCGTGCCCGCCCCATACATGAGGGCCGCGGCGGCGGGTAGCCCCAGCCCATACTTGGAGTAGAGCTGGCCGTCACGGCCGCGCCGCCCAATATCAACGCGCTCATCAAGCCACTCCATGTGGGGGATCGCGAGGGTGTGGCGGTCCCACAAGGCGCCGGCGGTGGCCAGCATCGCCGCATCGTCACAGTTCTGGACGCCGAGGTGCGCCAGAGAAAAGAGGAAAAGAGCCGCTGCAACGCAAGCCCCCGCACGCAATGCAGACCGTGTCGTCAACCCCGCCCCCCGAACAGGAACGTAGCGACAGCCTCGGCCCGCCGGATCACGCCACCAGGTCGAGGTTCTTGACCTCCCTGGCGTGGCTCTGTATAAAGTTGGTCCGCGGAGGCACGCTCGAACCCATGAGCATGTCAAAGATGTGGTCCGCGTGGGCCGCATCCTCGATGGTGACCTGCAGGATCGTCCGGCGCTCCGGGTCCATGGTCGTCTCCCAGAGCTGCTCCGGGTCCATCTCGCCGAGGCCCTTGTAGCGCTGGATAACCAGATTCCTCCCCGCCAGCTTGCGCACGAGTGCGTCCTTCTCCTCCTCGGAATAGACATAGTGCAGCGTCTTGCCGTCCTGAATCCGGTAGAGGGGAGGCAGGGCCAGGAACAGGTGACCGCGCTCGATGAGCTGCGGCATATGCCGGAAGAAGAAGGTCAATAGCAGCGTCGTGATGTGCGCGCCATCCACATCCGCGTCGGTCATGATGATGACACGCCCGTAGCGGAGGTTGGCCAGGTCAAAGGACTCCCCCACGCCGCAGCCCAGGGCCGTGATCAGAGCCCGGATCTCCTTGGAATCGAGGATCTTGTCCAGCCGCGCCTTCTCCACGTTCAGAATCTTGCCCCGCAGGGGCAGCACCGCCTGAAAGCGCCGGTCCCTCCCCTGCTTCGCCGAGCCACCTGCGGAGTCGCCCTCCACGATGTACAGCTCGGACCGGGAGGCATCGCGCTCCGAGCAGTCCGCCAGCTTGCCCGGGAGGGCCAGGCTCTCCAGCGCGCTCTTGCGGATGACGAGGTCGCGCGCCTGCCGGGCAGCCTGGCGGGCCCGCGCGGCGGTGAGCGACTTTTCGATGATGGCCCTGGCCTCGCGGGTGTGCTCCTCGAGAAACTGGGCAAACGCCTCCGCCACGACCGACTCGACCTGGCTCTTGACCTCAGCGTTGCCGAGCTTGCCCTTGGTCTGGCTTTCGAACTGCGGCTCCTTGAGCTTGACGCTCAGCACGGCCGTGAGCCCCTCGCGCACATCCTCGCCGGAAAAGTTCGCGTCCGCCTCCTTGAGGAGGCCGGCTTTTCGACCATAGTCGTTGAGGGTGCGGGTGAGGGCCGAACGAAAGCCGGTCAGGTGCGTGCCACCATCGACGGTATTGATGTTGTTGGCAAAGGCCAGCACGGTCTCGTTATACGAGTCGTTATACTGCAGCGCCACCTCCACGAGCGTGTCCTCGACCTGTTTCTCCACATGGAAGGGCTCATGCAGCGTCTCGCGCCCGCGGTTAAGGTAGCGCACGAAGGAGGTCACGCCGCCCTCGAAATGGAAGGTCATCTCCCGGGCGCTTCGCTCGTCGACAAAGACGATCCACAGCCCCTTGGTGAGAAAGGCCATCTCGCGGAAACGCTCGGCGAGCACATCGAACCTGTAGTCGAGGCTCTTGAAGATGGTCTGATCGGGGCGAAAGACAGTGCGGCTCCCCGTGCCTTCGGCCGTGCCGATGGCCTCGACCTGCGTCACCGGCTTGCCTCGCTCATAGCGCTGATGGTACAGCTTGCCATCGCGCCGCACAAAGACCTCGAGGAACTCGGAAAGGGCATTGACGGCGGATACGCCCACTCCGTGCAGCCCGGAAGCAACCTTGTATCCGCCGCCGCCAAACTTGCCCCCGGCATGCAGGATGGTGTGCACGACCTCCAGAGCCGACTTGCCGGTCTGCGGATGAATGTCGACCGGAATGCCGCGGCCATTGTCCTCAACGGTCACCGATGAGTCCTTGTGGATCGTCACGACGATCCGGTCGCAGTACCCTGCCAGGGCCTCGTCGACCGAGTTGTCGACCACCTCGTAGACCAGGTGATGCAGGCCTCGGATGTCGGTCGAGCCAACGTACATGCCGGGCCTGCGACGGACAGCCTCGAGGCCCTCCAAGACCTGTATGTCCGAAGCTGTGTAGGTCGATACCTGATCAGCCATCTCAGGCTTGGCTCCTCTGCCCGGTCACGGCCGCCTGCCAGGCGCGGACCCGCTCGCGATAGAAGATAAAGACCGCGGCCGTGAGACCGGTGCCCACAAACGCGTTGGCAGCCATCGCCACCAGCGCACCGATCGTCGTTCCGGTCAGGCGCACAAACACGAGCGTGAGCCCGAACCAGATCACAGAAACCAGGATGATGAGCCCCAGCGTCGATCTGAAGTTGGCGCGCACCACGCTCACCGAGCGGGCCACCGCCTGCAGCAGCCCGTCCTCGTGCAGAAAGATGCCGTACGGCACGAACGCCACATAGATAACGACCCAGAACATCAGCGCAGCAACAATCAGCAGGCTCAGCGGCCCGAGCACCACGGCTGCCAGCGCCAGGGTCATGATCAGTGGAAGTCCGATGATGAGGAGCGCGACCTGCACGAACACCCACGCGCTGACCAGGCGCAGCCAGTTGCGGGGCAGGCCGCGCACCAGCGCCATCCAATCCACCCGGCCATCCCGTACCGACTGTGCCAGCATCCCCAGGTACACCGTGCTGACCAGAAGGCCCGCCAGAAAGAGGCCAGCCACGAGTGCCAGCAGGGTGAACGGCCCCCGAATCTCGATGACCGCTCGGGTGAGACCAAAGAGCGACCGGACTCCATCCGGAGGCAGGCTGGGCACCCCCAGGTAGGCCGGTGGCACCGACGCGCCCGCCAGCAACACCCCGATATCGAGGCTCTCGCCCATCATCTGCCAGAACTGGCCCACCTCGAGGAGGTTGGGCGGCACTCCGGGAGCCCCCGCCACCGACGTGCCGAGGAAACCGAGCATGTCGCGAACCAACGCCGAGACCGAGAGCCTCGGCATCAGCCACAGCCCGAGGTCCAGCAAGACCGGCACGACGATGAGCCAGGGCTTTCTGCGCACCAGGTCAAAGCCCGCCGTCAGTGTATCGATGACACCCACCAGAACTCACCTCCGGGCGCCATTATACCACACGCAGAAGGCGCGCCGCAATCGCCGAAGGTTGCGCCCGAGGTTGGGGCGCCCTTCATGCAAAAGGCCAGAGGGCGCGCGCTGCGCGCTCCTCTGGCCTGTGTGACTCGCCGCTGCGGGGGCTATGCCTTCTCCGCTTCCCGGGCCTTCTTCGCAGCCTCGATCACGCCCTGCGCGATGTGGCTCGGCACCTCTTCATAGTGCGAGAACTCCATCGTAAAGATGCCGCGCCCCTGCGTCATTGCACGCAGGCTCGTCGCATAGCGCTGCATCTCAGCCAACGGCGCCTGGGCCGTGATCACGCTCTTGCCCTTGCTCTGGTCCATACCGAGCACGCGCGCCCGCCGCGTGTTCAGGTCGCCGAGGATGTCGCCCATGTACTGCTCCGGCACGGTGATCGTCACGTGCATCACCGGCTCAAGGAGCACCGGCCCTGCCTCCGCCACGCCCTTCTCGAAGGCCAGGTGCGCTGCCAGCTTGAACGCGATCTCGGAGGAGTCGACCGGGTGGTAGGACCCATCGTAGAGGGCCGCCCGGATGTCAACGGTCGGATAGCCGGCCACGACACCCTTCTGCAGCGCCTCGCGCAGGCCCTTCTCAACCGCCGGGATAAAGTTCTTGGGGACGGCGCCGCCAAAGACCTCATCCACGAACTCGAACCCGGCTCCGCGCTCCAGAGGCTCGAAACGCACGAACACGTCGCCGAACTGACCGCGGCCGCCCGTCTGCTTCTTGTGGCGCCCCTGTGCCGAGGCCACCCGGGTGATCGTCTCCCGGTAGGGGATCTTGGGCACGTCGGTCACAATGTCGACGCCGAACTTGGTCTGCAGGCGCCGGGCAGCGATCTCGACGTGCGACTCGCCCATGCCCGAAAGGATCGTCTCATTGGTGTCGGGGTCCCGGTGCACGCGAAGCGTTGGATCCTCCTCGATCAGCCGACTCAGGGCCGTGCTCATCTTGTCGAGGTCGGCCTTGGTCTTGGGGAAGATGGCCGCCGAGAACACCGGGTTCGGGAACTCGATCCCCGAGAGCACGAGAGGATGCCCACGCTCACACAGCGTGTCGCCCGTGTTGGTCACCTGCAGCTTGGCCACAGCGCCAATGTCACCCGCCCGGACCTCCTTGACGGGGATCTGCTCCTTGCCGCGGATCATGTAGAGCTGCCCCAGGCGCTCCTCCGCGTTGCGGTTGGCATTGTAGACGCGCGAGTCCGACGCCAGCGCGCCCGAGTACACACGGAAGTAGGTGAGCTTGCCCACGAACGGGTCGGCCAGCGTCTTGAACACCAGCGCTGCGACGGGCTGCGCGACGTCCGCCTGGAGCCTCTCCTCCTCCTGCGTGACCGGGTTGGTGCCCGCAATGGGCCGCGCTGCCGGATCAGGCAGATACGCCACAATGGCATCGATCAGCGCCGCGACCCCCACGTTCTGAAGCGCTGAGCCGCACAGCACCGGCACAATCTGGCCCGCCCGCGTCGCGAGAGCGAGACCCCGCCGGATCTCGTCGGCGGTCAGCTCCTCGCCCTCCAGGTACTTCATCACCAGCTCGTCGTCGGCCTCGGCAGCGGTCTCCATCATGGATTGGCGAAGCTCGGCTGCCTGCCCCTGCAGCTCTGCGGGAATCTCGGCCTCCTCGGCCTTGTCGCCAAGGTAGGCCTTCATCGAGATCAGGTCCACATAGCCACGGAATGATGCCTGTGCACCGATCGGCAGCTGGACCGGCACAAAAGTGGCGCTGAACAGCTCACGCAGCTGGTTGAGGGCCTGCTGCCAGTCCGCATTCTCGCGGTCCATCTTGTTGACGAACACCAGTCGCGGCAACTCGCGCTCGCTCAGGTACTGCCAGTCGAGCTCGGTCCCGACCTCAACGCCTGCCGCCGCCTCGACCACGAGCACGGCACCATCGGCGATCCGGATCGCTGCCTTGACCTCGCCCACAAAGTCCATGTAGCCAGGCGTATCCAGCACATTGACCTTGTGGCCCTTCCACTCAAAAGGAAGCACGGAGGTGTTCACCGAAAACTTGCGCCGCACCTCCTCCGCATCATAGTCGGAGACGGTGGTGCCTTCGTCGACCCGGCCCAGCCGATTGACTGCACCGGCATTGTAGAGCATGGCCTCCGACAGCGATGTCTTGCCGGCGCCGCCGTGGGAAAGCAGGACGACATTTCGCAGGCGTCCTACTGCGATATCTTGCATCAACGTCCCTCCTCGTCCTTGCCCGAGATGTAACCAGTTGATTGTACCACAGAACGCAGGATCGGGCAAGGTACATAGAAGGCCAGGGTGTAGTTCACCCTGGGACAGGCTCATCTGCGCTGTTGGCAGGGCCCCCACCTCCGCCGCCACACCCCGCTCCAGGTATCTCCCTTCCCCAAGCGGACCTATCCATTGCCCACAAGTGGCCTGGGGGAAGCGTAGGTGCCCGTGGCCTGCGCAGCATCTCGCGGAACCGCCCCCACCCCTGACCCCTCCCCCAGGCAGGCGCCCG
>DYEI01000145.1 GCA_020725765.1 Anaerolinea sp. | reverse complement strand
TAGTAGGCGCTGTTCGTTCCCCCTACTGCAATTAAGGGGCTATTGGAAAAGGCCAAACGAAAGAGACGGGGGGATGGGGTCCCCTCCGGCAAGGGCCGAGGGACGGTGGCCAAAGCAGCCTGTCCGCCCCTGAACCTGCCTGGGGGCGGGGTATAGGGGTGGCGGGAACGCCGCAGTGGCGGCCAGGGCCAGGTCTGTGCTCAACATGAGTCGGAGGACATCAGGGCCGGGGAGGGACACATGGACCGGAGGACGCTGCTTCTGCTCGTGGTGACGGTGATCTCTGTGGCCTGCCAGCGCCCCTCAGTAGCGCTGCCGATGACAACCCCAGCGACTGGCGCAGAAACCCCGTCCGCCCTGGCAGAGCCCGGCCCTACCGCGACTGGCCAACCTCACGCGACGGCGGCAGGCGTTTCAGCGCTGGCCCCCTCGCTGGGCGAGCCGAAGCGGCTGGGCCGCGGCCGCATCGTTGAGGCCTGCTTCTCTCCAGACGCACGGCTTCTCGTGGTGGGCTGGAGCCACGCCGTCTTGCTCTGGAGCGCTGAGACGGGTGTGGAGTGCTGGTAGCGGCCGACGGAGGGGCATGTCATGGGCATTGACCTGCATCCTCGGGGCACTGCCATAGCAGCCCTCCTCGACGATGGTACCCTCGCGGTGTACGACGCCGCGACCGGCGACGTCCGTGACATGGCCGGCTGCCGGGCCGGGCGGTACCCGGCTGACGTCGCCTGGTCGCCCGACGTGGCGCGCATCGCCGTTCAGTGCAGTGGACCGTGCCGTGGCGAGCCGATCCTTGTGTTGGAGGTGGAGAGCGGTGAGGTGCACGAGGTGCCCAGCTCGACAGGCGGCGCCGGGACCGGTCCGTACCTGGGCTGGTCATCCGACGGTCAGGCGATCCTCCTCACCCGGCTGGATGTCTGCAGCTCCATCCTCGAGGTCGCATCGGGCAAAGTGCAGATGACCCTGGGCGAGGGACACTCCTGCTACGACCCGTATGCCATCGCCTGGTCCCCAGATGGCCGGTCCATCGCCGCGCTGACCAGAAACCCCGCCGGCCGGCTCGACCTCCTCGACGCGCGCACCGGCCGGGTGCTGCGCACCCTCGGCGAGGTGCGCGGGATGCCCGGTTCGCTCAGTGTGCTGGCCGCCTGGGCCTCTGACGACGAGCTGCTGACGGCCGAGGCGCAGCACTATACACGGCCCACGCGCTGGAACGTGCGCAGCGGCGCCAGCATCGTCGGGCAGGGAAAGGACCTGGGGGGCAATGCCTACGCCCCCGGCGGCGCCTGCTATGCCACGGATGACCTGCTTTGCTGCGCCAATCGCGGCGTCGAGCTCCGCGAGTGGGAGACGGGGCAGGTTCTCCACTTCGCGCGCTATGAGGAGGAGTTCTGGCACATCACCTGGTCGCCTGATGGCGGGAGGCTTGCCGCCCTGGCCCAAGATGGGACCATCGTCGTCTGGAAGGCTGAAGGCGAGCCCTGCGTCCCAAAGTAGGCCAGGGCGGTGCCCCGGCCGGTCAGCGCAGGCGGTAGATCAGCACCGCCCCGGCAAGCATGGCCAGCGTGGCGTAGCCAAAGGCAACCGCCGGGGAGACCAACGTCCACAGCCCGCCGACGATGACGCTGGCCGCCAGGTCGCCCAGGCCGTTGACGGTGCCGACGACGCCGTAGGCGGTACCGCGCACCTCAGGTTCGATCAGGTCGGCCGTCAGCGCCCCTTCCAGGGAATCCTCCGCGGCGATAAAGGTGCCGGCGAGGGCGAAGAGCGCCAGCAGGAAGCCCACGTCTGCGACCGGTACGGCAAAGGCGGCCACGAGGCCGAGGGACACGAGCGCCCCCAGCAGATAGCCAAGGGCCAGCAGCCCGCGGCGCCCCAGACGGTCCGACAGGGCGCCGATGGGGTAGGACGCTGCGGCGTACAGCACGTTATGGCCCACGTAGAGCAGGGCAGCAATCTGGCTGGCCCGCACCAGGCCGTAGGTTGGCGCGAGGAGCTCGGTCGCTGCCAGGATGAGGAGCGTGTGGGCATAGTCGCCGGCCCCAAAGACCCCTACCCCGACCAGGAAGCGCCGAAACGACCGCGGCAGCCCCCGCACGGTAGCCATGAGCGGCAACGACGGCTGGGGTGCTCTCCGCCGCTCTACAACCATGGCGGCAAAGGCCACTGCCGCGCCCAGACCGGGGATGAGCGTGGCCGCGAAGATGACGCGGAACGCCGCACTGCCGGCGACGCCCATCGGCTGCAGCAATGCGAGCAAGCCCACGGCGATAAGCGGACCCACGATGGCGCCGAGCGTGTCGCCAGCGCGGTGAAAGCCGAAGGCTTTGCCGCGCGCCTCCGCCGGTACCGACTCGGCCAGCATTGCGTCCCGGAGCGGCCCGCGGATGCCTCGCCCCAACCAGCCGACCACGCGCCCGATGAGGACCATCGGCCAGGTCACGGCGAGGGCAAACGAAGCGATGGCGACCCCGGTGAGGGCATACCCGCCGACGGTGATCGCCTTGCGGCGCCCGAGGCGGTCCGACACCCACCCCGCCCCGAGCTTGACAAAGCTGGCCGTCGCGTCGGCGACTCCTTCGATGGTGCCGAGGGCAATCGGCGGCGCGCCGATGCTGGTCAGGAACGCTGGCAGGACCGAGGTGGCCGCCTCGTGCCCGGCATCCGAGAGAAAGCTCGTCACCCCCATGCCGATGACGTTGCGGTTCAGCCAGGTCTCGCCGGGTGCAGGGACGACGCCCTCCGTGGCGGCGCCTGGTCCGGACTCCGCAGGGCGCGCCAGCGGCGCTGCCTCGGCTGATTGGTACTGTCCACTGCTCGTCTCCTGGGTCATTCTGGCCTCCTGACCAAGCCGTTGTGTCTGGCGGCCGGCCCCCTCCGCAGGTAAGGCCGGCACGGCAACTTGCAGGACACCCGGATGCGGGCAGTGACGACCCCCTACCGTTCCCCCGACGCGGGGGAACAGGAGGCCTCCGCCCGGCGCCAGCTGGCCGCAAAGGGCGATAGGGGCCTATCCTCCGCGCCTTGGCGGGCGGTGGGGGGCCTGCCTGCGCGTGGCCGACCCCCTACCGTTCCCTCGACGCGGGGGAACAGGAGGCCTCCGCCCGGCGCCGGGTGGCTGCAAAGGGCGATGAGGACCTATCCTCCGCGCCTCGGGGGGGCGGTGGGGGGCCTGCCTGCGCGTGGCCGACCCCCTACCGTTCCCCCGACGCGGGGGAACAGGAGGCCTCCGCCCGGCGCCGGGTGGCCGCAAAGGGCGATAGGGGCCTATCCCCCCGCCTCGGGGTGGACGGTGGGGGCCTATCCTGCCGCTCACTCTTCCCCTGCCATGTCAGCGATGGCCCGCCAGGGCGCGTCGACTTCCGGGCCGTAGGGCTCGTGCCGAAAGCGATAGTCCTGTTTGCGGATGTACTCGCCCAGCTCGGCGTGCAGGGCCTGCCAGCGCGCCAGCGCCGAGCGGATCAGTCGCCACTCCGCCGCCTCGTCGGGGGCGAGTGAGAGGACGAGGGCAAGGTGCGACCGGCACAGTGGCACACCGTGGATCGCCTCCAGGGCGCCCTCGGAGCCCGTGATGCCTGAGAGCACCCCCTTCGCCGCGCCCATGGCCGCAGCCGCCTCGGCCTCGCAGGCCGGGCATGTGCGCTGCGCGATACGGGTGGCCAGAGTCTCTCCTTCAGACGAGGGGCGGCGTATTCCCAGGAGAACACCCAGCTCCCTCCACACCCCCTGCTCTGGAGGCCGGGTCTCTTGGGGCTCAGCCAGCCTGTGCAGCAGCCTTCGCGCGGCCCTCTGCCAGGCAGGCCCCGTCTGCGACCACGGAGCCAGTTCTGTCAGCCGCCAGGCGTGGAAGCCGCACAGGTCCACGAGGGGCTTGTCCTCTGCCAGTCCTCCGGTGGCGGCCAGCGCCGCGACGAGCCATCGACTCACCTCCTTCTGCACCGCCCCGCACACCAGGCAGCCCGCCCCCGGCTCGATCCTCGGGGCAGCCGGTGGCAGGGGCTGCGGCGTCTGCGCAGCTTCCGGGAAGGGCACCGTCCGCGGCACGGCCAGTGGCCTGCCCACCAGTGCCTCGACCAGGAGGGAGCCCATCTCCGCCGACAGGGTCTGACCCGACAGGGCTTCTGCCCGCTCTCTGAAGACTCCTATCAGCAAGTCCAGGCCCGGGCGGTCCCGGGCCTGCGGCAGAGCCATCGCGAGATGCGGGCGGCACAGGGCGTGGGAGGCCCGGTAGCGTCGGCGGACGTCGGCGTCCGAGAGGTGGGCGAGGAGTGTGTCCAGGTACCGGCGCGAGGCGCCGGCGAGCGTGCGGCAGGCCGGGCACTCGGCCTGAGGGAGCAGCCGACGCTCCAGGGCACCGGCCCGCCCGCTGCGGTGCGGGGCGGCTGGGCTGCGAGGGCGCAGCAGGGGCAGGAGAGCGCCGAGGACGTCCCGGTAGATGATGGCGGTGCCGAGGCCGTCGTGCACCTCGTTGGCGAACTGCCAGGCGTGGCCGTGACAGAACCCCCTTGCCCGGCGCAGCTCTGCCCGGCTTCCAGGATCGTTGACTCCCTCGTAGGAGAGGACATCGAACTGGCGGGAGACGGCCCGCACGCCCAGGCGACATATCGGGCAACCCTCCTGTCGGAGGGCATCGAGGACCTCGTGGAATGTGGTGTGTCTGCTTGGCCGCTGTTGCCTCATGGTCTGCACCTAACAAAAAAGCTTCCACCCGCAGCGTCAGGCACGAGTAGAAGCTATCAGCCGGCCCGCCTGCCGGCGCGCCCACGGCACAAGCCGCTCCGCCACGAGCCTCATCGGGGCGGACGCAGAGGGGCTTTTGTGAGGCACACTATAGGCCCAATGAGGAAGGGCGTCAAGAGAGAGCCACGGGGGTGGCTGTTCAGGCGCCCGTGCTGGCCGCCCGGGCTGTCACTGCGGTGTTGCGCCTGCGGCCCGCACCCCTCGCCGAGCGAGCACGGCGCCCCGGAAGGGAATGTCCCGAGAAGTGGAGAGTCCTCCGTGACCAGGCGTGACACGCATCGGGACGGGCGGTACTCTCGGCAGGCGCCCGCACAATGGGCTGAAAGCGAGTCCGCACAGCTGCGCCATGGGAGCACGATCAGCGGGCACTCTCTTGCCGGGACGCGTCCTTTCGGTGCGGCTACAGTTGCGAGCAGCCCTGGCCGGCCATAGCATTCCGGAGGCCGCGCGTGCCGATACTGGAGCTCACTGCTGGTGGACTGGCGGGCGATGGGCCGGAGGCAGTCACAGGTAGAGGCTATCAGTCTCCATCGACGCTTTTTCCGCGATTCCTCTCTGGAACCGCTGGTGCGCCTCAGCACCGTGTTCGCTAAGTGTCGATGTTGTAGGGATACGGGCCAGAACTGTCAAAACCGCCACAGGTGCCAGTGTTCATACGCGCGTTCAGCGCAGGGAGCGAGCATGGCCCATCGAGGGACCCCCACCCCGAACCCCGCCCCCGCGCCGCGCTATGCATTACCCATAAGTCGGACTGCACAGCATCACGGGGTATGAGATAGCACCCTGGCGTCCACCCCAGCGGACCGCCCGCCGTACACACCGCTGCTCGGGACACGCCGAGCGGCAGCCGCGATGTGCTGCGACTGAGTCCCCCCACCCCTGCCCCTCCCCCTGGCGGACGC
>DYEI01000144.1 GCA_020725765.1 Anaerolinea sp. | reverse complement strand
GGTGTGTCCCGAGCAGCGGTGTGTACGGCGGGTGGTCCACTGGGATGGGCGCCAGGGCGCTGTCTCATGCCCCGCGATGCTGTGCAGCCCGACTCATGGGTGATGCACAGGTAATGCGCCCAGGAAGGCGCCAGACCAGGAGGCGCTGGAAGCTTGGGCTCCCCGAAAAGGCCAAACAGAAGGAGCGGGGTAGGGGCAATACGTCGCTGCCCCGAGGCGAGGCTGAAGAGTTGCCTCCAAGGGGATGAGGCAAGGCACTCCATGGCCAGGCACCCTCGCACGGACGGACGCCGTGCGGATGCCCCGGCAAGGGGACGTGCGGTACCGTTGACCCGACACGGGGCGAACGACAGCATCGCGGATGGGGGAAAGGAGCAACCTCACGGCCTTCGCGCAGGCATCCGGCCACTCCGCAGGCAGCGGGGCAGATTCACCTGTCCGACGTCCGCGTTCACACCCGCTTGTGCCGCTCTGGCTCCGCGATCACCCACCAACAGACCAGCAGGGCCAGACCCCCGGTGAGCGCGAACGCTCGCATCAGGAAGAGGAACATGGGGCTGCGCGACCAGACCCAGCCGAAGGTCAGCAAGGCAGTCGCTACCAGCCAGATGAGCAAGGCCACGCGGACCTTCATCCCGCACCTCCGTGGTCGTCCGAGTGCCCGTCCCAGGTGGCACCCGGCCTGCACCCCTTCGGCCGCAGTGACCTTTGCCGCGGCATGGCCCGGGATCAGGTTCCGACCCCGACACTGGCCTTGCGTAGGGCGTCGCAGACGGCGGCAGCAACCCCTCCAGCTCATCTGGGCTGCTGTGCACAGGCAGCATGTTTGTGCTGCCGCCTGCGCCTCAGGATCGCTCCCGCCACCCTGGCCGCCCTGACGCGTTGCCACCCGCGGCAACCGCCCTCTGCGGCACTGAGGTTGCGTACTTCCTGGATACTATTATTATCCGCGCAATCCGCGCCGCTGTCAATACCCCCATCCGTATGGGGTGCATCCAAGATCAGTCAGCAGATTCGCGGTCAGGCAGCCTGCCGGGGACGCTCTGCCGGCGACCGGGCCTTACGCTTTGCACAAGCCCGGTGCAAGACCTTTTGGTGGGGGTCTGGCGGTTGGCCTGGGGGCAGGCTCACCTGCGATGCTGGGAGGGTCCCCATCCCCGGCGCCCCCTCCCTCGACTTTGGCCTTTTGGAGCGCAACCCGCGGTACCGTCCAGAACTCGCGAGATGACCTCCAGCCATGTCGCGTCCGAGATGCCCCTCCCCCTCGCCCCCTCCTCAGGAAGGACGCCGCGGCGTCCTTCCTGAGGAGGGGGAAGACATTACAGGGTGTTTTGGGCTCCGCTGGCGCGCCGCGGCGCGCCAG
>DYEI01000143.1 GCA_020725765.1 Anaerolinea sp. | reverse complement strand
GAGCGAGCCGCGCGCAGGGCCGGCTACCGCGTCTGGTCTGGTGAAGTCGACGGGAGCCCGGCTCCTAAAGTTAGCGCCCATGGGGGTCGGGGGTGGGGGTGCGGCCGCATGATGCGCGCCACACCACCGCTCAGGGGCGATAGAGACAGTGCCGGGGAAAAGGCCAAGCTCAAGGGGGCGCCGGGGTGGGGGCCCTTCCAACATCGCAGAAGAGCCTGCCCCCAAGGCGAACTACACCCCCCATTTCGCGCCGTTGACCGGCCCCGCCTTGTGTGCTACTATGGAAGCGTGGGCCGCGGGCAGGGATGTATCGGCATATGCCACGGAGAAGACCATGGCGGTCACAACCGGGCTGGAGCTCCTCATCAGCGAGAGGCTCGACCTCGTGCGCGGGCGGCGCGTGGGGCTGGCGTCCCACCCCGCTGCGGTCCTCCCCGATCTCACAGGCGCCGTCGATGCGCTCCTCGGTGCAGGGGTGC
This sequence comes from Anaerolinea sp., assembly GCA_020725765.1. Lineage (GTDB taxonomy): Bacteria > Chloroflexota > Anaerolineae > SpSt-313 > SpSt-313 > SpSt-313. The sequence continues at coordinate 9,951 of DYEI01000143.1, read as the reverse complement.
GGCTCGTCGCTCTCTTTGGCCCCGAGCACGGCTTTGATGCCTCAGCTGCCGATGGCGTCGGCGTCGATCACAGCGAGGACCGGCGCACAGGGCTCCCGGTCTACAGCCTGTACGGAGCCACCCGCGAGCCGACCCCCGAGATGCTCGAGGGGATCGACGTCCTCGTCTTCGACATGCAGGATATCGGCGTGCGCTTCTACACGCTCGTCGGCACCCTGGTGTGCGTCCTCCGCGCGGCCGCCCGGGCCGGCCTGCCAGTCATCGTGCTCGACCGCCCCAACCCGATCAACGGTCGCTGTGTCGACGGTCCGCTGGTCGAGCCGGGGTTCGAGTCCTTCGTCAGCATGCTGCCCGTCCCCATTCGTCACGGGCTGACTATCGGCGAGATGGCCCGGTACGCTGCCGGCCTCCTCGATCCTGCCTGCGACCTCACGGTCGTCCCGATGAAGGGATGGGAGCGTCGCCGATGGTTCGACCAGACCGATCTGCCATGGGTGCCGACCTCACCGGCGATGCCACACCTCTCAACCGCGACCGTCTATCCCGGGACCTGCCTGATAGAGGGGACCAACCTCTCGGAAGGCCGCGGAACAGCGCTGCCCTTTGAGATGGTCGGCGCCCCCTGGCTGGATGGCTACCGCCTCGCATCCGACCTCAATGCCCGCGATCTCCCCGGGGTGCGCTTCCGTCCCGTGCGTTTTGTGCCCGCGGCCAGCAAACACGCCGGTGCCGTGTGCGAGGGCGTGCAGGTGCACGTGCTGGACCGCGAGGCGATGCGACCGCCCCTGGTCGGTCTGCACCTGATTGCGGGCTGCCGGGCACAGGCGCCCGAGAGCTGTTGCTTCCTACCGCCATCGCAACGGGGCACGCCTTGCCACTTTGACCTGCTGGCGGGCTCGTCGCGCGTGCGGGAGGGCCTCGAGGCAGGCGCCCCTCCCGAGGAACTCGCGGCCGCCTGGGCGCCGGAGGCCGGGGAGTTCGAGAGTGAGAGGACGGCCTGGCTGATGTACGCCTAGTCCTGGCGCCCTTTCCCTACCGCGGCCGAGCCGGCCGCACATCCCGAGGTAGCTGCCACAGCCTTCATGTAGATGAGGGGAACAATGGGCCAGATCACCATCCGCCCGTACCGCGGCACCGACGAACCTGCGCTGATCGCCCTCTGGAACGCTACCATGACGCACGACCGGCTGAACGAGTCGGTCCTGCGCACCCGGATACTCCTCGACGCCAACTTTACGCCGGAGGGGCTCCTCGTTGCCGAGGAAGAGGGGGGGCTTGTCGGCTTTGTGCTCTCCGTCGCGCGGCAGGTGCCGCTCTTCCTGCAGGGCCTTGAGCCGGAACTGGGGTGGATCACCGCCTTTGGGGTGCATCCCCAACACCGCCGACGCGGAATCGGTTGCGCGCTGTTCGATGCTGCCCTCGCCCGCCTCGAGAGCCTGGGAAGGCGACGCGTCCTTATCTCTCCCTATACCCCGAACTACATCATCCCGGGGGTAGACGTCGCCGCATATCCGGAAGCCATCGCCTTCCTGCAGGCTACCGGCTGGCGCACGGTGTCAACGCCCATTTCGATGCGGGCCGAGTACACCGGCCTGCAGATACCGTCGGAGATCCTGTCGCTGGAGCGCCGCCTGGCCGAGGAGCAGGGGATCAGCGTGCGACCTGTCCGCGCCGCCGACCTGCCGGTGCTCATGCCTTTTATCGCCCGGCACTTTGGCTGGGACTGGTTTCGCTTTGCGCAGGAGTATCTGCTCCAGCTCTTCGGCACCGGGGCGGATGACATCTGTTTCCTCGTTGCCACGCGAGGGGAGGAGATTGTCGGCTACTGCCAGCAGCGGCGAGAGCGCTTTGGCCCCTTTGGGGTCGACCCGGCCCTCAGGAGCCGGGGGATTGGGCGCGTGTTGCTCTTCCGGTGCCTGGCCGAGATGCTGACGAGAGGCTTTCACTGCGCGTGGTTCCTGTGGACGGGCGAGGATGCCGCCAGGCTCTACGCGCTCGCCGGTTTTCGGCCGGTGCGGCGCTTTGCGGTGATGGCCAGGGAGATTGGCGCCGGGTGTTGATGCCGGCCGGTGTAGGGGCTGAGAGGAAGGCGAAGCATGGCGGAGAGCGCGATCCCCGCCGGTGGCCTCATGGTGATCGGGGCACACGCCGGCGATGCCGAGAATATGGCGGCCGCGACGGTGCTCAAGCACACGCGCGCCGGCTGCCCGGCCACCATCGTCCACATGACCTTGGGGGAGGCCGGGCATCCGACGCTGGCGACGGAGGTGTACGCGGAGCAGCGCAAACGAGAGGTCGTGGCATCGGCCGCGCTCATGGGTGCCAAAGCCATCTGGCTTCCCTACCGCGACGGCGAGCTGCCGGTGAGCGACGAGGTCAAGCTCCGGCTCTGCGACCTGATACGGCAGGAGAAGCCGAGCGTGATCCTCACCCACTGGAAGGGAAGCTTTCACAAGGATCATGTCGCCACCCACGAGATCGTCCAGGACGCCATCTTCTATGCGGGGCTGCCCGCCATCCGCCGCGAGCTTCCCCCTCACAGCATCCGCGGCCTGTACTACCCGGAAAACTGGGAGGACATGGAAGGCTGGACCGCCGACATCTACCTGGATGTGAGCGACGTGTGGGAGGACTATCTGGCCGTGCTGCGCTCCCACGAGCTCATGGGCGGGCACATATCGTCCTTCCGGTATCTAGAGTACTACGACGCCTTGGGGACGACGCGGGGTTGCCTCGGGGGCTTTCGCAAGGCGGTGGCTCTGATGGCGCCGTGGCTGCGCGTGCGACGGCTGAGCTACCTCCCGGGGCTTGAGCCCGCCGGCATGCGCTGACAGCACCCGCCGGAGCGCAGGTCACGTCTCTTCGGCGACCAGGTCCAGGGAGACGATGTAGCGGTCGGCCCGATAGACCGACTCGACGTACTCGAACGGGCGCAGGTCATGATCCAGGGTGCGGCGGCGCAGTTGGAGCACGGGCTCGCCGCGCCGGATGCCGAGTAGCTGTGCCTCGTACGGCTCGCACGCTGCCGCCTCGACCTCCTCGCGCGCCCGGGTTGGGATCACGCCAAAGCGCTCCTGCAGCAGCCGGTACAGCGAGCCAGACAGGTCCTCGTGGATCAAGCCCTCGCATCCGGGAAAGTGGAGATGCGAGCACTCGACGGCCACCGGCTCATCGTCGGCGAGGCGCAGGCGCTCGACCAGGACAACCCGCTCCCCCGCCTCAAGCTGCAGCGCGTGGGCTACCGAAGGCCTCGCCGATGTCAGCTCGAGACGGAGAACCCGGGCACTGGCGCGCTTGCCCCGGGCACGCATATCCTCCGTAAAGCTCGTCAGCCGGGTGATCTGCCGGCGCATCCTCGGCTCGGCGACAAAGGTCCCCCGGCCCTGGTCGCGCCGCAGGAGGCCCGATTCGGCCAGCTCCGCCAGCGCCTGCCGTACGGTCATGCGGCTGATGCCATGGGTCTCGGATAGCTCGCGCTCGGAGGGGATCTGGGCGCCTCGAGGGGAGCGGTAGCGCAGTCGACCGAGGCGGTCAGGCCGGTGCCAGCGTGCTCTGCACGGGCAGGGCTCACAGGAGAATCGATGCATGGATAGACCACTGACCGAGGAGCGCAACCCTCAGGCGGCGCAGATCGACCGCCTGCCCACGCTGGAGATGCTCCGCGTGATGAACCGTGAGGACGCCACGGTCGCAGGGGCGGTTGGCAAGGAGCTGCCCAGGGTTGCAGCGGCGGTCGACGCCATCGTCGATCGCATGCGGCGAGGCGGGCGCCTGATCTATATCGGGGCGGGCACTTCTGGGCGCCTGGGCGTGCTCGATGCCGCCGAGTGTCCGCCGACCTTTGGCATCCCGCCCGGGCAGGTCATCGGCGTCATCGCCGGCGGCGACCGGGCCCTGAGGGAGTCGGTCGAGGCCGCGGAGGACTCCGAGGAGGCAGGTCGCACTGACCTCGCGCTCCTCGCCGTCATGGCCTGCGATGCCGTCGTCGGCATCAGCGCCAGCGGAAGCACCCCCTACGTCCTCGGTGCCCTCTCCGAGGCAAAGGCGCGCGGCGCCCTGACCATCGCCGTGACCTGCAACCGGGGCACACCCCTCGGAGCCCTCGCCGACATCGCCATCTGTCCGGTAGTCGGACCGGAGGTGATCGCCGGCTCGACCCGCCTCAAGGCCGGTACCGCCCAAAAGCTGGTGCTCAACATGCTCTCAACCGGCACCATGATCCGCCTGGGCAGGACCTTTGGCGACCTGATGGTCGATCTACAGGCCACCAACGCCAAGCTCCGGCGCCGGGCCTGCCGTATCGTGGCGGCCGCAACCGGCCTTCCTGAAGGCGAGGCCGCCGCGCTTCTCGAGCGCTGCGGGGGCCACGTCAAGTGCGCGATACTCTCTCAGCTCGCGGGGATGACCCCCGAGGAGGCGCGCCTCGCGCTGGAGGCACGACAGGGAGACCTGCGAGCCGCCCTGGAGCAGAGCGAGTCCTGGAATGAGTGACGCCTTCTACCTGGGGATCGACGGCGGCGGCAGCCACACGGTAGCCCTCCTCGCTGACGAGGCCGGGCGCATCCTCGGACGTGGCGAAGCCGGCCCGGCCAACCCCCTGACCGCAGGCGAGGCCGAGGCGAGGCAGGCGTTGCTTGCCGCCGCGCGCGCTGCCTGGGCGGCCGCCGGCCTCGCCCCGCGCCCGGCTGCGGCCGCCTGCCTCGGGCTGGCGGGTGCGGGGCGCGAGCGGGAGCGGCAGGCCGCCCTGCGCTGGGCGGCCGAGGATGGGCTGGCGGCACAGGCGCTCGTGGTACTGGACTGCGACCTCGTCCTCGCCGCCGGGACGCCCCATGGCTGGGGCCTGGCCCTGATCGCCGGCACCGGCTCCATCGCCTGGGGGCGGGATGCGCAGGGCCGCACGGCACGGGCGGGTGGTTGGGGCTACCTCCTCGGCGACGAGGGCTCAGGCTACGCCCTGGGTCTGGAGGCGCTGCGGACCATCGCCCGGGCGGCAGACGGTGCGGGAAACCCGACCGCTCTACAGGAGGCCATACTGGCACATTGGGGGCTGGCCGCACCGCAGGACCTCACCGCGAGGGTGTACCGCACGCCCTTCCCGCGGGCCGAGATCGCTGCGCTAGCGCCTCTGGTCGAAGAGGTGGCCGCCTGTGGGGACCCCGTGGCGGAGCGGCTTGTCTCCGAGGCGGGGGCGGCCCTCGCGCGCATCCTGGAAGCCGTGGCACGGCAGCTGAGCCTTGCACCGGAAGAGCCCCTCCCGTGCGCCCTCGGCGGCGGCCTCCTGGTACGGGGCCGCCTGGTGCGTGAGGCGGCGCTTCGCGCAGTGAGCGCCCTTGGCTGGAAGCTCGAGCCGGTCGTCCGGGTCGAAGAGCCCGTGCTGGGCGCCCTGCGGCTCGCGCGGGGTCGGGTCTGCTATCCGCCTTTGCAGGGCACCTGAGTGTGCTGAAGCGCCCTCCGCGCCGGTCCGGCGGCGCTCAGCCTCCCGGGAGCGGCACCGGCAGGGCGCCGGGGGCTGTGCGCTCGCCAAAGAGCACCGCCGCCACGGCCTGTACCTGCTCGGGCGTAGCGCCATATGTCGCCAGCGCCGGAACGATCCCTGGCAACCCGGCCAGGTCGTAGGGCAGGCGGAAGGCGACCACGGCCACCCTCGAACCTGCGCCGGCAAAGGCGCCGATGATGCGGTAGGGCGCATCGGCGCCAGTACGCGCGCGCACGAGCGACGCATCCCAGAGCCCGATGACGACCTGATCGAACTCGCCAGCCAGCGCCGGTACCTCCGCGAGGAGCTGCTGGAGGGTCCCCGGAGCGTAGGGGTCGTAGCGGATCTCTCGGCAGGATGAGGAGCGTCGGCAGACCTCCTCGCCGAGGAGGCTCTTGCCCTCCTCCGTGCCCGCCGGCAGGTAGCCTGGGGCGACGAGCAGGGTTCGCCGCCCCGCCTCAAGGGGAAGGCCGTTCGCCTGCACCGCCGTGATCGCCAACTGCGAGACCTCCCGCGCCAGAGTCTGATGCTCAGGCGAGCCGACCACCGAGAGATCGCGTGGGCGCGGGTCAAAGAGACCGTACCGCACTTTCAGAGAGAGTATGCGGCGCACCGACTCGTCAATCCGTGCCTCCGAGAGCCGTCCGCTCCTCACCGCCTCGAGCAGGGCAGCCTGAACCGCGTCCTGAACGTCGCAGGCCACGACCAGGAGGATGTCGCACCCCGCCTCGACGGCCCGCACGGCGGCCTCGGGTTGCCCCATCCTGCCAGTGATCCCCTTCATGCTCAGGTCGTCGGTCATGGCCACGCCGCGGAAGCCCAGCCGTCCGCGGAGGAGGTCGGTCATGACCTCGGGGGCCAGCGTGGCCGGAGTGTCGTCGCCCGTCAGCGCGGGGACGGCTACGTGCGCGCTCATGATCGCATCGACTCCGGCGGCGATGGCGCTTCGAAACGGCGCCAGCTCGACCGCCCACAGGTCTTCGCCCGAGGCCTGCAGCACGGGGAGGCTCAGGTGCGAGTCGACCGGGACACCGCCGTGCCCGGGAAAGTGCTTGGCGACGGGGATCACCCCGGCCTCCTGAGTGCCCCGAATGAAGGCAACGCCAAGCTCCGACACTCGCGCCGGCCAGGCCCCGAAGGATCGCAGCCCGATCACCGGGTTCGTCGGCTCGGTGTTCACGTCCAACACCGGCGCCAGGTTCATGTTGACTCCCATGGCTGCCAGTTCCTCGGCGGAGGCCCGGCTCACCGCATGGGCCAGCTGCGGGGAGGCGGAGGGCTGGCCTGAGGCTGCCGCCGCTCCCAGCGCCATATTGCTCGGGAAAAGCGTCACGCCCCTGCTCAGGCGGACGACGGCGCCCCCCTCGTGGTCGATGGAGACGAGCAGCGGCACGGCTGGCGTGCGAGTCGCAGCGAGGGCCTGCAGGTCGTGGAGCAGTGCAGCGAGTTGCTCAGGGTCCTGTGCGTTGCGACTGAGGAGCACCACTCCACCGACGCGCAGGTCGAGCAGGGTGTGCCGCGCGCCATCATCGAGCGTGGCGCCCGGGATGCCACACATCAGCATCTGCCCGACCCTGTCCTCGAGCGTCATGGCCGCAAGTAGCCCCTCAACCGGATCGGGTGTGGGGCTAGGCGACGGCGAGGGTGTGGGGCTCGGCGCAGCGGTCGGGGTCGGCGGCGCAGCAGGTGTGGCCGATGCCTCGAGGGCGACCGGAATTGGCGGAGCGGGAGTGGATGCCGGGTTCCTGGCGCAAGAGGCGGCGGACGTGAGCCACGAGACGGTCAGCAGCATGACCAGCGCGCTCAAACGGGTCTTTCGCATCAGGGGTTCCTCTCCGACCTGAGCGTACCACAGGCGCGCCGTTGCGTCAAAGGCGCAAGGCGCCGTGGCCGCGCAACTCTTGCACCGCAGGCGTGTTAGCATTGAATGTGCACGCTGTGTGCATTGTGGTATAATAGCGCGGGTGCATCGCCCGTCTTTGACCGCCTCTGTGCCCGGGCCTCGCGACCGGATCTCCCGGACTCGCTCGCAGATGCGCACCATGGCGGCCCGGAGCGGGCGCGCCCCGTCGTAGCCTGTCGCCCGCGTGGGCGGCTTCGTGCGGAAAGGAGTCACTGCATGGGAAAGGTCAGGGTAGCCATCATCGGGGTGGGCAACTGCGCCTGCTCGCTGGTGCAGGGGGTCCATTTCTACAAGGACGCGCCGGACGATGCCTTCATCCCCGGCCTTATGCACGCGCGACTCGGTGACTACCATGTCGGAGATATCGAGTTCAGCGCGGCCTTTGACGTCGATGCGAACAAGGTCGGCAAGGACCTTTCGGAGGCGATCTGGGTCTCCCCCAACAACACAATCAAGTTCGCCGACGTCCCGCACCTCGGCGTGACGGTGTCGCGCGGCATGACGCACGACGGCCTCGGCAAGTATCTGCAGATGGTCATCCGCAAGGCCCCCGGGCCAACGGCCGACATTGTCCGCATCCTCAAGGACACGGGCACCGATGTCGTCGTCAACTATCTCCCAGTCGGGAGCGAGATGGCGACCAAGTGGTACGTGGAGCAGATCCTCGATGCCGGCTGTGGCTTTGTGAACTGCATGCCCGTTTTCATCGCCCGGGAGGCGTACTGGCAGCAGCGCTTCAAGGAGCGTGGACTGCCAATGGTCGGGGATGACGTCAAGTCGCAGGTCGGTGCCACCATCACGCACCGCGTGCTGACCCGCCTCTTCCGCGAGCGCGGCGTGCGGCTCGACCGCACCTACCAGCTCAACTTTGGTGGCAACACCGATTTCTACAACATGCTCGAGAGGGAGCGGCTGGAGTCCAAAAAGATCTCCAAGACCAATGCCGTTACGAGTCAGCTCGACTATGAGTTGCCGCCGGACGCCATCCATGTTGGCCCGAGCGACTATGTGCCCTGGCTGACGGACCGCAAGTGGTGCTACATCCGCATGGAGGGGACGACCTTCGGAGGGGTTCCCCTCAACCTCGAGTGCAAGCTCGAGGTGTGGGATTCGCCCAACTCGGCGGGGGTCGTGATCGATGCGATCCGGTGCGTCAAGCTCGGCCTCGACCGCAAGGTGGGCGGCACACTGGAGGGCCCCTCGGCCTACCTGATGAAGTCGCCGCCCGTGCAGTATGACGACGACGAGGCGCGGCGCCTGACCGAAGCGTTCATCAGGGGCCAGTAGCGCGGCCATAGGGGGTGTCGGGCGGGCCCGCTCGACACCCCCGCTCACGATCTCCCTCGGGTCTCCGGCGGTGCAGCGAGGGGCGAGGCTTTCCTTGCGCGTGCTCAGTCCAGCTCAAACCCTGCCTCGTGGTAGTACCGCAGCAGCTCGCCCGGCAGCAGGCGGCGAACGGCCTCGGCGCGCTGGACAACCCGGCGCGTCCACTGCGTACAGGGATCCGGGTCCGTCAGGAGGGTGGCGATCCCCTCAGGCGAGAGCCACTGGTGCTCCGAGTGCTCAGCGGTGAGGCGGACCGCATCGGGACGGTCCAGCGAGCAGGCATAGATCACCCCAATCAGCTCGTTCTCCGGCTGCGCCTCGCCCCGATAGAAGTGGGTTGTGCCTACGATATAGTCTACCTGAACCTCGACGCCGAGCTCTTCGCGCACCTCTCGGCGCAGGGCCTCCTCAAAGCCCTCGCCCTGGTCGACCCGCCCGGTGACACACTCCCACCCGCCGGGGGCAAAGTCCTTCTCTGGGGATCGCCTGAGGAGCAGGTACTCTCCCGTTCCCGGGCAGCGTATGAGGGCGGCCACGCCGCCCAGAAAACGTCCCACCACCATGCGTTGCTCCTGTTGTCAGAAGGGGCCGGGCCCCTCGCACCGCAGTGCGCGCTCCGGATGCCACCTCAGCCTGTCGGTGTTTCTGGTGTGCTCTCTGCTCTGGCGCGCGCGGCTGCAGCTCGCCGCTTGCGGTCCATAGCCTCGAGCTTGGTGCGGGCAACCTCCTCAAGGTCGAGGCCGAGGAGGTCGAGAGCGATGCAGCCCATAAAGATGGCGTCAAACACCTCGATGCCGATATCCTGCGGCGAGGGCGGTGGCTCGTCGTGGTTGCGCACGTACCCGGCCGACATCCTCAGGCGCTTGTCGATGGCCTCGGCAACCTCAGTGGCCATAAAGTCCAGGCAGTCGGTCAGGTCCGGCTCCTGCCACTGGTGCTCCTGCTGCCATCTGGTGCGATACTCGCGGATACGTTGTTGGAGGTTCATATTGTGCTCTTCCTGCCAGCACCGGCTTTTTGTGAGGATCGTGGCAGGGCATTGTAGCGCACTCCGGCGGTGACGGCAAAGGGGGAGTGTGATCAGATTCGGTTCCACCTTCTGTTGGCGGGCAGCCCCCCGAATGAATTCGGGGCTGGGGTCCCCGGAAGGCCAACCGTCGACCGTCGTCGAGGGGGAACGGACCCCGCCCGCGCAGGCGGGCGGTTGGCGCCGAAGGCGCCTCTAGCGCGCGGAGCGCGCGCAACG
>DYEI01000142.1 GCA_020725765.1 Anaerolinea sp. | reverse complement strand
GGGATGGGCGCCAGGGCGCTATCTCATGCCCCGTGATGCTGTGCAGCCCGACCCATGGGTAATGCATAGCGCCGCGGCGGGGGCGGGCGGGGGGCTTAACCCCGCTTGGCCCAGCGGGCAAAGCGGGGAATGCCCCGGGGGTGGGGGCACCTATGGAGGGCAGCACGCCAGCGGCCTTAGGTTAGCGCCTATGCCCGCGGGGGAGGGACTGATGACGGCTGGCAGAGTGCGGGATGCCCCAAAACTGAACCACGCGCCAAGAGAACGCCCGTCTGGACAGGGCTACGCCCCCGGCGTATACTTGCCACTGTGGAAAAGAAAGCGTGGATCGTCCCGCCGGCACAGGCCGGGCGGGTGGCGCGTCTGGTGGTGGGGAGCCTGCTTCTGCTCCCCGCCGTCGTTTTGTGGGGGCTGGTGCTGTGGCTGCCGGCCCTGCGCACGGTGGCGCTGAGCCTGCAGACGGGGGGCCTCGGGCGTGCAGGTCGCTTCGTAGGGCTCGCGAACTATGCTGAGCTTCTCTACAGGCCCGGGCTCGGGGCGGCAATCGCGTGTACGCTGCTGGTGGCCCTTGTGAGGCTGGCCGCAGTGCTGGGGCTGCCCGTGCTGACGGGATGCCTCGGCTTCCGCAGCGGCGCCCGGGCGAGGACGGTCGCTGGCATGGTGCTTGGCGCGGGGCTGGCACTGTCGGCGCCGGCCGGGTTGGGCCGCCTCTGGCGTGTGGCGCTGCCCCGGGTGCCGGCGCTCCGCTGGCTGACCGCTGAGGCCTCCGGCTGGGCGGTCTTGTCCCAGCTGGCACTCGAGTGTGTCGCGTTTCTGGGTGTCGGCGGGTGCCTTACGGCGACCGCCCTGCTCCTGACGCGGCGGCCTTGGTGCAGGGCGGTGCGTGGCCTGCTCGCCCTGGCGGGAATCGCAGCGGTCGCCTCCGGGCTGAATGCCTTCTCGTTGAGCTTTGTGGCCACAAGCGGCACCCCTGCGGGGGCCGGAGCGGCAACGTTTGCGCTGCGTGTCCTGCAGCTGGCGTTTCGGGAGGTGCGCCCGGGCCAGGGAGCGGCAGGCGCGAGCCTGCTTCTGCTGCCAGGCGTGGCCCTCGGTGTGGCCTTTGGGCTGGTCAGCGAGCGGCTAGGGCTGCGCCTGGTACCCTCACGGCAGGAGGCGCGGGGATCCTGGCAGGCGAGCATCGGGACAGTGCTCGCCGCGGCGCTCCTCGTCCTTCCGCTCGCAGGCCTGTATCTGTGGGGCGCGGGCGAGGCGTTTCTGTATGAGGAGGGTGCCATCGGGCGCGCTGCCTCCGCCCTGGCGGCTGCCCCGGCCTTTTTGAACGGTGTGGCGGTCTCGGTGCTCCCCATAGTGCTCGTCCAGCTTCCCGCAGCCTATCTGGCGGCACTGTCGCTGACGCTCGTCCGTCCCTTTGGGCCGGCAGGCAGCCGGATCGCCTATCTGTGCCTGCTGGGCAGCGGCTTTGTGCCCCCGGTGGCCGTCGGAATCGGCCTGTTCGACGTGGCGCGAGAGGCAAGGCTCCTGAACACGCTCCCGGGCGCGGGCCTGCCACTGCTCGCCGGGGCAGCGGGGCTGTACGTCTTTCGGCTGCACTTTGCGGGGAGAGAGGAGGCGTGGGAGGCTGCCCGCGCCGCGGGTTGGCAGGGCGCGGACCTCCTCCGGCTGGCTGTCCGCGGATCTGGTCCGGCTGTAGCCCTCGCCGGCATGGTGGCGCTCATCGTGGCCGGGCAGTCGCTCGTGTGGCCGCTCGTGGCCCTGGAGCGCAGCGAGCTCCTGCCGCTCTCGCTGCAGCTGGTGGCCAGGCGGTCACAGCTTGCCGGTGCGCCCCTGACCGCGGCGGGCGCCTGGCTGGTCCTCACCCTCTATGGACTGCCCATCTTGCTGCTGTGGTGGTTGCTGCAGGGGCTCGTCCTCCAGCAGATCGAGCTGGCGGGAAGCTAGCGGTGGTGCAGTTTGCCGTGTGTCCCCTTCAGGAGGCAGCCTCTCCGGTCGCCTCCGGAGCCGGACGGTGCCCCTCGCGCCCGGCCTCAATATTAAGGACGGCCGGTGTGGCAAAGCCGACGAGGCTCATAGCGACGCAGCCGAGGCCACCGATCGCAAACCAGATGCGCACACCGAGCAGGTCGGTGAGGGGCCCGGCGATGGCGAGGCCAAGGGGCTGAGCGATCTGGCAGAAGGTGCTGACGAGCGTAAAGACACGTCCCTGGATCTCCGGCGCGACGTTCGCCTGGAGCATGGCATCCATGGGCCCGTTGGTGATCGGATTGGCCAGGCCGCCGAGGGCCGAGAGGATGACTGCCGCCGGGAAGGCGCGTGCCGGCACCGCTGCGATGGCGCCAAAGGCCAGCCCCATGAAGGCGAGGCCGGTGAGGGTTGTCACGATGCGTCGCCGGAACCCGCCCCAGGCACTTAGCACCAGTCCCCCGAGCACGATGCCGATGCCCCAGCTCGAGTTCATCGCACCCAGCTCGACGGCGCCGCCGCCGAAATGTCTGCTCACAAGGAGGGGAATCAGGCTGGCAGCTGGCGCCATCAGCAGGTTGACTGCGGTCGCCATAGCCAGCACCAGGCAGAGCCCGCGCCAGGCCGATACATAGCGCAGTCCTTCCACCACGTCGCGGAACACCGTCGTCTGCTCCCTCGAGGCCGTCGCTCGCGCCGGCTGAGGGATGGCTACGAAGAGCAGGGGCACCACGGCGATCAGGGCCGTGGCCACGTCGATGCCCAGGATGCCGTGTATTGGTAGCACGGCGAGAAGGAAGGCTCCAATCGGTGGCGCGACGATGTTCATCGCACCGAACAGGGTCTGGTTCAGCCCGGCCACCCGTGATAGGTGCTCCTTCGGCACCATGAGCGAGGTCGAGGAGGCCATCGCCGGCCAGTGAAAGGCACCGCCGAGGGAGCGCGCGAGCATGATCACGTAGACGTGCCAGGGACGAGCAGCGCCGGTCAGGAACATGACAGCCAGCCAGGCCGAGACGGCGGCGACAAAGGCATCCGCCACGATCATGATCACGCGGCGGTTCCAGCGGTCCACCAGCGCCCCGGCGAAGGGGCCGAGGAGAATGCCCGGCAGCATGCCGGCTATGCTGGCGGTCGCCAGCACGGTTGCGGAGCCAGTAGTCTGAGTGAGCCACCAGATCAGCGCAAAGCCGGCGAGGCTGGAGCCGAAGAGGGAAGCGGCCTGCCCGGCCCAGATGGTGAAGAAAGGGGCGGTCCATCCGCGCTCGGCGCGTGCTGCGTGTGCCATGTCGTCCTCCGCTGGATAGCGAGGCAGGCCGCTGGACGTCGGCCGGTCTGAACGATTTTCGCCATACTTACAATAAGATAGCATGGAATGCAAAGATTGTCAAGCTTGTCTCTTGGAGATTGTGGTCATACTTCAAAAGTATCAAGGTAGAGTGCATAGTTGTGGAGGCCACAGCGGCTATAGTCCAGGGGCGGCACTGCCCCTGAGGGGTGCGCTCCGCGAGCGCACGGCCCGGGAGGGGTGTAGTTCACCCGGGGGGAGGCTCATCTGCGCTGTTGGCAGGCTATCCATTACCCACAAGTGGTCTGGCGGGAGCGTAGGCGCGCGCGGCCTGCGCAGCATCTCACGCAGCCGCCCCCACCCCTGCCCCCTCCCCCTGGCGGACGCGTCGCGTCCGCCAGGGG
>DYEI01000141.1 GCA_020725765.1 Anaerolinea sp. | reverse complement strand
GGGGAACGGGCCCCGCCCGCGCAGGCGGGCGGTTGGCGCCGAAGGCGCCTCTAGCGCGCGAAGCGCGCGCAACGCGACTTCAGTCGCCGGCTTCGTTGGAGCACGGCCGGCGCCGAACACCCACACAATCCCCTATTGGGCCAACACAAGATGGAACCGAGTCAACCCTGCGGGTGTAGTTCACCCCGGGGCCAGGCTCATCTGCGCTGTTGGCAGGGCCCCCACCCCCGGCGCCCTCGAGTTTGGCCTTTTCGCCGTTGTGGCAGAACTGCGCCCCACGGTGCGCCCAGGAAGGCGCCAGACCTGGGAGGCGTTGTGCGCTCTCCCTGCTACATGTAGGGGGCTGCTCGAAAAGGCCAAACGCAAGGGCCCTTTCTCCACGGGGTGTGCCGGCTGGCAGAGTGCGAACTGCCCCAATAGCGAACTGCACCCAACCCTGCGGGACACGTGCCTGCGCAGGGCCGGGCTCGGGTGCCGCGCCTTGGCTGCGCACCCGAGCCCCGATCTCGCCCCTATGGCAACCTGCCGGGCGATCCCGGCTTTCCTCTCATCCCCCGACTTTGGGGAGCACGGCCAGTGCCTCTCTGACCTTATCCTCGGGATACTCATAGTCCTGCAACTGCCCTCGCAGGTAGGAATCGTAGGCTCCCAAGTCAAAGTGCCCGTGGCCGCTGAGGTTGAAGAGGATCGTGCGCGCCTCACCCGCCTCCTTCGCCTTCAGCGCCTCATCGATGGCTGCGCGGATCGCGTGCGCCGACTCTGGCGCAGGAAGGATTCCCTCCTGTCGGGTGAAGAGGGCCGCCGCCTCGAAGACAGGGTTCTGGGGGTACGCTACCGCCTCGATGTACCCTCCCTTCACGAGGGCCGATATCTGCGGCGCCATCCCATGGTAGCGCAGCCCCCCAGCGTGGATCCCCGCCGGAACGAAGGTGTGCCCGAGGGTGTGCATCTTGACAAGCGGCGCCATGCCGACCGTGTCCCCATAGTCATAGGCGTACAGGCCTTTGGTCAGGCTGGGGCACGCCGTCGGCTCAACCGCCACAAAGCGCGTCTTCAGCCCTTTCTGCAGCCGCTCCCGCAGGAAGGGGAAGGCCAGCCCGGCAAAGTTCGAACCCCCGCCCACGCAGCCGATGACCACGTCGGGGTAGGCGTCGGCCAGCGCCATTTGCTTGAGCGCTTCCTCCCCGATCACCGTCTGGTGCATCAGGACGTGGTTGAGCACGCTGCCAAGGGAGTAGTGCACGTCCTCCCGCCGCACGGCCTCCTCAACCGCCTCGCTGATGGCGATGCCCAGCGAGCCCGGCGAGTCGGGGTCTCCAGCGAGGACGCTGCGGCCAGCCTCTGTCTCAAGCGATGGGCTGGGCACGACGGTAGCCCCAAAGCTCTCCATCAGCACCCGCCGGTACGGCTTCTGCTGGTAGGAGACCTTTACCATGTAGACCTTGCACTCCAGCCCGAAAAAGTTGCAGGCCATGGAGAGTGCCGAGCCCCACTGCCCGGCACCGGTCTCGGTGGTCAGGCGGCGGATGCCCTCCTGCCTGTTGTAGTAGGCCTGAGCGACGGCGGTGTTGGGCTTGTGGCTGCCCACAGGGCTCACGCCTTCGTACTTGTAGTAGATCCTCGCCGGAGTGTCGAGGGCCTGCTCCAGCCGGCGCGCGCGCATGAGGGGCGTC
Source organism: Anaerolinea sp. (assembly GCA_020725765.1). Taxonomy (GTDB): domain Bacteria; phylum Chloroflexota; class Anaerolineae; order SpSt-313; family SpSt-313; genus SpSt-313. The sequence goes on along the minus strand of DYEI01000141.1, from coordinate 927 downwards.
GGCCGCCAGAGGCGGTAGACCTCCCGCACCGGCTCCGGAATGGGGATGAAGCGGTCGGTCGCGACTTCCTGCCTGATCAGCTCCATAGCAAAGAGCGGTGCCAGGTCCTGTGGGCCGATCGGCTTGCCCGTGCCGGGGTGCAGCGGCGGCGGCACCGGCACCGGCATGTCGGCGGCAATGTTGTACCAGGCCTCAGGAATCTCCTTGTCAGACATCACGATGCGGATCGGGTCTGCTGTGGACATGGCTCTCCTCCTATGTGCCTGCGCATGTGGCATTGGTCATTCGCCGTTCTCGCGAACGCGTTCCAGTCGGACTGCATGCTCTGCTCGCTCTCGCAGCAGCCTCTGTCGGCGGCGACTCGGCAGGCTGCACTTTGTATCATGAGCACCTCCTCAGCCAGGCCCTTTAACCAGAAAGCGCTCCCGTCCCCTCTCCGGGACGGGAGCGCTCACCCCCGCGGTGCCACCCGCATTAGGCTGCGCTCCAGAAACAGAAGACCCGCAGTGAATGCCTGCGGGTCATTGCAGAAGCCAGCCTCACCTCAGCGGGTACGGGATACCCGTGCGGGCATCCGATACCCTCAGCCCTGATAACGGTGGCGACTCCGGCTCGGCCTACTTGGGGAACCCCCGTTCAGCCTGCGACTCCCAGGTCCATTCACCACCCGCGCTGGTATCGGGCTTCCACCGTTCCCCGACTCTCTGGACCCCGCTCCGGCGGCTACTCGTCCTGTTCAACGTCTTTGGATTGATACCTCAACCCCACTATAGCACGGAACGCCACCTCTGTCAATTCCGCGCGACCATGGGGGTGCACACAAGATCAGTGAGCAGATTCCCGGTCAGGCAGCCTGCCGGGGACGCTCCGCCGGCGACCGGGCCTTACGCTTTGCACAAGCCCGGTGCAAGACCTTTTGGTGGGGGT
>DYEI01000140.1 GCA_020725765.1 Anaerolinea sp. | reverse complement strand
TGGGGAGGGCCGGGCTGCTGCGCAGCAACACACCCGGCTGCAGCCCACGCATTGATGCATCTTGGATGCACCCGAGTGTGACGAAAAGCTCACCCGGGGCACCGGTGACAGGGAGGCTGAGCGCGAATTCCACCAGACCTTGACCGTCTCCGGGTGTGATAGAAGGGCCAGAATCCTGCGACGCCCGGCGACGGCTCCAATATGCGTAACTTCGGCAGTTTATTGACAAATGGCGCCAATGGCGGTATAATAGATAGCACATAATATCCGGGCGGCGCCGCTTGCCGCCCCGGCTCCTGGGCGCGTAACCGCTCGATGCTCGCTGCCTGCCTGTAGCTGCCCTTGCAGGTCGGCGTTCTTCCGTACTCTGGCAAGCGCGTCGTGAACCCTTTCCTGCAACGACGCGCAGGGCGTACTCGTTCACTCTCCGCGTCGCAAGAGCGACGTCAGGCAATCGTACGTCTGTGTTTTTGCGCGCCCGGAAGGAGTCATTATGGTACCTGACACGCGCGAGGGCAACAGCGAGGATACGACCGACCTGGCAGACAAGGTCCTCCCGGCCGTTGCCCCTCTCTTCGCCCCTGCTGAGGGCGAGGGTGCTGCAGAAAGGGCCGAGCCCGAGGCGGCTCAGCCAGAAGACCCGGCGGAGTCAGCCGTAGCCGAGGCCCCCGCACCCATCATGAGCGAGGAGGCGCTCGAGCAGCACAGCCCGGATATCCCCAGGCGCGGCGAGGTCCGCAGAGGAGTCGTGGTCTCTGTTGGCGCAACCGAGATCGCCGTCAACCTCGGTGGCAAGTATGAGTGCACCGTGGCCATGAGCGACGTGCAAAAGCTCGGCGCCGAAGAGGCAGCGGGCATTCGCGAGGGGAGTGAAGTCTCGGTCTACATCGTCAAGCCCGGCAACCGCGAAGGGCGGATCGCGGGCTCCATCTACCTGGCAGAGATCGAGCGCGAGTGGGACCGCGCCGAAGAGATGGCGCAGCGCGGCGAGATCTTTGAGGCGAAGGTCACGGCCCAGAACCGGGGCGGCCTCCTCGTCCCCTTCGGAAGGCTCCGGGGGTTTGTGCCTGCCTCACACCTGGTTGGGACGAATGCGTCGGCGCAGACGGTTGTACTCAGCCATTGGATCGGGAAGACCCTGCCATTCAAGATCATCGAGGCCAACCGCCGCCGCAACCGCCTGATCTTCTCGTACCGCGCCGCACGGCGCCAGTGGCGCGCCCAGCAGAAACAGAGCCTGCTGGACGGCCTGCAGGAGGGCGACGTCCGTCGCGGCATCGTCTCCAGCCTCGCCAGCTTTGGCGCCTTCGTCGACCTCGGCGGCGCCGACGGATTGATCCACGTGTCCGAGCTCGCCTGGTACCGCGTGGATCATCCCAGCGAGCTCCTTCAGGTAGGGCAGGAGGTCGACGTCTACGTCCTGCGCGTAGATGGAGAGCGCGGGCGCATCGGCCTGAGCCTGAAGCGTCTGCAGCCCGATCCGTGGACCCTGGTCGAGGAGAAGTACCAGCCCGGCCAGAACGTCGAGGCAACCATCACCAAGCTCGTGGACTTTGGCGCCTTTGCCGAGCTGGAGAAGGGTGTCGAGGGGCTCATCCATATCACAGAGCTGGCGGATCCGGTGCCGGTGCGCGTGGAGGACGTGGTTCGCCCCGGGGAGGTGCACCTCCTCCGGGTCCTGCGAACCGATGCGCGCAACCGACGCATCGGGCTCTCTCTGAAGGCTGTGGATCCGGAGGAGCGCCTGGCCTGGGAGAGCGCGCAGCCAACGGGCAACGCCACCCCGACCCAAACCGTCGAGGCTTCGGAGCCCCACACCGCGGATCAGGCTGGAGCGCCCGCCGAGTAGTCCGCGTGCAGGCCATCGCGAGGATCCGGCCGCGGGCGTCGCGCCTCACGCCTGCCGCGCCTCCGGCTCGAGCCCCTCGCCCACAAGTGCGCGACGAGCCCCGGGAGGCAAGTGCTGATGCAGTGCGATGCGCTCCTCTGCGGCGGGGCTGAGGGTCTCTGGCGCTCGGCGCAGTGTGCGAGTTGCATTTGCGCACGGCAAAGGGTATACTGAGTATCCCCTGGGTAGGAGTTGTGACCCCGTCCCACCGGTCGCCGCTCACCGGGGCCGGCGGTGGACGCATTGTTTCCTTGACCTGCGGACCTGGCGCTTGAGCGCGCCTGCCGCACGGCCCTCGCAACGTATGAGACTGAAACAGGGAGGCAGGATGGCAAGAAAAAGGGTCCAGGAAGAAGGACCGGCCAAGGAAGAAAAGATCGAAGTCGAAGGCACCATCGTCGAGGCTCTGCCGAACACCATGTTCCGCGTGCAGCTCGATAACGGCCACGAGGTGCTCGCGTATCTTTCGGGCAAGATGCGCAAGTACTATATTCGCGTGCTGCTCGGCGATCGGGTAGTTGTCGAGCTCTCGCCCTACGACCTTACGCGCGGGCGGATCACGTACCGGCACAAGAAGAAAGTGCCGGCCGCGGCCAGCTAGGCCGGGTGTACTGCTATGGACAGGACGCAGGCTTTCAGGGAGCGCCTCGAGCGTGACCTGCAAGAGACGCAAGCACGCATTGCCCAGCTTCGTGAGCGTCTCGAAGCCAAGGGAGACTACGGCCCCGGCCGTGGTGACCCCGCCATCTTTCAGTGGGAGCTGAACCTCGCCATGCTCCAGCAGGCGGAGGAGCAGGCCAGGCAGGTTCGGGAGGCTCTCGGGCGCCTCGAGGCCGGAACCTACGGAATCTGCCAAAAGTGCGGCCAGCCCATTGACGAGGAGCGGCTCGAGCTCCTTCCACTCACCACCTACTGCATCCGCTGCGCCCAGTCCACTCGGTCGGGACGCGGCTAGTCCGGCGCGTCCCTGTTCCTGCTTTTCCCTGGTTCACGGATCACAAAACCGCAGGCACGCACAGATCGCCGCGGACTTGCGCCAGGCCTCCGGCAAACGCTCAGCGGCTGGAGGCCCTGGTGGTCCACTCTCGGGCGACACAGCCGGTCCTCGCGCACCGCTGCATTTGCGCACCGGCCGGCCCTATCTGGCGGCCTTGCCTGTGCCCCGCGACTCTTCTCCCGAGTGGATGCCGCGGCATCCGCCTTGAGGAGGGGCGGACAGGCTGCTTGGGTCGCCGTCCCTCGGCCCTTGCCGGAGGGTACCCCATCCC
>DYEI01000139.1 GCA_020725765.1 Anaerolinea sp. | reverse complement strand
TTCGCCGGGTCACCCGATCCTGGCAACTGGACCGCAAGGAGTATTCTATACAAGGGGGCGAGGGGGAGCGGCATCTAGGACGCAGCTTGGCTGGAGGTCATCTCGGCGAGCTCTGGACGGTACCGCGGGTCGTGCTCCGAAAGGCCAAGGTCGAGCCAAACCCCGTCCTGGGCCAGGGCCGGGCTCCGGCCCAGCAAAACACTCGGCTGCAGCCCAGCCAGCAACGCATCTTGCATGCACCCATTGGCTGCGTGGGCGTTGGGGTGGCGAGCACGCAACGCCCTGCCCGCCCGAGACCGTGGCGCCTCGGCACGGGCCTTGCTGACCGGTGTGGAGGCCCTGGCGTCCGGGCCTGCGGCGAGTGGTCGGGCGATGCCGGACCCCTTCCCGCAGCCCCGGGTCTCGGTGGCTGCAACGAGGAAAGGAGAGCCCCCGTGATGTGGGCGCGTGACGGGGGGCAGGCCATACGAACTCTAGGAGGAACCGATCCCATGAGCTCCAGACGTGCGTTGCTCGTGGCCGTGGTGCTCGTCGCGGCCTCGGTCGCCTACGCCGCGGGGCCGGCTCTGGCGCAGCCGCCGGAACAGGCGGACCTGCGCGTGGTCCACGCGGTTCCGGGCGGGCCGGCGGTCGACGTGTTCGTTGACGGCACCCGTGCCTTCAGTGGTGTGGACTATAGGGAGGCTACCGACTATGCAGCGCTCTCGGCGGGCACCCACAGCGTGCGGGTTGTGCCTGCAGGCGCGGGAGCACAGCAGGAGGCCCTGATCGAGACGACCGTGGACCTCGCCGCCGACTCGTACAACACCCTGGCAGCGGTGGGGCAGGTCGGCAGCGTTCAGCCGTTGGTGCTTGTCAATGAGAGCACCTTGCCGGTGACTACCCAGGCCAGCGTGCGCGCTGTGCACGCATCGCCTGATGCGCCGGCGGTGGATGTGGCCGTGCAGGGTGGCCCGGTGCTCTTCAGCGGGGTGAGCTTCCCAGGCGCGAGCGACTATGAGAACGTTGCTGCCGGCACCGTGAACCTTGAGATCCGCCGCGCGGGGACCGACACCGTGGTCAGACAGCTTCCGAATGTGACGCTGACCGGCGCGACGGTGTACAGCATCTTTGTGGTTGGGCTGGCGGCCGGGCAACCCGCGCTAGAGGCGGTTGTCGTGGTTGACGCGCCGCCGCTGCAGACGTGCCGCACCCTCGCGTGTCCGCCAGCGGCTGCACCCGGGGCGACGCCTACGCCCGTCACGCCGACTCCAACGCCCGTCGGCACCCCGACCGGCACCCCGACGGTGACGGGGACGCCCGGCACGCCGACCCCGACCGTGACCGGCACGCCGGGCACGCCCACACCGACCGTGACCGGTACGCCGCTCACGGCAACGCCAACGGTGACGGGCACGCCCGGCACCCCAACGGGGACGCCGACCGCTGCGACGCCCGTAGCGACGACCCCGGCGCCGGGCGCCTCGCCTACAGTCGCGGCGACTCCTCCGGCAGCCCTGACGCCCGAGGGCATGCCTTTCGGCCTGTCGTGGGGCCTCTCTGCGATACGCTAGTGTCGGGTGGCATTCGCGAAGGGCGATGAGTAAGGGGTTCGCGCGGCCTCCAGGCCGCGCGAACCCTTCTTGGGATCGCTCAGCACGGTCCAGTGAGACGCTCAGAAGGGCCGGGGAACCCCCGGGGCTATCTGAGGCCGCCTACTGCACCTGCCGTATCACGGCAACAACCTTGCCCTTGATCTCGATGTTGGCGGGGTGCACAAAGATGGGCTGCATCGTCGGGTTGGCCGGTTGCAGCCGGACGCGATTGGTTTCCCTCTCCCAGTAGAAGCGCTTGAGGGTGGTCTCCCCCTCGTCGATCAGCCAGGCGGCAACCATGTCCCCGTTTTCGGCGTTGCTCTGGCGGCGGAGGATGACGATGTCCCCATCGTTGACGAGGGCGTCGATCATCGATTCCCCTTTGACCTTCAGGGCAAAGAGGTCGGGCTCTGGCGCGAGGATGTCCCGGGTGAGAGCGATCGTTTCATAGTCGGTGATGGAAAAGTCGGTCTCGGGGAGCCGTAGTGGCTCGCCGGCGGCGATGACGCCAGCGATGGGAACAAGGTACTCCTCGTTTTCGGGATGCCAGGCGGCGCCGGCCCGGGGGGCAACGACGCGGAGACCGCGGGAGGTCTCCCGCGTGCGCTGAATGTAGCCCTTCTCCTGGAGCACGTTGAGGTTGTAGTTGACGACGGATGTCGAGCTGATCCCTACCTCCTGGCCGATCTCGCGGATCGTGGGGGGGTAGCCCGTCTCGCGCACGTGCCGCTGAATAAACTCCAGCATCCGCCTCTGGCGGGCGGTGAGATCCATCGTCCTGCTCCTTTCCCGCTCGGGGCCTGCTTGCTGGTGCCATTATACCATGAACATACGTTCTATGTCAAGAGTGCCGCGCCCGGGGGATTCGAAGCAGTAGCGAATGTTAAAATCAACCCCACGAATTGTGATCGGTGAGTTTGGCGAATAGGCGGTTACGAGGCAGAAAAGGGGCATCTCAGATAGGAGGTGTCCCTTGTGCGTTCACGGTAGTGGGGTGGG
>DYEI01000138.1 GCA_020725765.1 Anaerolinea sp. | reverse complement strand
CGCTATGCATTACCCATGAGCCGGGCTGCACAGCATCACGGGGCATGAGATAGCGCCCTGGCGCCCATCCCAGCGGACCGCCCGCCGTACACACCGCTGTTCGGGACATGCCGAGCGGCAGCGGCGCTGTGCTGCAACTGATTGGCGGTTCCGCGAGATGCTGCACAGGCCACGGGCGCCTACGCTCCCCCCAGGCCACTTGTAGGCAATGGATAGGGCTCCCCCTGCCCAGGCGGGCGCCGCAGCATCCGCCTGGGGAGGGGACGGGGGAGGGGCTGATGACGCCTGGCAGAGTGCGAGATGCCCCAAGACTGAGCCACGCCCGTGGCGGGTCCTGGCTGTCGACCGGCCGGACGCGCGCCGCCCCTGTCACAAGATAGTTCAGCGCCTCTGTACCCTGCCGCGGCGGGCCAGTACGGTCCGCTGTACCCGGTCCCGGCCCGCTCTGTCGTCGTGCGCCGTTACCGCCGTGTCCGGTGCCTTCTCTTCAGGGGTGGAAAGATGGGCCTGAGCGAGGCGGAGGCCTCCGCCGAGGTAGGTCGCGAGTGGGCGGGGAGGACGCGATCTGCCGTTGCATGGCTGCCAGATCCGGCTGTGTCGGCAGACAGACAACGCCTGTCGGCCCTGAACCCAGCCCCGAAGGGGCTTTGCCCCTTTCAGCGCGGGGCTGAAAGCCCCGCGCGGCGCCGCAGGCGTCGGCAACCGCCCGCCGCCCGCAGCTCATGCGCCAGGCTGAAAGAGTAAGGCCCCCTTCGGGGGCTGGGCCGATAGTATGGGCTAATGTGAGGCATGGATATTCCGCGGAATGCCGCGCAAAGGGCGCATGCAATCCACCGAATGAATTCGGGGCTACGGGGCCTTCCGGGGACCCCACGGGCTGCGGCGAAGCCGACAGCCCGTGGGGAGCCCCTTCGGGCTGCCCGTGGGCAGCCCGAAGGCCAACCGTCGACCGTCGTCGACGGGGAACGGGCCCCGTCCGCGAAGGCGGACGGTTGGCGCCGCAGGCGCCTCTAGCGCGCGAAGCGCGCGCAACGCG
>DYEI01000137.1 GCA_020725765.1 Anaerolinea sp. | reverse complement strand
CGCCATATGACCCTTCAGGACTGCTGGAGCAAGCGGTAAGGGACCAGGACCTGAAAAGCCCAAACTCGAGAATATGGTTCTCCCCGCCTCCGCCGTGGCGGGGTCGGGACGACGAACCGGCACTGAAGCGCGCCAGCGTTCCCCAAAAGGCAGCGCCTGTGGGTCCCGCCTACCAGACCCGGGAATGCGGAGACCCGCTCTACCAACCCAGGTAATGAGGAGAATCAGCAAGAAGCATGCCAGGCCGGTCCGGGGGCACGCCGTGGGCCTACGGCTCCGTCACAATCGCCAGGAGCAGCCCCTTTTCCACGCGCACGGTGGCTCGGGCCTCGCAGAGGACGTTGGAGACGCCCCTCGGGGTGCCGAGAGGCAGAGTCTCCCCGCGGAGGGGGTACTCGAGGCCGGTCGTCCAGATGCCGGAGGCGTCGCCGCCGATGGGGAGCAGCGACACCAGGTCGCCCGGCCGGCCGCAGATTTCGGTGGCGTCGCGGATCAAAAAGAGCCGCTGCTTACCCGCCAGGATGGTGAGGCGCACCTCCGCCGCCTCCGGCAGGGCAAGGAGCAACACGTTAGCCAGCGTGTGATCGAGCCGGTCGCCTGTAGCCCCGATGAGCACGATCTCCTCAGCGCCCCACTCCAGAGCTGCCCGCATGGCCAGCTCGGTGTCGGTCTCGTCCTTGCGCGCGGGGTAACGCAGGATGCGCCCCCCGTGCTCGAGGACCTCCGCCTGCAGCTCGGGCGGAGCAGAATCCAGGTCGCCGACCAGCAGGTGCGGCCACCACCCGTGCGCGACGGCCGAGGCAGCGCCCCCATCGGCCGCCACGATGAGGTCCGCCCGAGCTATCGCCTCGCGCACCTGCGGGGTCACCTCGAGGTCGCCATGGGCGATGATCACGGCGTTCTGTGCCATATCTGGCTCCATGGTATGCCTGATTCTGTCAGCAAGACCTGGCCGCGCTTCCTCGCGTCCGCCTCAGCCGCCTGCGGAGAGGGCCGCCAGGAGCTTCTCCTTGAGAGCCGAGAAGGCCGGGCCGGTCACGATCGCGCGCGAGCGCGGCCTCGGCAGGCGCACATCCAGGGCCAGGTGTATCCGCCCCGGGCGCGCAGTGAAGACGTAGACGCGATCAGCGAGAAAGATCGCCTCTTCCACGTCGTGGGTGACAAAGAGCACCGTCTGGCCCAGGCGCCCCCACACCTCGAGGAGCCACTCCTGCAGGCTGGCGCGCGTCAGGGCGTCGAGCGCGCCGAAGGGCTCATCGAGGAGGATGGCCGGTCTCCGCTGCAGCACGGCCCGCAGGAAGGCTGCCCGCTGCCTCATGCCGCCAGAGAGCACCGCAGGATAGCTATGCTCAAAGCCAGCAAGCCCAAAGAGGGGCATCAACTCCTGTGCCTCGCGGCGCGCCTCCGCCCGCGGCCTGCCTGCAATCTCGGGGCCGAGGATGACATTGTCCAACACCGACCGCCAGGGGAGCAAGAGGTCCTTCTGCGGCATATATGCCAGCCGCCCGGCCCGGTGCGTAACCTCCTGTCCGTCGAACAGGACCTTGCCCTCATCGGGCTCCATCAGCCCGCACAGGATGTTGAACAGCGTACTCTTGCCACAGCCACTCGGACCGATCAACGTCACAAACTCACCCGCGCCTGCGGCGAGGTCCACACCGTCCAGGACCTTGACGATCCGTCCGTCCACCCTGAACGACTTGGTGACGCCCTGCACCTCTACCGCGATGCCCGCGACGGCTGCCTCACCGGGGCCCTTCCCAGCTCCAGAGACAGGTCTCACGGCAGGAACTCGTTTGTAAACGCCCGGGCCGGGTCGATCGGCTCTGCCAGCAGACCGCGCTCGCTCATCCATTGCGCATATGCCTGCCACACGCTCTGCTTCTGTTCCCCCCAGCGCGGCGCGTCCGCCTGATACCGCGGGCTGAGCCAGGCCTGGCTCTGGCGGATCAGCTCGGGATCGGCCTCCGGCGCATACCTGATGAGTATCTCTGCCGCCTCCGCCGGGCGCTCTATGGCGAAGCGGTAGCCCCGGGCCGTGGCCGCGAGGAAGCGCCGCACCAGGTCAGGGCGCCTGGATATAGTCGACTCGCTCGTCACCAGCACTGGCGTGTAATAGTCCGGAAGGCACTGGGGCCAATCGCTGAGGCGCAGCAGATCAACCGATAGGCCTCGCCGGCCGGCTTCGATCCCCTCCCAGCCCTCAAAGATCCAGGCGACATCGACATCCCGCTGCTGGATCGCGGTCAGCGGGTCGCTGGAGCCGATGTTCACAAACTCGAGCCTCTTCGGATCGGCGCCGTCACACTCCATGAGCCCGCCGAGCACCTGCTCCTCGATGGGTAGCCCAAAGGCGCCGTATCTCTTGCCTTCGAGGTCCTTCGGGCGAGTGATGCCTCTGTCTTCTAACGAGATGAGCGCAGAGGTGTTGTGCTGGATGATCGCCGCGATAGAGACCACGGGAATACCCGTCGCGCGGGCGTTCGTCACCTCCTCCTGGAAGGAGATGGCAAAGTCTGCCTTGTTGGTCGCCACGAGCTGTACCGGGGTGCCTCCCTGTCCCGGCTGGACGATCTCGACCTCGAGTCCCTGCTCGCGATACCAGCCCCTATCCTCCGCTACATAGAGGCCGGTGTGGTTCGTGTTCGGTGTCCAATCCAGCATGACGGTGACCTTGACCGGCGCCTGCGGCGCCCTGCCACAGCCCACAAGAGCGCCTGTGGCCACGAGACCCAACAGGGTGAGGCTCACGAGGAGCCTCAGCCCGCCAGGTGCCGAGGCGGGCCTTGCAGCCGGGTGCCCCGGCGGCGATATCAACAAGCTCCACACCTGTGTAACGCTTACCATCGTATACCTCCCGGTCCTCTTGCCTGCCCTCGTTCCCGAGCGCTTGCGGCTGCCGCGCGGCGAACCGTGCCCTTACTTCACTTCCTCCCACTGCTCCTCGCGCCGGGCCGTGTAGTACCAGGGCAGGGCCAGCCGCTCTACCGCGGCAACAGCAAGGAAGAGCGCGATACTCAGGAGGGACGTCACGGCAATGGCCGCAAAGACCCGCTCTGTCAGGAACGAGTTCGAGGCGCGGATCATGTACACTCCCAGCCCACGCCCCGCGGCGACCCACTCGCCGATCACTGCACCGACGATGCTGTAGGTGATGGCGATCTTGAGGCCTGAGAAGAACCCCGGCAACGCACCCGGCAGCCGCACCTTCAGTAGAATCTGGCGCCGGGTCGCACCCATGGAGCGCAGCAGAGCCAGGAGGTCCGGGTCAGCGGCACGCAGGCCGTCGGCAGTGGCTACAGCGATGGGGAAGAAGCAGACCAGCGCGACCACGACCGCCTTGGGCGCCGTGCCGTACCCGAACCAGATCACCAGTAGCGGGGCGAGGGCCATGATCGGGACGGTCTGAGACGCCACCAGCAGCGGATACAGCACGCGCCGCAGGAGCGGCGAGAGGTCGATGGCCAGGGCCAGTCCAAAGCCGCAGGCGAGGGCCCACAGCAGGCCCAGGGCCGTCTCCAGGAGCGTCTGCGCGCTGTGCCAGGCCAGGAGTTGCCACTGAGACATACCCGCCGCCGCAATCTGTACCGGCGAGGGCAGGATATACCTGGGCACGCGGAGCCCCCACGCCAGGAGCTGCCAGAGGCCCACCAGGCCGGCCAGGAGCGCCAGCGGCGGCAGAAGGTCGCGTCTGGGCAATGGGCGTAGCGCATCCATAGGGTCACCTCGGGCGGGGCGTGGCCACGTCATGGCGCCGACAAAAGAGAACGGCTGCCTGACCTCCGCGGGTTCGGCAGCCGCACGCACGCTACGATAGCCTCCCTACGCTGGCATTATCCAGGTCAGGTTCAGGGGTCGATGGCGGATCGGCCATCCTCTCAGCCCGGCTCCCCGAGCTCCCCCAGCATCACTGTTTGGATGTTGAGGAGAGTATACTCTGGGGGGCTGGGGGTGTCAACTGGGGGTCGGGCGGGGGATTCGAAGCAGTAGCGAATGTTAAAATCAACCCCACGAATTGTGATCGGTGAGTTTGGCGAATAGGCGGTTACGAGGCAGAAAAGGGGCATCTCAGATAGGAGGTGTCCCTTGTCCGTTCACGGTAGTGGGGTGGG
>DYEI01000136.1 GCA_020725765.1 Anaerolinea sp. | reverse complement strand
TTGCTTCGGCGGCTGGCGCCGCTCCGCAATGACGGGCAGGCGTCATTGCGAGCCAGCCCGCAGGGCTGGCGAAGCAATCCCGTCCACGGGCCGGTGAGTTTGCTTCGGCGGCTGGCGCCGCTCCGCAATGACGGGCAGGCGTCATTGCGAGCCAGCCCTGCGGGCTGGCTACATTTCCCCGTCGGCCTCGGGGGCCGGCCGCTCCATCTGCTGCCGCAGCCGCTCGCGCAGCCGGTCGATCGGGTGGCGCGCGCCGGTCTCCGGGTCCTCATAGTGCCAGTGCTGCCAGCCGTTGCACGGGGCCTGCTGCAGCTCCCGGGCAATCTGGTGTAACGAGCCGATACGCTCACCGACGCGTATGCGCCCGTCGACGAGGACGGTCGCGACCGGCTCGCCCCGCACACCGAAGTACAGCTTTTGGCCGGGCACGAGCAGCCCCTGCTCGATCAGTGCCCCAAAGGGTATGCGCGGCGGCCGGCGGACCGGTGGGGGGAAAGCCTCCTCCATTAGCGGCAGGGGAGTCGCCGCGATGCGCTCACGGGCGATGGCCACATACCGCTCATCCCTCTCGATGCCGATCCAGTGCCGGCGCAGCCTCTTGGCGACTACGCCCGTCGTGCCGCTCCCGAAGAAGGGGTCGAGCACCACATCCCCGGGGTTGGAGCTGGCCAGGATCACCCGGTAGAGCAGCGCCTCGGGCTTTTGGGTGGAGTGCGCCTTGGTGCCGTTGATCCGGACCCGCTCGGCGCCTGTGCAGAGGGGAATGTACCAATCGCTGCGCATCTGCACATCGTCGTTGAGCGCCTTCATGGCCCGATAGTTGAAGGTGTAGCGAGCGCCGCGGACTTTTTGGGCCCAGATCAGCGTCTCATGGGCGTTGGTAAAGCGCACCCCACGAAAGTTGGGCATCGGGTTCGCCTTGATCCACACGGCGTCGTTGAGAATCCAGTATCCCAGGTCCATGAGGATAGCGCCGACGCGGTAGATGTTGTGGTAGCTGCCGATGACCCAGAGCGTGCCGGTATCCTTGAGGACCCGCCGGCAGGCGGCCAGCCAGGCGCGGGTAAAGGCGTCGTACTCCGCCAGGCTGCCAAAGCGGTCCCAGGCGTCATCAACCGCATCGACGCGGGTCATGTTGGGGCGCCATAGCTCCTGCTGCAGCTGCAGGTTGTAGGGGGGATCGGCAAAGATGAGGTCAACGGACTGCTCCGGCAGCGTCGCGAGGACCTCGACGCAGTCGCCGCAGAGGATCTGATCGAGCGGCAGCCCGTCGGCGGCCATCGTGCTTCCCTCTCGCTAGCCGCTGCGGCCGGTCTGCTGACGCACCAGCTCGAGGTCGGCGTCGACCATCATGTGTACCAGCTCCCTGAACGAGACCTCGGGCTTCCAGCCGAGCTTCTCGCGGGCCTTGGTTGCGTCGCCGATGAGCTGGTCGACCTCGGCCGGGCGCAGGTACTGGGAATCGACGACCACATGGTCGCGATAGTCCAGGCCCAGGTAGCCGAAGCACTCTTCCAGCCACTCGCGCACCGAGTGCGTCTCGCCGGTCGCGACGACATAGTCATCCGGCTCGTCCTGCTGGAGCATCAGCCACATGGCGCGGACATAGTCTCCGGCAAAGCCCCAGTCCCGGCGTGACTCCAGGTTCCCCATGCGGAGCTCTTTCTCCAGGCCCAGCTTGATGCGAGCCGCCCCGTAGGTTGCCTTGCGCGTGACGAACTCGAGCCCGCGCCGCGGCGATTCGTGGTTGAAGAGGATGCCCGAGCAGGCAAAGAGCCCATAGCTCTCCCGGTAGTTGATGGTGATCCAGTGTCCGTAGACCTTGGCGACCCCGTACGGGCTGCGCGGATAGAGGGGGGTCGTCTCGCGTTGGGGGACCTCGCGCACCTTGCCAAAGATCTCGCTCGAGGAGGCCTGATAGAAGCGGATCTCGGGGTCAACGACGCGGATCGCCTCCAGCAGGCGCGTCACGCCCAGCGCGGTGTACTCGCCGGTGAGGACCGGCTGCTGCCAGGAGGTCGGCACGAAGGACTGGGCCGCCAGGTTGTAGACCTCCTGCGGGCGATGCTCGCGGATGATGTCGATGAGGGACACCTGGTCGAGCAGATCCCCCTGCACGAGGGTGAGGCGGTCCTGGATGTGGCGGATGCGCTCAAAGTTCAGGGTGCTGGTGCGCCGCACCATACCGATGACCTGGTAGCCCTGCTCGAGCAGAAACTCGGCCAGGTAGGAGCCGTCCTGGCCGGTCACGCCGGTGATCAGTGCCTTTTTCATCTGCTTGACCTCGCATCATGCATGAGCCTGCGCGCACGGCCGGTGCTGCCTATGGCTCCCTCGCCACGCGCTCGCGCCAGTAGTTGAGGACGTCGCGGAGGCTGTCCTCGAACCGGTAGGTCGGGCGCCAGCCGGTGCGCGCACGGAAACGGCTGCAGTCGCTGACCAACTCGGGCACCTCCGAGGGGCGCAGCCGCGAGGGGTCGGGCTCGACGCCAACGGGAACCCGGCTCAGGGCGAGGAGCGTGTCCAACACCTCGCGGATGCTGTGCGATTGCTCGCTGCCCAGGTTGTAGACCTCTCCGGGCTCTCCCCGCTCAAGGGCGAGGACGTAGGCGTGGACGATATCCCGCACATCGCTAAAGTCGCGGCGCGCGGTCAGATTCCCAACGCGCAGCACCGGCGGATGCTTGCCGGCCTCCGCCTCGGCAATCTGCTTCGCAAAGTCGGGCACGACAAAGCCGGGGCCCTGCCTCGGGCCGATGTGGTTAAAGGGCCGCACACGCACGATCGGCAGGTGATGGCTCAGAAAGTACTGGTAGCCCAGATAGTCCTGGGCGATCTTGCTCACCGCGTAGGGGTTGTTGGGTCGCAGCGGATTGGTCTCGCGGATGGGCAGCTCGTGGGGCTGCACGAGGCCGTACTCGTCGGCCGAGCCGATCACGAGCAGCCGCGGCGCCAGCCCGAGCTCCAGCAGGACCTCGATCAGGTTGAGCTGGCCCAGGATGTTGTTCGTGAGGGTCGTGCCGGGAGAGGCCCATGCGGCCGGAACCGCCGCCTGCGCCGCCAGGTGGTAGACGTGATCCGGCCGCACCTCGGCCAGCACCTGCCGCAGCCACTCCCTGTCGGCAAGGTCGCCGAGGAAAAGGCGCACCTCGCCGAGCAGGTGGTCAATGTTGGCCGTGCCTCCGGCAGGCAGCGAGGCGCCACTGACCTCATAGCCGCGGGCCAGCAGGTGCTCCGCCAGGTGACTGCCAGCAAAGCCGGCGATGCCAGTGATGAACGCTTTTCTGGTCAGCTTGCCACACCTCAGGGTTCAGGGTTGCGGGCCCGGCATCCCGCATTCCGTGCCGCGCGATGAGGGGCGCCGAGCCCAACTCCCTGCTGCTGCTGTGTCACGCCAGCCCCGCATCGCGGCGCAGCGCCTCGACCTTGTCCAGCCGCTCCCAGGGCGCATCGATGTCGGTGCGGCCAAAGTGGCCGTAGGCAGCCGTCGGCCGGTAGATTGGCCGGCGCAGGTTCAGGTCGCGGATGATGGCGCCGGGGCGCAGGTCAAAGTGGGCGTGCACCAGCTCCAGAATCTTCTCGTCGGGGATACGCCCCGTGCCAAAGGTCTCGATGTTCATGGACACGGGCCGGGCCACGCCGATGGCATAGGCGAGTTGTAGCTCCAGCCGCTCGGCCAGTCCGGCGGCCACCAGGTTCTTGGCCACCCAGCGGGCGGCATAGCTCGCGGAGCGGTCGACCTTGGTCGGATCCTTGCCCGAGAAGCAGCCGCCGCCGTGCGAGACCATCCCCCCATAGGTATCCACGATGATCTTGCGCCCGGTCATGCCGCTATCGCCCATCGGGCCGCCGATGACAAAGCGGCCGGTCGGGTTGATGAAGTAGCGGGTGCGCTTGTCCAGCATCTCCTCGGGGAGCACCGCCTTGACCACGTGCTCGAGGATATCGGCCCGAATCTGCTCCTGTGTGACGGTCGGGTCGTGCTGTGCGGCGATGACGACGGTGTCGATGCGCACCGGCTTGCCGTGGCTGTACTCGACGGTCACCTGCGTCTTGCCATCCGGCCGCAGGTAGGGCAGGACCTTCTCCTTGCGGACGGCGGCCAGGCGCTTGGCGAGCGTATGCGCAAGCTGGATGGGCATGGGCATCAGCTCAGGAGTCTCGGTGCAGGCAAAGCCGATCATCATGCCCTGATCGCCCGCGCCGATGGCCTCGATGGTAGCATCGTCCATCTCGCCCTGCTTGGCCTCGAGGGCCTTGTTCACACCCAGGGCGATATCGGGCGACTGCTCCTTGATCGAGGTGATCACACCGCAGGTCTCGCTGTCAAAGCCGTACTTGGCCCGCGTGTAGCCGATCTCCTCGACCGTCTTGCGGATGACCGCCGGCATGTCGACGTAGCACTCGGTGGTGATCTCGCCCATGACGACAACCAGGCCGGTGGTCGCGGCCGTCTCGCAGGCCACGCGGCCATAGGGGTCCTGCGCCATGATGGCATCCAGAATGGCATCCGACACCTGGTCGCAGAGCTTGTCCGGGTGCCCCTCGGTGACGGATTCCGAGGTGAAGAAGAACCTGGGCGACGTCATAAAGGTGCTCATTCTTGTCTGCTCCTCTTGGATAGCGGTCCGCTATCGGCGATCGGTGTTGTGTGCTGGGCGCCCGGCAGGGCTCACGTCCCCGCCTCCCAGGATCGCAGGTACTCGGCCTGCTCGGCCGTCAGCTGGTCGATGGCAACCCCCATGGCAGCCAGCTTGAGGCGGGCGATCTCCTGATCGGTCTCCGGCGGGACGCCGTACACCCTGGGCTCGAGCGTCCGGCCGTTTCGGACCATATACTCGGCGGCGAGGGCCTGGTTGGCGAACGACATGTCCATGACCGAGGCCGGGTGGCCCTCCGCCGCCGAGAGGTTCACCAGTCGCCCCTCGGCGAGGATGGAGATCCGCCGCCCGTCCGGTAGGACGTACTGGTCGACGAACGGGCGCGGATGTCGGACCTCCTTCGCCATCGCCTCGAGGGCAGGGATGTTGATCTCCACGTTAAAGTGCCCCGAGTTGGCGACAATGGCCCCATCCTTCATGCGCTGAAAGTGCGTGGCGTCAATCACGTGGATGTCGCCGGTCGAGGTGATAAAGAGGTCGCCCAGCGGCGCCGCCTCCAGTAGGGGCATCACCCAGAAGCCATCCATCACCGCCTCGAGGGCGCGCAGAGGGTCGACCTCGGTCACAATCACGTTCGAACCCATGCCCCGCGCCCGCATGGCGATCCCCCGTCCGCACCAGCCATAGCCACTGACCACCACCGTCCTGCCGGCGAGGAGGATGTTGGTAGCTCGCAGGACGCCATCGATGGTGCTCTGGCCGGTGCCGTAGCGGTTGTCGAACAGGTGCTTGGTCAGCGCGTCGTTGACGGCAATGACCGGGAAACGCAGCGCCCCGTCGGCGGCCATGGCCCGCAGGCGGATGACGCCGGTCGTCGTCTCTTCCGTGCCGCCGATGACCTCCGGCAAGAGCTCGGCGCGGCTGCTGTGCAGGGTCGAAACCAGGTCAGCGCCATCGTCCATGGTGATGTTGGGGCGCTGATCGAGCGCGGCGTTGATGTGCCGGTAGTAAGTATCCTTGTCCTCACCCTTGATGGCAAAGGTCGGGATGCCGAAATGGACGACGAGGGCGGCGGCGACATCATCCTGAGTCGAGAGCGGGTTAGAGGCGCAGAGCGCCAGCTCGGCCCCGCCCTCCTTCAGAGTACGGGCCAGGTTGGCCGTCTCCGTTGTGATGTGCAGGCAGGCCGACAGGCGCACGCCCTTGAGGGGCTTCTCGCGCGAGAAACGCTCGCGGATGGCCCGCAAAACCGGCATATCCTGCTCGGCCCAGGTGATCCGCGACAGGCCGGCGTCGGCCAGCGACAGGTCTTTGACGTCATGCTTCACTTGCGCCATCGGGGCGATGTTCCTTTCTCAGTTGTGGTAACACGGAATCGCCCGGGCAGCAACGGCCTGCCCGGACCCTGAGTGTCGCTTCGCTGCTCCGCAGCCTGCGCCTCCGCCTCCCAGAGGATGGCCAGGGCAAGCGCCGTGCCCTGCGGACGGATCGGCCACTCTCCCGGCACAGACTCTGTGGCAGCCAGCTCCGCCCCGCCCTCGAGGAGCGAGGCGAGCGTCTGCGGCGAGTGGGCCGTGCGGACGACCTGCTCAGGCGTCAGCCAGAGGATGGCGGTCACGTCCTTCGGTTGCGGCTCCACGCTGTCATCCAGCGTGGCGGAATAGACCACGATGTAGTAGGTATAGTCCTGCCGGCGCTTGTTAAAGGGCGCATCCCGGGGGTTCCACAGCTCGTACACGCACAGCGGGCGCGGATGCTCCTCCAGCGCTACCGGCCGGGGGAGCAGGTCCCGGCTGATATGGACGGACCTTGCTGCGTCCTCGATCTCGACCGCGGTGCCGAGCTCCTCGCGCACCTCCCGCACGACGCAGTCGAGCCAGCCCTCGCCCGGCTCACAGTGCCCGCCGATACCGGCGAAAAACGTGCCGCGGGAGGAATCGCCGTGGCGGTGGCCGGCCAGCCAGAAGAGGTACCGTCCGCGGTGTCGCAGCGCGAGCCCGGCCCCGGTCTCAGCACCTTCGGGGATCAGGTCTCGGAGTCGCACAGCTCCACCTCCCGGAAGCGCTCGCAAGTCTCAAGCCAGGGGCAGCTTGCCTCAAAGCTGGTAAAGCCCCTGAAGGCCTGATACCGGCGGTGGATGTCCTCCAGCGTCACGTTGCGGATGCGCTCCAGCGAAAAGCCCTCCACGGCAAAAGAGGCGGCGACGCTCCCGTGCACGATGGCCTGGCGGATCGTTCGCGGCGTGATGCGCCCGGAACGCGCCAGAAAGCCCACGAAACCACCGGCAAAGCTATCGCCGGCGCCGGTCGGGTCGGCGACCCGCTCCAGGGGATAGGCCGGGGCGAAGAAGTAGGTGCTGGCCAGGTCGCCGTTGGTGAAGAGCACGGCGCCGTACTCGCCCTTCTTGACGACGAGGGCCTGCGGCCCGAGGGAGAGGATGGCGCGCGCCGCCTCGATCAGGCTGTAGGTGCCGGCATACTGGCGAGCCTCCGCCTCGTTCACCAGCACCACCTGCACGCGCCGCAACGCCTCGGTGAGCGCCTCGCGCTTGTGCTCGATCCAGTAGTTCATGGTGTCGAGCGCGATGAGCCGCGGCGCCTGCACCTGCTCGAGGACGCTGATCTGCAGGTCCGGGTCAATGTTGGCGAGAAAGACGTACTCGCTCGCGCGGTAGTCCTCGGGAAGCGCCGGGCGAAAGTCGGCAAAGACGTTCAGGTCGGTTGCCAGGGTCACTGCGGTGTTCAGGTCATAGTCGTAGCGGCCGGCCCAGTGGAACGTCTTGCCCTGGGCGATCTGCAGGCCGCGGATGTCGACCCCGCGCTCGACCAGAAAGTCGATGTGCTGGCCCGGGAAATCGGTGCCAACCACACCGACAAGGTTCACGCGATCATAGAGGCTGGCCACCGCCGCAAAGTAGGTTGCGGCCCCGCCCAGCGCCCCCTGCACCCGGCCAAAGGGCGTCTCGATATCGTCCAGCGCCACCGAGCCGACGACCAGAATGCTCACGCCTGCTTTACCTCCGCTGTGCCGTAACGCTCACGCATGAGCGCCGAGACCCGCGCGGTCAGTTCGAACACGCGCTCCGCCAGGGCCGCGGGCAGAGAGCCCGTCCCACAGGCCGGGGACACCAGGCCCTGCCTCAGCAGCGCATCCCGTGACACGCCCTTTTCGACCAGAGCGTCGATGGCCCGCTCCAGCCGCTCGACCAGGGCCTCGGCCGTCTCAGCCTCTGCCGCAGATGTGTTGGGCACGATCCCCCAGGCGATGACTCCGCCGCGCTCGAGGAAGCGGGAGACTTCTTCGGGGTACAGGGCCAGGGTCGAGGCATAGTCATAGGCGTCCAGGCTGAGCACGTCGATGGGCGTGTCGAGTAGGATGCTCCAGTCGGTGTTGCCGCAGCAATGGGCACCCTTGAGGCCCGTGATCTCGGCCAGCACCTCGTGCAGGTAGCGCACGATCTGCTCGCGGCTCACGGCCACAAAGGCCGACCCATAGGCGCAGAGATAGGGCTCGTCGATAAAGATGAGCGTGTTCGGGCAGTAGGCCGAGAGCACAGCCTGCTGCCAGCCAGCTTTCATGCGCAGATGCTTGGCTACGGCATCGCCGAGGATCTCGTCGTAGAGCAGCGGGCGCCGGTTCTGGTCCACGACCGTCAGCCCCCAGCTCACCGGCCCGGTCACCTGTCCCTTCAGGAGCAGCGGAGTCTGGGAAAAGGTCACCCGGCCATCCTGCAGGGCAGCGAGGGCGGCCGAGAAATCGGGGCCGACCGCGCCGTAGGAGAGGTCGTCGGAGAGATAGGCCAGGTACAGCCGCTCGAGGCCGGGATCGAGGTCCTGCCGGCGGTCGACGTAGATGCGCTGCTCCTCGAGGACCACCCCGGGGAAGCGCTCGCTGTACTGCACGTACATGTTCTCTTTGTAGCTGCGCTGGGGAAGCTGCGGCCAGCAGGGCGTCTGCGGGAAGTAGCGGAGCACCACCGACCAGGCCTGCTCGGCGTCGGCATAGGGCACGCTGCCGATAGCGATGGGTTGCCAGGCGGGTATCAGCTTGGCCATTGTGCTCTCCTCGCGCTCAGCGCTCCCATCCGGGCACCCATAGCCTAGCCCCCTGCCGGCTGCGGAGCGCCGCCCGACAGGCGCTTGACTCGCTCCAGGCCGGGTCCATAGGGCGGGTATACGATCCCGTGCTCGGTGACAAAGCCGGTGATGTAGCGATACGGGGTCACATCAAAGGCCGGGTTGGCTACCGGGACGCCCTCCGGGGCGATGGGCACATCGTGCACGTGCGTCACCTCGCGGGGATTGCGCTCCTCGATGGGGATGGCCGCCCCCGAAGCGATGGTCAGATCGATGGTGGAGGTCGGGGCGACGACGTAGAAGGGCACGCCGTTCTCGCGGGCGAGGACCCCGAGGGTGTAGGTGCCGATCTTGTTGGCGGTGTCCCCGTTGGCGGCGATGCGGTCCGCGCCGACGAGGACGAGATCGACCTGCCCCCGCGAGATAAAGTGCCCGGCCATGTTATCGGTGATCAGCGTCAGGGGGATTCCCCAGCGCATCAGCTCCCAGGCCGTCAGGCGGGCGCCCTGTAGGAAGGGTCGGGTTTCATCCACGTACACGTGGATGCGCTTGCCGGCCTCGTGGGCGGCGCGGATGACGCCGAGAGAGGTGCCGATATCCACGGTAGCCAGGGCGCCGGCGTTGCAGTGGGTCAACAGGTTCATGCCGTCGGCGATCAGCTCCTGCCCGAATGCGGCCATGCGGCGGTTCACCTGCACATCCTCGTCGGCGATGGCCTGCGCCTCGGCGACAAGGGCAGCGCGCATGACCTCCGGCCCGTGTCCGGCGGCCTCGGTGGCCACCCGACGCATACGCTCGAGGGCCCAGAAGAGGTTCACTGCCGTCGGCCGGGTCGCCGCGAGGACGCGCAAGGCCTCCTCGAGGTCGGAGAGGAGCGACTCGGAGGTCTCGGCGGGGCTGCGCAGGGCGGCGAGGGCGACGCCAAAGGCCGCGGCCGCACCGATCGCCGGGGCGCCGCGGATCTGCATCTCGGTAATGGCCCGCGCCACGCCCTGATAGTCGTCGTATTCTCGCCAGACCTCCTTATGGGGCAGGAGGCGCTGGTCGATCAGCGTCACGACCCCATCGCGCCACTCTATCGTCCGCACGGCGTCCCCCTTGGCAGCCCGGGCACGGCCACACGCACACACCCGCTCGGCGGCAGCCGGCGCCTTGCTGGTGGCAAAAAAAATCTCCCGGATGGGAGAGAAGAAGCGCAACTCCTCTCTCATCTTCCAGGTGCCCCGCGGCGGCAGGGCATCTGCCGGAATTGGCACCGTAGCCAGCCGCCCGCCTTGCCCGGCCGGCGCTGGCTGGTTGCCGGGGTTTCACAGGGCCGGTCCCTCCACCCCTCTGGATGAGTCGGTCGAAGGCTATTCGATTGGCGGCAATACTAGCACAAGGGGCAGGCATTGTCAAGAGGCGAGACTGTCGGGGATTCGAAGCAGTAGCGAATGTTAAAATCAACCCCACGAATTGTGATCGGTGAGTTTGGCGAATAGGCGGTTACGAGGCAGAAAAGGGGCATCTCAGATAGGAGGTGTCCCTTGTCCGTTCACGGTAGTGGGGTGGG
>DYEI01000135.1 GCA_020725765.1 Anaerolinea sp. | reverse complement strand
GCCGAGGGACGGCGGCTAAGGCAGCCTGTCCGCCCCTGAAGGGGTCGGGGGTGGGGACCCTGCCAACAGTGCCGGTGAGCCTGCCCTCAGGGCGAACTACACCCTGGCAGGGTGGCTCTATGGCGGGTCGGTCTTCGCGGCAGCGGTAGCGCCGCCTGCCCGCCGTGCGCCGCGCGCATCTCTGAACAGGTACCCGGTGGGCCCGGAGCAGCGTGGCGGCAGAGGCCGCCACTTCCTGAGGCGAGTCTGAACAGCTACGCTGCCCTCAGCCTTTGACACGCCGTCATTACTGGATATGCTTGCGGTAGAGCCTGGCCTCAGAGAGGCCGGGGCTGGAGCTGTCTGGGTGCGCCCGGGCGAGGTGCCCGTACATTGGCGGGTCGAGCATGGAAAGGCGGGAATCCATGGGGGGCAAAGACGCCAAGCAGCTGCTGCGCGTGGTCAACAGTGTCGCACCGATCCGCATCTGTGACAACGGCGGCTGGACCGATACCTGGTTCGCCGGGCACGGAAAGGTGTTCAACATCGGCGTGTACCCGTACGCCGAGGTGCAGATCGAGGTGTATCCGAAGGATGCGCGCGAGGAGCGCATCGTCATCTATGCCGAGAACTATGGCGAGCGTTTTGTGGTGCATCCCGAGAGCGACACGTGGGACCGCCACCCGCTGCTCGAGGCCGCCGTCGAGCGCATGAAGGTGCCCGGCGACATCTCGGTGCAGGTCACGATCTTTTGCGAGGCCCCGGCGGGAGCGTCGACCGGGACCTCGGCTGCGGTGACCGTGGCCCTCGTCGGGGCACTGGACTGCCTCACGCCCGGCCGGCTGACGCCCCATGAGGTCGCCTATACAGCCCACTCGATAGAGGTCGACATGCTCAAGCGGCAGAGCGGCATCCAGGACCAGCTCTGCTCCGCCTATGGCGGGATCAACTACATCGAGATGCACCAGTACCCGCGCGCGACCGTGTCGCAGTTGCAGGTGCCCAACTCCATCTGGTGGGAGCTGGAAAGGCGGCTCGCGCTCGTCTACCTGGGCCGGTCGCACGACTCTTCTCGGGTCCACGAGAAGGTCATCGCCGAGCTCGAGGACGCTGGCCCCGACTGCAAGCAGCTGGAGGACCTGCGCCGGACGGCAGAGCGGTCGCGCGATGCCGTCTATGCCGGGGACTTTGTCGCGCTCGGCCGGGCGATGATCGAGAACACGGAGGCGCAGGCTCGCCTGAATCCGGCGCTGGTCAGTCAGGATGCCCTGCGGGTCATCGAGATTGCCAGGGAGCACGGGGCCATAGGCTGGAAGGTGAACGGGGCAGGCGGCGAGGGTGGCTCGGTGACGATCCTCGCCAGCGCGTGCTCCCACGAGAAACGCGCGATGATCCGTGCCCTTGAGCGGGAGAACCCGCTCTGGAAGAGCATTCCGATCTATCTCAGCCGCTTCGGGTTGCGCGTGTGGGAGGGGTGCCCTGGCCGATCTGGCGATGTGGCGCGCTGAGGCCGGCCTCAAGAGCCGGCCGCTCGCACGTACGCCAGCCGAGGTTGGGCTGAGCAGCGGGCGGCGGCTGGGTCCGGCTGACCCGGGCGCAAGGCCCAGGGTGGCACCGTAGCATGGACAGAAACACAGCGCGGCAGAGGATATCCGGTCTTGTCCCCATGGCCTCAGCCCTGGCATCTGGCCTGTACCTGAGCCGGGTACTGGCCGAGGGGAGGGGGGAGGTCAACGCCTGGCGTGTGCTGCTGCCTCTCCTGGCGGGTGGCCTTGTGGGAGGCGCACTTGCTGTGGTCGGGCTGCGCCGCCTCGGGCGGGAAACATGGCCGCTGATCCTCCCAGGCCTCTATGCCGCCTGGCCGGTGGCCGATCCGCGGGCGGCGCTGATGGTCGGGGTGGTTGCGGCGGTGGCTCTGCTCGTGACGCTGCGCCCGGGCCGGCGCCTGCCGGCCTTTGTGCCGGAGCTCGCCGTGGCGATGGGGGCGTTCCTCCTCTATGCTTCCACGCTGGCGCCCTCGGTGCAGCCCGCTGATGCCGGCGAGTTCCAGCTCGTCTGCGCGGTGTTGGGCATTGCCCATCCTCCTGGCTACCCCCTGTACACGATGCTGGGCAAGCTCTTCACCCTGCTCCCGTTCGGCGATCCGGCGTGGCGGGTGAACCTGTTTGCTGCGGTATGCGCGGCGGCCACTCTGGGTGTGCTGACCCGCGCCATCCGGCAGGGGACTGATTCGGCGGCTGCGGGAGTGGCCTCGGCGCTGGCCCTTGGCCTTTCGCCGACCTTCTGGGCGCAAGGAACCTTCGCCAATATCCGCAGCCTGACGGCGCTGCTCACAGCCCTGGCCATGCACTGGCTCCTGCGCTACGGCGCCGGGCGGGCGCAAAAGTGCCTGGTGGCCTTTGCGCTGAGCTTTGGCCTGGCGGTGACGCATCACGGCTCCCTGGCGCTCCTCGGGCTGCCGTTTCTCGCCTATCTGCTTGCCGTAGACCCGCGCCTGGCCATCGAGCCCCGACGCTGGCTTCGGCCGGCGGCCGCGCTGTGTGGAAGCGTCGCGATCCTGGCCTATCTGCCGCTGCGCAGTGCAATGAACCCGCCTTTCGATACCCCGTCGGTGCGCACACTGGCCGGCTTGGTGGATCACGTGCTGGCGCGCGGCTTTCGGGGCGACATGCTCTACTTCCTGGGCCGGCCCGAGCAGTATGCGCGGCTACAGGTCCTGACGAACATTCTCAGCCTCGAGTTTGGCCCGGCTCTGTGGATGGTAGCGCTGGCTCTGGGGACCCTGTCGCTGAGGCGCGATTGGCGCTGGTGTGTGCTGTGGGCAGGGGTAGGTGTGGTCAACGCTCTTGCCGCCATCACTTACCGGGCGCCGCAGACGGTGGAGTATCTGATGCCGGGGTACGTGGCGCTCGCATACGCCCTTGGCCTGGGGCTGGGTAGCCTTCCGGTCAGCAAGAAGGCTACCCCCCTTCGCGCTGGCGCCCTGGGGTTGGTCGTGTGGCTTGTCCTCGGCAACGGTCTGGCCGCGTATCCCAGCTTTGTCGCGCTGCATCGGGACGCCCCAGCGAGGGAGCAGGCCGTGGAGCTGCTCGAGTCCGCTGAGCCTGGTGCGCTGGTTCTGGCCAACTGGCATGAGGCGACGCCGCTGTGGTATCTGCAGCTCGTCGAAGGGCTAAGGCCGGACGTCACGGTGACCTATGTCTACCCTGAGGGAGCCACGCCCAATGGGGAGGTCTGGGCGCGACGCATTCGCGAGTCAGTCGGGACGCGGCAGGTGCTGGTGACCAACCGCTACGCCGAGTATGCCAGCCTTCCGTACCGCCTCGTGCCCATGGGGCGGGCGTGGGCCGTTGAAGAACGACCGGCGCAGATCGACACTTCGGGCCTGGCAGGGCCCGCGGAGGTGTTTG
Organism: Anaerolinea sp.; assembly: GCA_020725765.1. Lineage (GTDB taxonomy): Bacteria > Chloroflexota > Anaerolineae > SpSt-313 > SpSt-313 > SpSt-313. The sequence continues at coordinate 12,955 of DYEI01000135.1, read as the reverse complement.
ACGGGAGGATCGAGCTGCTCGGCGTGCGGATTGGGGGCGAAAGTCTGGCCCCGGGCGAAGCGGTCACCCTGCAGGTCGTGTGGCGGGCGCGGGCGATCCTGGAGCGAGACTACTCCTGGTTCGTGCACCTGGTCGGCCCGCAGGGGATCGCGGGGCAGGCGGACCTTACCTACCCTGTGGGGAGCGTGGCGCAGGGCGAGCTGGTGGTCGACAGCTACCGCTTCGCCCTCCGGCCCGACTCGCCCCCTGGCGAGTACAGGCTGCTCGTCGGCGTGTACTTCACCTTCCCGGATGGAGGCTGGCAGCGTCTTCGCACCGCTTCGGGGCAGGACGCGGTGGCGCTGGGACCGCTGCACGTCGGGTTGCGCAGCACGCCTCCGGTCACCGCGCATCCGCAGCGCCTGGCCTGGGCCGACGGCAGCCGGCTGGTCGGCGTGGACTGGGACGACTCGGTCCCCGGGCAGCGGCGAGTCTACCTGCACTGGTGGCGACCGGCGCAGGCGGCCGCTGTACAGCTATCGATCGTATCGGGCGAGGCGTCCCTGGCCACTGCCTGCCTTCCCGGCGGAGAGGGCGCCGGCTACCGGACGGTTGCCCTCGACCTGCCGAATGTGGCAGGTGCACTGCGCCTCGAGGCGAGGGTGGACGGGCAGGTGCTGGCTACCCTCGGTGCCTGGCATCGCCCGCGCAGCGGCGCTGTGTGGCTCCAGTCACCTCCTCCGGGAGCCCGGTACCTGGACCTTGGCGGCGAGATGGTGCTTGTCGGGGCACGGTGGCTGCCGGAGAGCCCGCGGCCCGGGGCGGGGCTGGCCGTCTGGCTTGACTTTGTCGCCCAGCGCCCGCTGGTACGGGACTACTCGATCTCTGTGCAGATGGAGGGCGAGGGCTGGCAGATACAGCACGATGGGACCCCCGCTCTCGGTGCCGTGCCGACCCTCAAGTGGCTGGGCGGCTGGCGGGTGCGTGACGCTCGGCAGCTTGAGGTGCCGGCGACGGCTTCGGGGCCGGCGCGGCTGCGCCTCGCGGTCTATGATGCCTTTACCCTTGCCCCGCTCCAGGTGGGAGACGACCGGCTGGCGAGGCTCGGGCAGGGCGTGCAGGCGGTCCTGTGGGAGGGGCTCATTGCTCCTCGGGGTGGGGTGCCCTGAGAGCACCCCTTCGCCGCCGCCTCAACAGCAGGGAAGGGGCATCTTATGTTACGGAGGGGGTGTTCGCGGGCGGCTTCGCCGCCCGCGAACACCCCCTCTTGGTGTATCCCCGCCGCGGCGGGGACGGGGCGCGGGGCAGGGGCGGCACGTGGCAGCCGGCGCTGCCTGGAGGCGAGACTTAACGGTGCGCTTGCCTTGCAGTGGCTATGCCTGGCGGGTATAATACAATAGTGAGGCTGCTTACCATCGGGCGATGCCGAGGAGGTGCGTGCCTTGCCAGGAGAGACACCTTCCGCCCGTCGCGAGAGAGCCGGTGCGCTGGCCGAGATCGTCCGCGAGGTACGGCTCTGGTGGCGGCTCTTTCGCCATCCGCAGGTTCCCGCCTGGACCAAACTGGTCCCGCTCCTCACGGTGTTCTACATCCTCTTTCCCCTGGATCTCATCGTGGATCCGGTGTTGGGCCTCGGCCAACTGGACGACCTGGCGATCTTTCTTCTCGGTATGGAGCTGTTTGTGGTCCTCGCGCCGCCTCACGTTGTCGAGGCCGTGCGCCGGGAGCTCTGGCTCGGACGGCAGGGGGCGGATGACGAGCAGGGGCAGACGGTCGATGCCAGCTATCGCGTCGTAGACGAGCTACAGGGCAGAGAGTCGCGCGGTGACGTGACGCGGAGCGGGAGCTCCGGGAATCGGTAGTCCATAGCTGGCCGGTGTCGGGCGGGAGCGTACAGTGCGCGAGCACTGTGCGTTCGCTTTTGCGCATTTTGCGGGGATGTGGGCAGCCAGGATACTTGTCACGCGTGTCTGTTGCGTGTACAATGCCTGGCAGACAGGGTAGGTTTTGCTTGCCCCTATCGGAGGGCTTGGTATGGCTAGGGTAACAGGAAACTGGACGGTCAAGGTTGGGCTTGCGCAGATGCTCAAGGGCGGCGTCATCATGGACGTGGTCACGCCCGAGCATGCGAGGATTGCCGAGGACGCAGGCGCAGTGGCGGTGATGGCGCTGGAGCGTGTGCCAGCGGACATTCGCGCCCACGGCGGGGTGGCGCGGATGAGCGATCCAGAGCTGATTCTGCGCATCAAAGAAGCGGTCAGCATCCCCGTCATGGCCAAGTGTCGCATCGGCCACTTTGTGGAGGCACAGGTCCTTGAGGCCATCCCCGTCGATTATATCGACGAGAGCGAGGTGCTGACGCCGGCGGACGAGGAGCACCACATCGACAAGCATGCCTTCACGGTGCCCTTCGTCTGCGGGTGCCGGAACCTCGGGGAAGCACTGCGGCGTATCGGCGAGGGCGCGGCGATGATCCGCACCAAGGGCGAGGCCGGTACGGGCAATGTGGTCGAAGCCGTGCGGCACGCCCGTGCCGTGCTGGGCGAGATCCGTCGCCTGCAGTCCATGGCGCCGGAGGAGCTGATGGCCGCTGCAAAAGACATGGGCGCGCCCTACGAGCTGGTGGTCGAGGTGGCCAGGCTCGGCCGCCTGCCGGTGGTGAACTTTGCTGCCGGGGGCATCGCAACGCCCGCGGATGCGGCGCTGATGATGCAGTTGGGCATGGACGGAGTGTTCGTCGGCTCTGGTATCTTCAAGTCCGCCGACCCCGCCCGCCGGGCCAAGGCCATCGTCGAGGCGACGACTCACTACAACGACCCCAAGATCATCGCCGAGGTGTCCAAGGGCCTTGGTGAGGCCATGCCGGGGCTGGAGATCGCCGCCATACCGGCGGCGGAGCGTCTGGCGGAGCGTGGATGGTAGCTTCCTTGGGTATGGCGGGTGCAGCGAGGTCTGCAGCAAGGTCCGCCGGGGAATGAGCCGACGATGACGAGGATCGGTGTGCTGGCCCTGCAGGGGGCTTTCATTGAACACGAGCAGGTCCTGCGGGGGCTGGAGGTTGAGGTCTGTCAGGTTCGGTTGCCGCACCAACTGGAGAATCTGGACGGGCTGATCATACCCGGGGGCGAGAGCACCACAATCGGCAAGCTGGCTGTGGGGTACGGTCTGATCGAGCCGATCCGCGAGCTCGCGCGGTGTGGAGTGCCGGTCTGGGGCACGTGCGCGGGGATGATCATCCTTGCCAGGGAGGTGGCGGGCTACGAGCAGCCGCTCGTGGGCCTGATGGATATCGTTGTGCGACGGAATGCCTTCGGCGGGCAGGTCGATAGCTTTGTCGAAGACCTGCAGGTTCCAGCCTTTGGGCAGGATGCCCGGCCATTTCCGGGCGTGTTTATTCGGGCGCCGCTCATCGAGTCGGTAGGGCCTGGCGTCGAGATTCTGGTGCGCCTTCCCGAGGGGGGCATCGTCGCTGTGCGGCAGGGGAACCTGCTGGCGACGGCGTTCCACCCCGAGTTGACCGGTGACTCGCGCTTTCACCGCTACTTCCTGGCCATGACCGGGGGCTGGGCAGAGAGTGGGCTGACGGCAGCGGGTTCTGGTGAGAGGTGAGCGGTGACGCGATCGTTTGGCCTGCGCGATCTGGCGCTGCTCTGGACGCTGCGGGACCAGGGCATCACGCTGGATATGCAGCGGGCGGCACTCTGCGAGGTCCGGCCGCTGCAGGAGGCTCTGTGCGGGCTCATGCCGGCGCGTACACCGGCAACGCTCACCTACGTCTGCTGTGGCCATGGAACGAATAATGGGCGCGGTTTCGTCCAGGTGCAGGCGTACCCGGAGCGCCAGGAGTGGCAGATCGTACATCTCGCCCCCCGCGCTGAAGCGGGCGACCTGTCCTTCGGGCCTCTGTGGGCCTGCGCGTTGAGTGAGCTCTGTGTGCTGGCGGGGCGGCGTGGCGTCCTGCGGGTGCGGGCCGGCGTCGCGGCCGACAGCCTGGAGGAAGAAGCCTTCCGCCAGGCTGGCTTTGGTGCCTACACCCGCGAGGAGGTGTACAGGCTGGCGGACCCTGGAGGGCGCGGCGCAGCCAGGGGGGCCTTGCGGGCCGTCACGGCGGGCGACGCCTGGAGGCTCCTGCACCTGGTCGGGCAGGTCGTGCCGCCTCTGGTGCAGCACGCGGAGGGTTTGACCGTCTCGGGCGCCGAGGTTCCCATCCTGGACCGGCTGGGGGTGAGCCGGGAGCAAGGCTACGTGCTGCAGCGCGGCGAGGAACTGGGCGCCTACCTTGGTCTGAGCCGCAGCCGACGCGGCGTATGGGCTCGAATCCTGCTTCACCCGGACGATGGGAGCAGGGCGCCAGAGGTGCTTGGCCACGCGATCGCGGCGGCCGCTGGCGAGGCGATGCTCTACTGCGCCGTGCGCGACTATCAGGCAGGCCTGCGCAGCCTGATGCGCGACGTGGGTTTCGAGTTCGTCGGAGTGCAGGTCTGGCTGGTCAAACACACCGCTCGGCCGGCGGTATCGCCAAACTACCGTCTACTGGCAGCTCGCGACAAACGTCCCGGGGCACTTACGACGCCCCTTCACCCCGTGAACACGGTGGCCCTGGTGCCCTGTCTGCCGGTGACGAGAGAGCACTGGACGTATGAGTACTGAGGAGAAAAAACTACCACAATCATCTCATCTTGAGGTAATGGATAATCTCGATGCGCTGATCGATGTGCTCCCCGCCAATGTAGCTCAAGCGCTGAGAAAGATCGGGCGCAGCCAGTATCTTCTGGAGATCGTCATGGACCTGGGCAGACCTCCAGAGGCGCGCTTTGTGGATGGAGAGGTCACGCTCTCCCCGAAGGAGGTCGATCGCGAGGGGCTCGACTATGTCATCGAGCGGATCGGCCACTTCGGGGAGGATAACCGGGCGGGGATCGAGCGCACACTGCACCGCATCTCGGGCATCCGCAACCGCGAGCGGCAGGTCGTTGGCCTGACCTGCCGCGTGGGTCGGGCGGTGTATGGGACCATCGACATCATCCGCGATATCGTTGAGCAGGGGAAGAGCATACTGCTCCTCGGCCGACCGGGAGTTGGCAAGACCACCATGCTGCGCGAGGTGGCCCGGGTGCTGGCCGAGAGCAAGCGGGTGGTGATCGTCGACACTTCCAACGAGATCGGCGGTGACGGCGATATCCCGCACCCGGCCATCGGCCGGGCGAGGCGCATGCAGGTGCCGACGCCTACCATGCAGCACGCCGTGATGATCGAGGCGGTGGAGAACCACATGCCCGAGGTCATCGTCATCGACGAGATCGGCACCGACCTGGAAGCGGCTGCCGCGCGCACCATCGCCGAGCGTGGCGTGCAACTGGTCGCAACGGCGCACGGCAATACGCTCGAGAACATCCTGCTCAACCCGACCCTGTCGGACCTGGTCGGTGGCATCCAGACGGTGACCCTCAGCGACGAAGAGGCACGTCGCCGCGGCACGCAAAAGTCGGTGCTTGAGCGCAAGGCGCCGCCGACCTTTGATGTGGTCGTGGAGATTCAGGACTTTGACCGGGTGGCGGTGCGCCATGATGTGGCGGCGGCAGTGGACGCATTGCTGCGCGGGCGGCCACTGCCCCCGGAGGTCCGGTACCGCGATGCCTCGGGCCAGATCAAGGTGGAGAAACCCCCCGAGGTCCGGCCGGCCCGTGGCCGTGAGGTTGTGACGCCGCGTCGCGAGGCGGCCTATCGGCGCGAGGAGGTTGCGCCCCGGGCTGTGCCCTCCGTTGCGGCTCCGGCCGCCCCTTCGCCCGAGTTTCGGACGCTTCGGGTGTTCCCCTATGGGCTGAACCAGGGGCGCCTCCGGCAGGCTGCGAAGCAGCTCGGGGTGCCAGTGACGGTCGTCGACAACCTCGGGGATGCCGACGTCGTGTTCACCCTGCGCAGCTACTACCGCAAGCGGCCGCAACTCATTGGCGACGCCGAGCGGCATGGCCTGCCGGTGTACGTGCTCCGCAGCAACACGGTGGATCAGATCCAGACGTACCTGGCCGACATCTTTGGCCTGGAGGTCAGGGAAGAGGAAGAAACGGAAGACCCCATGGCCGCGGCGATGCGGGAGACTCAGGAGGCGATCGAGAAGATCCTGAGCGGAGCGCGAAGGTCGGTAGAGCTCCATCCGCAGAACGCCTATATCCGGCGGCAGCAGCACGACCTCGCGCGTCGCGCCAACCTGATCTCGAGCAGCTCGGGTCGAGAGCCGCATCGCCGGGTACGCATCTTCCAGAACAACCGATGAGCCGCTTCATCGCCTTCGAGGGCACAGAGGGCTCGGGCAAGACGACGCAGCTTCAGCTGTTGAGGGCGCACCTCCAGTCGCGTGGCATGCAGGTGCTGGCAACCCGCGAGCCGGGGGGCACGCCCATCGGAGAGCGCGTGCGCGCCATCACGAACGATCCGGCCTCCCGAGATATGCATGCGCGCACGGAGCTGCTGCTGTACCTGGCCTCTCGGGCCCAGCTCGTGGAGCAAGTCATCAGGCCGGCGCTGGCGCAGGGCCTGGTGGTGCTCTGTGACCGCTACGCAGACTCGACCCTCGCCTACCAGGGGTACGGACGTGGCCTGGACCTGGAGTTGCTGCGACAGCTCAACGCCTTTGCCACCGGGGGCCTGCAGGCCGATCTCGTCATCTATCTGGACCTTCCGGTCGAGATCGGCCTGCGGCGGCGCGCTCTCGCGCATGCGCGGGGCCAGGAGGAGCTGACGCGCATCGACCGGGAGGAGATCGCCTTCCATCAGAGGGTGCGGGAGGGCTACCTGGCCATGGCGGCAGCCGAGCCCGAGCGCTGGTGTGTGCTCGATGCGCGGCAGTCGGTGGAGGAGGTGCAGGGGGCCATCCGCGAGCGGGTGGAGGCGCTGCTGGCCGAGCCCGGGGGCCAGCCCTAGCCGGTCGTGGTTTGGGCTGGTCCGGATGAGAGATGGCTGTCTGCCGCAGGAGCGTGGAAAGGGGGCGAGATGAAGCTGATCATCAGCATTGTGCACTCCGACGACGCCGACCAAGTGATGCTGGCGCTCAGGGAGCGCGGCTTTCCCTCCACCAAGATCAGCACCACGGGCGGCTTCCTGAGGGAGGGCAACGCCTCGATCCTCATCGGAATCGACGAAGAGAAGGTAGACGAGGTCTTGCAGATCATCCGCCAGAACTGCCACACCCGCACCGAGTATGTGAACCCGCTGCCTCCCGTGATGGAGCCCGGCGAGCTCTACATGCCGAACCCCATTGAGGTGCAGGTGGGGGGTGCGACGATCTTTGTTCTGGACGTCGTGCGTCACGAGCGGTTCTAGGCGAGCCGCCGGCGGTCGGCGGCCATCTAGCAGCCTTCAGTATACGGAGGTGCCCACTGTGCGGCTCGCCTCCCAGCGGGTCGGCCCGCCTGGCGCGGGCGGCAGCTGGCGACTGAAGGCTGATAGCTGGCAGCCGATGGGCGGCAGTCACTCGTCTGCGGCATCACCCGGGTCATTGCCGAGGTCGGGCATGGAGCTCTCGATCTCCTCGGGGCTCTCGCCGGCCTCGAGGCGGTCGACGACCTCGTCGAACTCGGGGCCGAGGTCCTCGCCGACCTCCCTGCCCATACGCCGCATCCAGCGGGCCACGCTGCGGGGATCGTTTTCGTCAACGTCCCCAAGGGAGCTGGGGTCGACCAGGTTTTCCAGGCGGCTCTCTTCAGAAGCCAACACAGCGATGCGGGAGACGAGTCGACGCAGGTCAGTGCTCTGGCAGCGGGGGCAGGGGGGAGGCACGTCGGCCGCCGCAAAGCTGCGAACGAAATGGCTGACTCTCTTGCCGCAGCGCTGGCAGCGGTACTCGTAGATCGGCATATCCTCCTCCGGCAGGGGCAAGGGCTTTGGCTCGTCGCTGAGATGCCCGGATCCTGGCGCGGCCGGTGCCGGCCGAACAGGCCGCAGGTGACCAGCAGCCACGCGCCAGTCGCAAGGTTATTATAGCGGGCGCAGGTTCCACAGGCAACTGCTGGCGGGCAGGGGACAGGAAGCGGTGGGGTCAGGAGTCGTCCTGCGCAGGCGGCCGGCACGGAATGCGCAGGTGAGTCCGGGTTGCGTCCTGCCGGGGAAAGGTTACCTGAGCGCTTGTCTGGAGGGGTATCGTGAGCACCGAGCTGGTGCATGTCGGGTTCGGAGGGAGTGTGGCGGCGAACCGCATCGTGGCCATCGTCAGCCCCGACTCCGCGCCGGTGCGTCGCCTGGTGCAGGAGGCGAAGGAGCGCCGGATGGCCATCGACATGACGCATGGTCGCAAGACCAAGGCAGTGATCGTGCTGGATAGCGGCCATGTGGCCATGGTTGCGCTGCAGCCCGAGACCATCGCAAATCGAGTCGATCAGGGGAGGGGACGACAACGTGGCTGATCCGCAACGTACCCGGCCGGGCGGGGCGACGACACCCGCCATCGTGGCAGAGAGCGACCCCCACAGGATCGGAGACGTCGACCTTGAGCCCTACCTGCAGCCGGCGCCCCTGGTGGTGATCCTTTCGGGGCCGTCAGGCGCTGGCAAGGATGCCTGTGTGGCGCGCATGAAGGAGCTGGGATATCCCCTCCATTTTGTGGTGACGGCAACGACGCGGCCACAGCGGCCGGGCGAGGTGCACGGAGTCGATTACCTCTTTTGCTCTCGGACCGATTTCGAGGGGATGATCGACCGCGGAGAGCTGTTCGAGCATGCCGTGGTCTATGGCGAGTACAAGGGGATACCCAAGGAGCAGGTGAGGAAGGCCCTGGCGAGTGGCGAGGATGTCATCATGCGGGTGGACGTGCAGGGCGCGGCGCGTCTGCGGGAGCTGATGCCGGAGGCTGTGTTCATCTTTGTCACCGCGCCCTCGGAGGAAGAGCTGGCGCGGCGGCTGTGCGCCCGCGGCACGGAGGGTGAGGAGGCGCTGCGACGGCGGCTTGCGACCGCGCGAGATGAGATGAGGCAGATTCACCGCTTCGACTATGTGGTGGTCAACCGCGAGGGGGAGCTGGATGCGACGGTTCAGCGTATCCTCGCCATCATGCAGGCGGAAAAGTCGCGGGCAAAGCCGAGGAAAGTGGTCCTGTAGGTCACGGATCATGGCTCCTGGCAATCGTCCTGTAGCATCAGAGCTGCTGGCAGAGGGATCGAGGGGGAGGCTGGCCGCCGGTTACCGGCGGCCAGCACGCTACAGCTCCATGAGGAGGTGATCTCGATGCGGCGCGAACCCATCGTGGCGGGCATGTTCTACCCCGCAGAGCCAGAGCGCTGCCGGGCCGAGCTTGCCCGCTATCTCGAAGACGCCCGGAAGGCGGTGCCGGAGGGCCGCTACTTTGCGGGACTCGTGCCCCACGCCGGCTGGAGCTACTCTGGGCCAACGGCGGCGAGGACCTTTGCCGCCCTTGCCGCGAGCGGCACGCCTGACACCCTCGTCATTCTTGGGGCGGTCCATGTGTGGGGTGTGACGCGGGCGGCCGTGTTCCCGGGTGGGACCTGGGTCACGCCACTGGGCGCGCTGCAGGTCGACCAGGCGCTCGCTGACAGGATAGTGGCCGAGGCCGGCGGATTGGTGGTCGAGGATCCGCACGCGCATACGCAGGAGCACTCGATCGAAGTGCAGCTTCCGTTCGTTCGTTACCTCTTCCCGCAGGCGACCATCGTGCCCCTGATGGTGCCGCCGAGCAAAGATGCGATCGACGTCGGGGCGGCCGTCGCACGGGCCGTGCGACTCCACGGCGGCAGCGCCTACATTCTGGGCTCCAGCGATTTGACCCACTATGGCCCGCGCTACGGCTTTGCTCCCCGTGGCATGGGCGCCGGCGCGCTGGCCTGGGCGCGCGAGAATGACCGGCGACTGCTCGATGCGGTCGCAGAGCTGCGTGCCGGGGGAGCCCTGGAGCGCGCTCTGAAGGACCGGAGCGCGTGTGGGGGCGGGGCGATCGCCGCGCTGGTCGCGGCAGCCCGGGACCTCGGCGCGACCCGGGGCGTGATCCTGGAGCAGACGACCAGCCACGATGTGCACCCCATGGGGGCTCCTTCCGATTTCGTGGGGTACGCAGCCGTGGTCTTTTGAGGGGAGTCCCTTGGGCCTGGAGACGCTACGCTACGCCACCGTCGCCGTCAACGCCCCAGTCGGGCGCCCGGGCCTGCCGCGCGAGGGTAGAGACCGCGGCGACACCTTCCACTATCTGATCCCAGAGGCGCTGCGGGGCACCGTTCGCCCCGGGCACATGGTCTGGGTGCCCTTTGGAGGGCGGAGGCTGGACGGGATCGTCACTGGATTTGCCAGCTCGACCCCGCCTGTGGAGGCGCGGGAGATCGAGGGCCTCATCTCCGAGGAGGCAGTGGTCACTCCCCTTCAGATCGCCCTGGCCGAGTGGATAGCCCGCGAGTATCTCGCACCTCTGGGGCGGGTCCTGAAGATGATGCTGCCCCCGGGCGCGGGAGCGACGAGCGAGGTTCTGGTCGAGGTCGTCGCTGAGGGGCCGCCGGAGGAGCTCGCGCTCTCCCCAACACAGCAGGCGGTGTTCCGGGCCCTCAAGGGCAGAGGGCCAGTGCCACTCGCGCGGGTGGCAAACCTGGCCCGCGTGGCAGGCTGGCGCAGTGCGCTTTCAGCGCTGGTCGACAAGGGGCTGGTGTCGCAGCACGCCGGTCGGAGGACGCCAACGGCGCGCCCCAAGACGGAGCGCTTTGTACGTCTTGCGCCCGGCGCCGGGGAGGCGGAGGCGACGCTCTCAGGAGCGCCTCGGCAACTCGCCCTGTACCGGTATCTCGCGGGGGAGGCCCGGTCTGGTGCGGCCCTTCCCGTCTCACGCGTTCTCGCGGAGACGGGGGCGAGCCGGGCCAGCCTGGAGGCTCTCGCGGCGCGTGGGCTGGTGGAGATCGCCGAGGTGGAGGTGTGGCGCGATCCTCTGGCGGGGCGCGAGTTCGTGCTGGCGGAAGAGCCTCGCCTGACCCCGGATCAGGAGGGGGTCCTCGATCAGATCATTCCCGTACTGGAGGCGCGGCGGCACCACACCTTCCTCCTGCACGGCGTAACGGGAAGTGGCAAGACGGAGATCTACCTTCGGGCGGCCGCCCGGGTGCTGGCCCAGGGCCGCGGGGTGATCTTCCTCGTCCCTGAGATCTCACTGACCCCACAGACGGTGCGGCGGGTCGCGGCGCGTTTCCCGGGGCGTGTTGCCGTGTGGCACAGCCAGCTCAGCGAGGGCCAGCGGTATGATCAGTGGCGGCGGGTCATGCAGGGGCAGGCTGCCGTGGTCGTCGGCCCGCGCTCGGCCATCCTCGCCCCCATGGCGGACCCGGGCTTGATCGTTGTGGATGAGGAGCACGAGCCCTCGTACAAGCAAGAGACGGCACCGCGCTATCATGCCCGTGAGGCGGCCGTGGCGCTAGGCTCGCTCTGTGGGGCCTGTGTCATCCTTGGGAGTGCCACTCCCGATGTGGTCAGCATGCATCGGGCGGCCTCTGGGGTGTATACCAGGCTCTCGCTCCCCAAGCGGGTGCTCAGTCACCGGCGACACATAGAGGAGCAGCGGGCGCAGCACCGCCTGCCCGTCCGGCCACTGCGCCCGCAGCCACTGGCGGAAGGGAATGAGGATCTGCTCTACGTGCCCCTGCCGCCTGTGGAGGTAGTGGACCTGCGGCGCGAGCTGCGAGAGGGCAACCGCAGCATCTTTAGCCGCGCATTGCAGGCCGCCATGGCCGAGGCGCTTGCAGCGCGGGAACAGGTGATCCTCTTCCTGAACCGGCGCGGCAGCGCGACCTTTGTGCTGTGTCGTGACTGCGGGCATACGCTCATCTGCCCTCGCTGCGACGTCTCCCTGAGCTATCATGGGGCGGAGCAGGAGCTGGTCTGCCATCACTGCTATCACCGGGAACCCCAACCGCGGGTCTGCCCGAGGTGCCTGAGCCGGCGCATCCGCTACTTTGGGATCGGGACGCAGCGCGTGGTCGAGGAGGTCAGGGCTCTCTTCCCGGAGGCGCGGGTCGTCCGTTGGGACCGGGATGCGACGCGGACCCGCGGAAGCCACGAGGAGCTGCTGCGGCAGTTCGTCGAGCACGAAGCCGACGTCATGGTCGGCACGCAGATGATCGCCAAGGGGCTGGACCTGCCGCTCGTGACGCTGGTGGGGGTGGTGAGCGCCGACACGGCCCTGCATCTGCCGGACTATCGGGCGGCCGAGCGCACCTTCCAGCTGCTGACCCAGGTGGCAGGGCGCGCCGGGCGAAGCCCGCTTGGCGGGCGCGTGATCGTGCAGACCTACACGCCGGAGCATTATGCCATCCGGGCGGCGGGCCGCCACGACTATGAGGGCTTTGTGCGGCAGGAGCTTTCGTTCCGCCAACGGCATGGCTATCCGCCGTTCGCCAGGCTGGTGCGGCTCCTGTATGCGGATGAGGATGCGGCCCGCGCGCGGCAGCGGGCGACCGAGTTGGCCGGGGCGCTCGTCGAGCGGATCCGGGCGCTGGGCATCCCGGGGGTGGAGATGATCGGGCCGGCACCCTGCCCCCATGCGCGCCTGCACGGCCGCTGGCGGTGGCACGTCATCCTCCGGGCGCTGGACCCGCACCGGGTGCTGGACGGTTTGCCCGTGCCGCGCGGATGGCGCATTGACGTCGACCCGGCGAGCTTTGGATGACATAACGCGCAGTTGACATATCGTCGGTGGACGACAGGCCCTGGTCTGCGGGGTGCCTGCCCCGCGGCGGCTCGGGTTCAGGGCGTGGCGGGCGGCCGAGCTCTGCTGTTTGGGGTGTTGTATCCCAGAATCGTCGGTGCAGACTGCAACCATTTCGTGACTGCCGGAGGCCAGATTGGTTCGCCAGTCCTGCGAGCTGGCTACGAGTGACGCCGGCCTGTCATTGGCAGGCGGCGTCAGCCGCCGAAGCAATCCCGCGAAAGGGGAGGCGGGATTGCTTCGCCAGCCCTGCGGGCTGGCTCGCAATGACAGGGTGCTGGGCAGGGCCTGATC
>DYEI01000134.1 GCA_020725765.1 Anaerolinea sp. | reverse complement strand
TTAAGCCCCTAACCCCGCCCTCGCGGCGCGCTATCCTTTACCCACTAGTGGCCCGGGGGAGGGGCAGGGGTGGGGGTACTCTGGAGTTGCAGCCCATCGCGGCTGCCGCTGGCGTGTTCCGAGTAGGAGTGTGCCCGGCGGACGGCGCCCTTGGGCATCAGGGGACTGTCCCATGCGCCGTAACAGTGTGCGACCCGACTTGTGGGTAATGCAGAGCGCGGCGCGGGGGCGGGGTTAGGGGCTTAACCCCGCTTTGCCCGCTGGACAAAGCGGGGAATGCCCCAGGGGTGGGGGTGCCCCGATGGGCAACGGCTTCGCCCCAGGAGCGAAGAAGGCTGTCCGCCCTTGAACCCGCCTGGGGGAGGGGTCGGGGCCAACACGTGGCAGCCGGCGCTGCCAGGGTGAGAGTCTGAACAGTTTCAGAATCCCGGTTTTCGGGCAAGGACCTCCGCTACTCGTATACCTTCTCGTCGGCGCGTTCCGCGTCGGAGGCATCGGCCTCGACGTCCCGCGTCTCCGCGCGCTGAGCGAGCAGCTCGCGCTGGTACTCGCTCTGGATGATCAGGTTCATGATCTCGTTGGTGCCGGTCCAGATCATGATCAGGCGCGTGTCCCGCAGGAGCCGCTCGACGGGGTAGATGCGCGTGTAGCCGATTCCGCCCAGAATCTGCATGGCATGGTTGACTACCTGCCAGGCCATGTCGGTGGCGAACTTTTTCGCCTCCGACACCAGTCGCCGACACCGTCGTGGGTCATCGCCCGCGTCGATAGCCCGGGCGGCGCCGTACACGAGCATGCGCGCCGCATCCAGCCCGGTGATGCTATCGGCAATCTTGAAGCTGACCCCCTCAAAGCTGCGGATTCTCTGTCCAAAGGCCTTGCGCCGGTCGGCGTATCGGGCGGCAATCTCCAGCGCTGCCCGGGCCATGCCCAGCGCTCCCGCAGCACTGGTCATCCGCTCCGGGATCATCATCTGGTAAAAGACGGCCGCCGCCCCGTTCTCCGGGCCGATCAGGTTCGCTGCCGGCACGCGCGCACCCCGGAAGGTCAGCCGGCCGGTGCCGCCGCCGCGGGTTCCCATGAGGCCATACACGTGCTCGACCCGCAGACCGCTGCCGGCCTCGCTCCGCTCCACGATGAACGCGCTGAGCCCTTCGTGGGGCCGGGCCTCCGGATCGGTGCGGGCGTAGACGAGAAAGAGGTCCGCGCCCTCGGCGCCGACCACGAAGCGCTTCTGTCCGTCGAGCACGTACACGTCGCCCTCGCGGCGCGCGCGGGTCGTCGTCCCGAAAAAGTCTGAACCGCCGCGGGGTTCGGTGAGGGCCTCCGCCACGGTGAGCCGCCCGCTCAGAATGGCCGGAAGCCAGCGCGCCTTCTGCTCCGGGGTCCCAAAGCGGACAATGGCCTCACCCACAATCGAGGGCAGGGAGTAGAGGCAGGCGAGGGAGGTGCCGAGTACGCCCACCTCTTCGAGGGCCACGATCTCGTCCACCCAGCCCAGCCCTCGCCCACCGTACTCGGTCGGGAAGCGGAGGCCCAGGAGGCGTCGGCGTGCGGCTTCGGCGACATACTCGCGGGGATAGCGTACCCGGTCATCGTCCATGTCCAGGATGAGCTGCCGGGGCACCCACTTCACCAGGTCCCTGACCTCGTCGCGAAGGGCCCTCTGGGCAGGCGTCAGCATCGCCTCGAGCATCGTCGCCCCTCCTCGCCCCCTTGGCGGTCGTCACCCTGTCCACTGATATCCTGTAACGACGCTCCGACTGGCAGAGTTGTGGCTCGATCCGAGCCTGCGGCACCCCGAAAGCCGCCAAGAACCGCTGGCAGCCGGAGCAGAGCGCCCCCAGCTATATGGCAAGGTCCAGCGGCAAGTCACTGATGTCGCGTAGCCGGCGCCCGTCGACCATGGCCGTCAGCATCTCCAACTGGTCTTCGCCGCCGGCCTCCCTCACGGCGTCCTGCAGCTCGATGAGCGCAAAGTGATACACGCAGTCCAGATCGCCCGTACCGAGAGCCAATGACGCCAAGCGGGTGGGCAACGGCTCAGCTGTGACCGCCACGGCGTGTGGCACGTGGCCCTTTCGTGTACGAATCAGATTGAGAGCCTCGGTCCTGATGTTTTGCGCCCGATCGCTGCGTATTGTCCATTTGCATGAGATGCTCGCATGCAACAGGACGCTCGAGGAGTTCCTCTCACGCAGCGGCGACAGCCGGCAGTAAGGATCCTGCTCCCCGACCACCACGGTGTCGCGGTTGATCTCCGCATCGGGCACCGGGTACCGACCGACCACGATGTCCGGGGTCACCACGTAATCCGACCCGAGCGCAGCAGCCAACTCGCTATTGCCGGCTAGAATGTCCTGAAGCCGGGCGAGGTGCGCATACTGGTCAAAGGACGTGATATCTCTGTTGACCTCGAACAACCATTCTCCAGGCCGCAGGTGCGCCAGCAATCTGAAGGCATCCTCCAGAAACCGACTGGTCAGCTCCTCGAACAAAGCCCCAGCACGTTGGGCGGGAGGAGCTGTCCGACAGAGAGGGCACCCGAGCCGCTCGACAATACCGCGCGCAATCTTGATGCTGGTCTTGTTGCTGGCATCGGCTATGTTCGGGATTCCCGAGGGAGCCGCAAGTATCTGCCGGCATATCTCCGCGTGGTAGCGCTGGCGAAGCTCCGCGATGCTCACGAGGTCCTCCGCGCATCGCATGCCTCGACCCGATTCGGCTTGAGAAGGCCGATCACATACTCCTCGTGCATTCTATGCTCGATCTGCGAGGCCCGTGCTTCCCCGTTTCGGGCAGGCATCATCCTCCGGTCACGATCTAGCCGCCGCGTGGCGATACCTATCACCTCGAATCCGATGGCCTCGGCGATGTCTGCAAGGCACACGTGCGTCAAGGTGTCGATGCCGCGCATGACAGAGGTGCCAACTACAAGTACCGCTACTTTCCCCGGTCGCAGCACGCGAAACATCTCGCGAATGCAGCGTGTCATCTCAGAGTAGTATCGGTTGAGCGCGGCCCCCTTCTTGGCATCTGCGGCCGCCACTGCAGCAACCCTCTCCCCAGCCTTTGGCGAGAGCCCCTCAAAGGCGAACTCCTGGGTGGCCTCTCCGCCGATGTACTGCCGGCGCTTCTGGCTGAGCGCATCAATGGGGTAGCCAAACCAAACGAGCGAGAACTTGTGAGCCCGCATGTAGTCGATAGCGTTTGAGGCATAGGGCGGGGAGGTGACTATCAGATCGACTGTGCCCGGCCCGAGTGGGAGCTGTTGTGCATCGCCACACAGAACCTGTGCACACCCAGGCTCGGCATCCAGTTGACGCAAGCTCCTGAGATTCCTCTCGAGGCGCTTCTCAAACTCGGAGATGGCACATCGGGGCTCCTTCTCCTCAGCACGATGGGGCCTCGTATGTCCCAGGTCGCGTGCAAGGGACACGCCACCCGACTTGGTGATGACGATGGACGAGAGCGTCGCCCTCAGGAATGACCGAGCAAGCGAGTCCTCGACGCGCTCCAACCCCAGCACCAGGGCGAGGAGCTCCAGCTGAGTCCGCGGCGCAAACCAGTATTCGATGAACCGCCGTGTCTTCGGATCGAAGCGAGTCTCCAACTCGTGTCTCAGTTGATCGGCCCGTCCGACGAGCGCGAAACGCGCGAATCTTAGGACCTCACCACCCGCATCTGCCGCACGCTCCGCACTGAAGGGTGTGGTCTTGACGTTGGACACAAGCAAGGCCAGGGGATCAATATCGAAGCCGAGCGCGCGGCGTCCCGCAAGCACCGCTTCTAACAACGTAGTACCCGAGCCCACCATTGGGTCAAGCACGATATCGCCGGGATCAGTCAGGCCGAGAATGAACCTGCGAGGCAACTGCGGCGGAAACTTGGCCGGGAAGGAGTGGAAGTTGTGCGAGCAATAGTCGCTGCGCTTGTCGTGAAAGTCCAGGTCCTGCGCGAGCAGAGATGCCAACCTCTCGCGACCATTGCCGCAGGCTTGCTCGGAAGGGGATTCTGTGCCGACAAGTGGGAGCCGGAGCTGCTGGGTAAAAGAGGGCATGATACTCCCCACCTCGCATGTTCCCGATAGAAAGTGCAGAAGACGAGCGCGACGGTGAGTCAGTCCGCTGAGACATTCTATCACGCCGGCGTGCAGAGGTCAAAGTCTCTGCGATACGGGGCTTGCGCAGCGGATCGTTACCCGAAGCGTCACCCGTGGCCACGTCGCGGCGCGCACGCTACCACCTGTTGTGTGGCTCGCAGAACGCCGCTCTGCAGCGTGGGTTGCACAGCTCGCCCAGAGATCGCTTATGGCAACTGCACGCTGGCGGCCACAACCCGTAGCGTCACGCTCCGCAGACGGTGCCACCCCTTGGATGCAACTTGACCGTTTACCCGCTGCGCAAGCCCGGTATGGGCGTAGTTCACCTTGGCAGGCTCATCTGCGCTGCTGGCAGGGCCCCCACCCCCGGCGCCCCCTCCCCCGGGTCGGCCTGCGGGCCGACCCGGGGGAGGGGGCCCTTTCCCTATGGGGTGTTTTGCGGCGGCGGCGCGCGTAGCGCGCCGCCGCCGCAAAACACCCCATATACAAAGGCCCCCTCCCCCGAGGTCGGCCCGCAGGCCGAACCCGGGGGAGGGGGCGCCGGG
>DYEI01000133.1 GCA_020725765.1 Anaerolinea sp. | reverse complement strand
TCGCGTGGCGCGGCTCGTGCTGTAATGCCCCTCCCATTGTGAGTTCCCTGCCCCCGCGGCGCGCTATGCACTACCCATAGGTCGGGCTGCACAGCATGACGAGGCATGAGATAGCGCCCTGGCCCCATCCCGGCGGACCACCCGAAACCGCCCAAGAAGGAGAGTTCCTTGCCTTTGGCCTTTTCGAAGAGCCCCTACATGTGGTAGGGAGAACGCACAGCGCCTCCCAGGTCTAGGCCCCTCCTGGGCGCACCATAGCGCAAGGGTTTAGCATAACCGCGAAAAGGCCAAGCTCCAGGCTGGTGACGGCTGAAAGTGCGAACTGCCCCAACGGTGAACTGCACCCCCCCGCGCTCCGGTGCTTGACCACCACCGAAGAATCGGCTAGTATGAGAGCAAGCCAGGGGGCAACATGGGCAAGAAGACGTCACATCGCCGGACCTCCTTCGATCAGCTCATCGCCGTTGCTGCCGTCTCCATCTCGATGATCTTCCTGCTGGGCTTTGGCAGCCAGATAGCGGAGATCTATCGCCTGCGTGGCGCCCTGCAGATTGCGGATCAGGGCGTGGACAGGCTCCGCGCCGAGCGCGCAGCCCTGGCGGCCACCCTGGCCTACGTCCAGAGCGACGAGTACGTCGTACGGGTTGCCCGGGAGGAACTGAACAAGATTCAGCCCGGAGACCATCGGGCGGTCATCATCACGCGGGCCGCGCCGCCGGCGACGCCTGTGCCCAC
Organism: Anaerolinea sp.; assembly: GCA_020725765.1. Lineage (GTDB taxonomy): Bacteria > Chloroflexota > Anaerolineae > SpSt-313 > SpSt-313 > SpSt-313. The sequence goes on along the minus strand of DYEI01000133.1, from coordinate 297 downwards.
GCCGACCCCTGAGCCCCCAGCAGCGCAGCCCTCCAACTGGCGGGCCTGGTGGGAGCTGCTGTTCGGGGATTGATTGCGTTTGCTTTTCCTCCACACACTCCCCGACGTGGCCCTGCGAGCGCGGGAGCCCCAAACCACTGTCAGGACCCGTCTCCGGGCAGGCATCCGCGAGGCGAAACTGTTCAGACTCGCATCCCGGCAGCGCGGGCTGCTACGTATTGTCCCACGCCGCTGCTCGGGACACGCCGAGCGGCAGCCGCGATGTGATGCAATTGAGTGCCCCCACCCCTGCCCCTC
>DYEI01000015.1 GCA_020725765.1 Anaerolinea sp. | reverse complement strand
GCTTGGTCGCGCCCAATCGATGGGAGCGCCAGCTCCTTAACTTAGCGCCTATGCCCTCGACCCCTCACCCAGGCGGGCACGTCGTGCCCGCCCGGGTGAGGGGTCGAGGGGGAGGGGCATCTCGGACGCAGCATGGCTGGAGGCCATCTCCGCGAGTTCTGGACCGTGCCGCGGGTTGCGCTCCAAAAGGCCAAAGTCGAGCCCCTCCCATTGTGGATTTCCCGCCCCCGCGCGGCGGAGGCGGGGTTAGGGGTGGGGGTCCCCTCGATGGACCCTGCCCTCGCCCTGCGGCCGAAGAAGGCTGTCCGCCCTTGAAGAAGACTCCGCAGGCGGGGCACCCGCACACACCCTCCGAGACGAGCCCGAAACGCCCCGCTGGTACGATAGGATTGTGAAGGCAGGGTCTCGCGCAGAAAGGAGGAGAGTCCATGCAAGTGCGGATAGTGCGCCTTGGAGCGCTCCACGTCGCCGCGGCCAGGGCCATCAGCGCCGAGCCGGAGGCCGATGCCTTCCGCATCCTCGTCGACTGGGCACGGTCGCGCGGTCTGATCGACCGCGAAGGGTACCGCGTCTTTGGCTTCAACAACCCGAACCCGACCCCCGGGAGCCCGGTCTACGGCTACGAGGTGTGGATGACGGTCGGTCCGGAGGTCCGCCCGGAGGGTCCCATCCAGATCAAGGACTTTGCGGGCGGGCTGTACGCCGTTGCCCGCATCAGGCCCCGCTCGGGCGACGATATCTCGAGGGGCTGGGAAGAGCTGCACCGTTGCGTGACGGGAGCAGGCCGCTGCCACGGCAACCACCAGTGGCTGGAGGAGCATATAGGCCCGCTGGGCGCGCCCCTCGAGGAGTGCGAGATGGACCTGTATTACCCGCTGGCCGAACAGGCGGGCTGATACGAGTCCGCCCTCCCGCGTGTGAGACGGTCGCCTCTGCCTCGGCCCGCTCAGGAGGCTGCCTGGCTCGCTAACCGTTCCCCGAGGGCCCGCAGCCGCTGGAGCAGGTCTCTATCACCGGCGACGACACCCGGCCGGTCGGCGGTATTGACCACGACCGGCTCCAGCATGGCGCAGCGCTGCTCGTCGGCGAAGCAGCGGAAGGTGCCGAGGGCATCGTCCGCACCGGAGCTGTGCTGCACCAGCACTACGGCAAAGCGCTTGCCGGCGAGCTGCCTGGCGTGCGCGGCATAGTAGGTGCGGTCGATCAGGTGCTTCATGGGGCCCGACACGGCGTTCCAGTAGACCGGGCTGCCGAAGATGAGCCCATCCGCCGCCTCGATCTGCGCCAGGATGGGCGTGGCCGCGTCCTCGATCATGCAACGGCCGCTCGAGACGCAGGCCCCGCAGGCGTCGCAGGGCTCGATCCGGAGCTCGTAGAGCCGCACGAATCGGGTTGTCGCCCCGCGTGCCTGTGCGCCCTCGAGGATAGCCCGGAGGGCCGTCTCGGTGTTCCCGTCGCGGATGGGGCTGCCGCTGATGGCGAGTATTCTCATGGCCTTTCTCCTGGCTTGAACCCTGAAGCGGCAGCGGGAGCTGCCGCTAACCGCACCCGTCGAGCCTGCTCCGACGCCATCGTCCGGAGCCAGGCACCCGGGCGCCTTCCACGGCCTCGTGTATCACGGCCTGCACAGCCGTCACCCGACGCCTGGCCCCTTCCCTTCGCGGGCGAGGCGTGCCCTGAGGGCCACGCGAAGGGCCTCGTGGTCGCTCCAGGGGTGCTCGACGGTGCCGAAGCACAGGGAGCGCTCGTGGCCCTTGCCCGTGACGAGCACCAGATCGCCAGGCTGCGCCATATCTACGGCAAAGGCGATGGCCTCGGCGCGGTCCGGAATGCGCCAGTAGCCCTCACCCTCCTTGCGACCCGCTGCCCGACAGCCCTCGGCGATCTGGGCCATGATGTCGTCGAGGGACTCGGTGCGCGGGTCCTCGGCGGTGATCACGGTGACATCAGCGAGGCGCCCACTGATCTCACCCATCACTGGGCGCTTGCCGCGGTCCCGCAGGCCGGCGCAGCCGTAGACGACGATCACCCGGCCGGAGGCCATCTGGCGCGCGGTGTTGAGGGCGTGGGTCAGCGCGTGGGGCGTGTGGGCAAAGTCGATGATGGCGCGGAAAGGCTGCCCGAGGTCGATCTCCTCCATTCGCCCTTCGACGCCGCGAAAACCGGCGATGCCCGCCCGGATTGCCTCAGCGGGAATGCCCTGTGAGAGGCCGACGGCTACCGCCGCCAGCACGTTGTAGAGGTTGAATCGGCCTGGCAGCGGCGTCTCTACCGGCAGCAGCCCGTGCGGCGTCCGCATCTCGCAGCGCCAGCCGGCGCCCTCGGCCTCGGCCCTGGCCACCGTCACGTCTGCGGGCCGGTCGAGGCCGTAGGTGAGCTGCACGTCGGCAGGTATAGAGGCCAGATACTCGTAGGAGGAGTCATCGACGTTCAGCACGGCCACCTTGGGCGTGTCCTGCTTGCGCACCGCCGAAGACAGGCTGCGGAAGAGCAGGGCCTTGGCCTCCCGGTAGGCCTCGTAGGTTCCGTGATAGTCCAGGTGGTCGCGGGTGATATTGGTGATGACCGCCACGTCGAACTCGCAGCCCTCCACACGGCGGTGAGCAAGCCCGTGGGACGTCGCTTCCAGCACGGCGAATCGGGCGCCCCGCTCGACCATCTGCCTCAGGTAGCGCTGGACGTCGGGCGCGTCGGGCGTGGTGGTGTGGAGGCCGGTGTCGATCGCCTCGCCCCCGATGCGTGCCTTCACGGTAGAGATCATGCCGACGGAGAGACCGGCGGCCTCGAGGACGGCAGTGATCAACTCGACTGTCGTAGTCTTGCCCTCCGTGCCGGTGACGCCGATCACGCGGAGCTGCCGCGCGGGGTACCCATACCAGGCCGCCGCAAGGTGCGCGAGCGCTGCCCGCGCGTCCGGCACAACCGCCGCCGGGAGCCCCGGAGGCAGCGTCTCCTCCCGCTCTACCACGGCAGCCACGGCACCGTGGGCGAGCGCCTCGCCGATGAAGCGATGCCCATCGACGCTCACGCCCGGCACGGCCACAAACACTGCCCCCGGAGTCACCTGCCGCGAGTCGCAGGTGATGCGGGCGATCTCGAGGGCGTCTCCGCCGCCCAACAGGCGCGCCTCAGGCAGCGCCGATCTCAGCTCTGACCATCGCATTGCCATCACCACCGGTGCCCATGGCGCGGCAGCGCCCCGCACATCTGGGCACCCGCGCCGTGCTCACAGGACCACATCCCCTGCCCGGAACCGGACCATACCACGCATGAGGGTGTCCGTCAAACCCTGGCCTGTGGCTGGGTGCAGTTCAGGGACGGGGCAGCTCGTGCCTGGTCACGCCATGTTTGACTCAGAGATGGGCGGTTTCGGGCGGTCGAGCGCGCCGTGGCGCGCCAGCGGAGCCCAAAACCCCCTTAAATGTCTTCCCCCTCGCCGGGACGGACGCTGCGGCGTCCGTCCCAGGGAGGGGCTTCAGGGGCGGACAGGCTGCTTTAGC
>DYEI01000132.1 GCA_020725765.1 Anaerolinea sp. | reverse complement strand
GCGGCCGCGGGGAAGGGGGCAGGGGGATGGGGCGACGGTACAAGAGAGTGAGCCGTGCACAGGGCCTGCTGCCGGGCTTGGTCGCGCCCGATCGACGGGAGCGCCGGCTCCCAAAGTTGGCGTCTATGGGGGCGCGGGGTGGGGGCAGCAACTGCGCATGTGGCGCCATATCGCCCGTCAGGATCGCTCGAGCAAGCGGTAAGGGACGAGCACCTGAAAATGCCAGGCCCGAGGGCGGGGGGATGGGGTACGGCGCCGCAGGTGCCATGGTTGCGGCGGCGACGCGCACCACGCGACGCCGGGAAGTCGGGGGCCGGAGCTCTCGGTCAGCGCGCAGGGCCTTCGAGGAGGTGAGCACGCCAACATGCCAGGAAGCATCATCCTCATCGTCGTCATCATGCTCATGTTCCTCGTGCTCGTGGGGGCTGCGGCCGCGGTAGCGGCGTGGGCGCTGAGTCGCAGCGGACTCCTGGGCGGGACGGCACCGGAGCGGACGGTCGAGCCAGCGCCCGCCGCCGATGACACCGCCCTCGAGATCGTCCGCCGGCGCTACGCCCGGGGCGAGATCACCCGCGACGAGTACGAGGCCCTCCGGCGGGACCTGGACGTCTGACGCGCCATGGCAGGGGCACGCTCTGGCGTGCCCCTGCACCAGCGCTACGGGGACGTGGGCCGCTTCAGGAGCCGGTCCGTGCCTGCCTGAAACCACAGCGGCCCCAGCAGCAGCACCGTAGAGATCGCCACGTACACCGCGATAGAGGCGATCGCCGAGGCCGGAGAGAGCAGCCCCCCAAGCGATATGAGCACGGCGGGGTACGCCGTAACATAGATCGCTGCATAGCAGACCGGCAGCAGCGCCACCAGGTTCCCGCCGAGCAGAGCCAGCACTGCCTGCCGTTCCTCGCCCACACGGATGGCCACGGCCGTGGCCAGAGCACTCACGAGGCCAACGGCCAGGATCAAGAGGTACTGCGCCGGCGAGGCGACTTCATCCAGCATCAGCACCGACCAGTAGAAGGGGACGAGCGCCATGGCTGCCAACACCCCGCTCAGGCGGTCGCGCTGCGTCAGGCGGAGGTAGGCAAAGGCCGCAAGGGGCACCCAGGCGAGGAACGCGGCCAGAGTGGGAATGGTCAGATCCAACCCCATGTCGGGATGGGGTGCCACCAGAGGCCAGATGGCCTGCGCCAGGGCCCGGGCTGCGGCCATGGCCAGCCCGAAGGCGAGGAGCAGCCCGTAGCCAACCCAGGAGGCGGCCCACCGCCGGCGCCGTCCCCAGCCGACGGACACGGCGCTTACCGCCACGCCAAAGGCAAGATCCAGGGGCAACTTCCAGCCGCCCAGCCAGGGCCCGCCATAGTACCAGGGCAATACGGGCAGGCTTGCAACCAGCCCCGCCAGGAGATGAATCAGCCCCCCGGCCAGCCCCTCGCGCCACGTCCCGCCCCGGTGCACCCGGGCCAGCGCCTCCCCGACCTCCTCGGCCGGGCCGAACTGCTCGACGGCCTGACGCATGCTCGCCTCCTCATCCAGGCCCTGTTGGGCCAGAGCACGGGCCCGCGCCCGCAGATGGACCTCAACCTCGGCAAGGACCTCTTCCCTGAGGCGCGGCTCGCGAGGCAGCCGCGCGGCCAGATCATCCAGGTAGCGGCTCAGCGTGTCCACTCGGGCCTCCTTCGAGCAGGGCGGTCAGCCGGTCACGGAATAGCCTCCACTCGGCAAGGCTGGCGGCCAGCACCTGTTGCCCTCGCGCCGTGATGTGGTAGTACTTGCGGGGCGGACCGCTCTCGCCCGCGCGCCAGTCGGCCGCGAGCAGCCCGGCCTTCTCCAGGCGGTGCAGGGCCGGATAGAGCAGGCCCTCCTGCATGGTGAAGTAGCCCCCGGAGCGCCGCTCCAGCTCCTGGGCGATCTCATAGCCGTACATCGGGCGCTCGGAGAGCAGGCGCAGGAGGGCCATGCCCGTGGAGCCCTTGCGCAGCTGCGAGAAGAGCGACATGGTGGCCTCCTTGGTGGGTGCCTAAGGTACTTAGGTATACGCAGTATATCACGAGTTTTTCGCGCTGTCAAGGCCACAGTTGTCCGGGGATTCGAAGCAGTAGCGAATGTTAAAATCAACCCCACGAATTGTGATCGGTGAGTTTGGCGAATAGGCGGTTACGAGGCAGAAAAGGGGCATCTCAGATAGGAGGTGTCCCTTGTCCGTTCACGGTAGTGGGGTGGG
>DYEI01000014.1 GCA_020725765.1 Anaerolinea sp. | reverse complement strand
GGGCTTCTCGGACGCGACAGGGCTGGGGGTCATCTCGGCGAGTTCTGGACGGTCCCGCGGGTTGCGCTCCAAAAGGACAAAGTCGAGGGGGGATGGGGGGATGGGGTACCCTCTGGCAAGGGCCGAGAGACGGCCGCTGAAGCAGCCTGTCCGCCCCCGAAGGGCCCGACGAGGGGCATCTCCCCCGGCCATCGACAACGCGGGCTGTAGACGGCCGCGCGTGCTCGACGTCCCAGGATGCGCCTCGCCTCCTGGCGCGCTTCTTGCTCTATAGCTCCTCTGCTGAAGGCGCGTCAAGGAGGATGATAGCCCATGGAGGGACCGGGAGAGTACCAGGACGCCTGGCGGGGCCTCTCCATCCACGTGCCGGCGGGGTGGCGACTCAGGCGATCGGGGATGGGGCTGGTCCTGTGCGACGGGGCTGGCCGGTGCGCTGTGGTGCTCCAGCCGCGGCCGGGAGTCGCTTCCCTCGAGGGCCTGGAGGGGGCGGTCCTCGCCTGGCTCCGGCGCTGTGATCCATCGGCGGAGCTGTATGTCGAGCCCGAGGGCGCGGGGCAGGGTTGCGTCTGCGCGGCCCTGCTGCGTCCTGCGCCGGGCGACGAGGCGCGGGCACGCTTCTTCCTGCAGGTGTACGGCGGGTGCGGATACGTCAGTGGCTACCTTGCCCCGGCGGCGACCTGCGAGGCCGACGGCCATGTTGCCCTCGAGACCCTGTGCAGCCTCCGACCGATCCCGGCTGTGGAGCGATACCTGTGGCGCGAACCGCTGGAAGGTGCGTCGAGCGCCCTCGTGCCCCGCGGATGGCGGGTGGAGGGGCGGGTCAGCCGTGAGAACCCGCTGGGCATGCCGGCGGCAGGTCTGCAGGCCTGGGCCGACGAGTGGACGGGGGTTATGGTCGGCGCGGAGGCGAGGCTGTATCTGGAGCCGGGTCTGCTGGGCGGGCTCCTGGGCGGCCTTGTCGGCGGGTTTGTCGGGCAGGCCGGGTTCGTCGGTGCCGCCGAATATGCCGAGGTGCACCTGCTGCCGGCGCTGCGGGCCGAGGCACCGGACGCGCGCATCGAGCGGGTCACCGAGCGGAGCGACCTCATCCCCCTCATGGTGGCCCGGGAGGCGGCCTCCAGCGGGCTGCGGGTGGAGGATGCGCTCGAGGCCGGGCCCTCTGTGGCCGACGTGGTGTTCTCCTTCTGTGACGAGGGCCGGGGCTTGCGGCAGCTCACACGCGTGATGACCATGCGCATGCCTCCGAGCATGGGGCGCGGCCTGCCGCTGTGGGTGGCGAATGTGCCGTACTCCTGCCGGGCACCGGCCGATCGCTTCGAGGGGTGGGAGCCGGTGCTTGAGGGGATCGCCGCCTCCTTCAGGGTGAGCCCCGAGTGGCGGCAGAAAGAGCAGGCGCGGATGATGCGCCAGTTTGGGCGCGTGCTGCCCGGAACAGGAGAGCCGCCGGACGCGGCGCTGTTGCTCGAAAAGGCGGAGAGGCTGGTCTGTCGGGTGAGGCCTCTGGGCATCCATGAGCGACCCTTCGCGGTGGACCTCGGGCGCGACCCAGACCGGGGCGAGGAGGGCCTGCTCTGGCCCCCTGCCGTGGTCGATGGCGCCCGGTGGCGCGGCCTCGAACCCCCCGAACTCTGAGCGTGTCCGCGCTTGCAGGCGGGGAACCCACTCTCATCATAGGCGCCGACTTTGCCGTCCTCGAACTCACGGCGGCCATCCCATCGACGCTCCTGCCCCTCCAGTCGGCAGGTTTCCTGTCTCCGACCCCCGGGGCCACTCCTCTGCAGCTCTGCCCGATCCCCCCGTCCCTTGCGTTTGGCCTTTTCGAATAGCCCCCTGTATGTAGTAGGGAGAACGCACTGCGCCTACCAGGTCTAGGCCCTTTCTGGGCGCACCATGGCGCGCTGATTTACCATAACCGCCAAAAGGCCAAACTCGAGGGCGTCTCATGCTATGGAGGGGGTGGAGTTTGGCCTCTTGAGGTTCTCGCCCCTCACTATCACCTCCATCGCCCGTCAGCAGTCGTGCAGCGTGGCTCGTGCTGTAATGCCCCTCCCCCTTGCCCCCTCCCCCAGGCGGGCACGTCGTGCCCGCGTGGGGGAGGGGCGGCTCGGACGCCGCATGGCTGGAGGTCATCTCGGCG
>DYEI01000131.1 GCA_020725765.1 Anaerolinea sp. | reverse complement strand
TTGCGAGGCGGCGTCAGCCGCCGAAGCAATCCCGCGAAGCGGGCGGCGAGATTGCTTCGCCAGCCCTCCGGGCTGGCTCGCAATGACGGGGTGTGAGCAAGCCCCCATCTCCTTGTGAGGCTCACATGACCCGTGTGCCAGTGAGCTTCCTGCCACAGGCGGCAGACACGTGCCTCCCTGGCCGTGCAGTCGGGGCAACCGAACTGTGGGACCCGCACGTACCACTCACTCCCGAAATGCACCGACGACTGTGGGATATACCCCGCCATTGTGCCGTCTCGCTCCATCCGTAGTATAATGGCTTCGAATGCCAACCGCGTCCGTTCCCTCTTCACAACACAGGAAGGTCACCATGCTGGATATCCCTATCAAACCGGACATCGAAGGCCTTATGCGGAACCTGCGCCGCGAGGGGACCCCAGAGCGCACCTACTACATGGAGCTCTTTCTCGACCGCGAGGTCGAGGACGCCATCATCGCCCGCTATGATCTCCTGCAGGGTCTGGACCCCGCCGACCCCTACTTTGAGCTGCAGCGCCGGATCGCCCTCTACCGCTTTCTGGGCTACGATGCCATCCCCGCGGGGATCATCGGCTTCGTCTTCCCGCGCGATAACCTGAACGTCACCGACGACACGGCCGGCCTGGCAAGGCAGTCCGGGCGCACATGGGCCGACGAGACCCGCGGCGTGATCACCTCCTGGGAAGACTTTGAGCGGTATCCCTGGCCCCGGTCGGAGAGCTATGACCTCAGCCATCTGGAGTGGCTGGAGAAGAACCTGCCCGACGACATGGGGGTCTATGCCGGGTGCCACTCTATCTTTGAGGAAGTCACCTGGCTGATGAGCTATCAGGGGCTCTGCTTTGCCCTCTATGACCAGCCCGATCTGGTCGATGCCATGTTCGAGCGCATCGGAGAGCTCCATACCGAGGCTGCCGGCATCCTGGTGCAGTTCAGCCGCGTCCGCATCCTCTTCGGCGGCGACGACATGGGCTACAAGACGAGCACCATGATCCCGGCGCGCATCCTCATCGAGAAGAGCTTTCCCTGGCACGCGCGCAGCGCCCGCCTGGCCCACGAGCACGGCAAGCTCTATCTCCTGCATGCCTGCGGCAACCTCGCCGAGGTCATGCCGGCCCTCATCGAGCAAGTTCAGATCGATGGCCGACACTCTTTCGAGGATGCCATCGAGCCAGTGACGGTCGCCAAGAAGCGATGGGGAGACCGCGTCGCCCTCCTCGGCGGCATCGACATGGACCTCCTCGCCCGCGGCACGCCGGAGCAGGTGCGACAGCGCGTCCGCGAGACTCTGGACGTCTGCATGCCCGGAGGGGGATACTGCCTCGGGAGCGGCAACACCGTCGCCAACTATATCCCGCTGGAGAACTATTTGGCCATGCTCGACGAAGGCCGCAGATACACCGCCTGAGGCGTCGGACTCGGGGTCCGGCGGCGGATCGCCCCGGCCGGAGAGGTCGCCCCCTCAGGGCCCGGCCACCACCATAGCGAAGGGCAGGAAGCCCATGGCATCCGACTGGATCTCCAGGCTCAACGGCGACCCGCTCCCCTGGCTTCTGGCCAGCGGTGACGCGGCGCTGCGCTACCGCGTCCTCGTGGACCTCCTCGACCGTCCTGCAGAAGACCCTGACGTCCGGCAGGCGCGAGCGGGCATCCCGGCCTCTCCCATCGTTGCCGGCATCCTCGGCGCCCAGCATCCCGAGGGCTACTGGGCCGAGCCCGAGAGCACCTACTGGCCCAAGTATCGCGCCACCCACTGGCAGATAATCCTGCTGGCGGAGCTCGGCCTCGACGCCAGCCATCCGGCGGTGCAGCTTGGCCTGCGGCACATGGCCAGCGCCATCGCCGACATCGGCGCCGAGGATGCCGTTGCCCGGGGCGAGGTGCTCTGGTGCTACACTGGCAACACTCTGCGCTACCTCGGGCGCATGGGACTGGGAGCGGGTGAGGCGGCCATTCATGCCGCCGAGCGCCTCATTGAGCTGGCCGGACGCGATCCACTCTGGACCTGCAAGTACTCCCATGGGGAGACGTGCGCGTGGGGTACGGTCAAAGCGCTGCGTGGCCTTACGGCTCTGCCCGAGGGGGCGCGGCCCACAGGCGCGCAGCAAGTGATCGAGAGCGCAGCCGACCTCCTGCTCTCGCTCGACTATGAGGCTGCCTCAGCAGGTGCCGGCACCACCGAGCACGGCTGGGAAACCGACTGGCTCAAGTTTGGCTTCCCTTCCTTCTATGAGAGCGACCTGCTCGAAGCGCTCGATGCCCTGGCGGAGGCCGGTTACGGCTGCCACCCGTCCTATCGGCGACTGCTCACCCTCGTGCTCCAGAAGCAGGATGGGCAGGGCCGCTGGGTCCTGGAGAACAGCTTCAACGGCCGGATGCACGCCGACGTCGACGTCAAGGGGCTACCCAGCCCCTGGCTGACGCTGCGGGCCCTGCGGGCCCTCAAGGCCGGGTGCGAAGGTCCGTGACCGTCTGCATCGGGGCGTGCGTGCCGCGCGCTATCCCCGCGCCCGGGCGATCTCGCCCGCGAGCCAGTCGAACGCCTCAAGAGTCTGCGAGAGGTCTGCCTCGCTATGAGCGGCCGACAGCGCTCCGAGGCCGTGCGAGACGTTGACATCCCGCAGGAGTAGCCCCAGCTTGAGGACCTGCTCGCGCATCGCCACGTCGCAGTGCTGAGGATTCCACACCAGGTCCGGCGAGTCGAGGGCAACATCCTCGCGGCAGGGGAAATGGACCTGGATCATAGAGCTGCCAGGCAGCACCTCGTTGCCTCTCCCGGTGCAGCGAGCAAGCACGCCGTGATCGGCAAAGACCTTCTCGATCCCCGCGCGGAGCCGCTCGCCCGCGGCCGCCAGTTGAGGATACAGCGTCGACTCGTGCTGCACCAGGTGCTCCAGCATGACCTTGCCGGCCAGCATGGACGCCGGATGCGCGGAGTAGGTCCCCCCTTCGAACAGAACCTTTCGCCCGGTCGCCTTGCCGGCCAGGGCCAGAACGTCCGCGCGGCCGGTCACCGCCGCGACCGGCATGCCTCCGCCGACGATCTTGCCATAGGTGGAGAGGTCTGCCTGCACGCCGTAGAGCTTTTGCAGGCCGGCGGCGCAGAAGCGAAAGCCGGAGATAATCTCATCACAGATGAGGAGCGCGCCATACCGCCAGGTGAGCTCGCGCGCGGTCCGCAGGTACTCCGGGGTCGCGGCTATAAAGCCTGAGGTGCCCAGGAACGGCTCGATCAGGAGACAGGCGGCCCGGTCGCCGTGGCGCTTGAAGACGGCTTGCAGGTCATCCAGGTCATTGTAGCGGGTCACGACCGTCTCGCTCGCGCTCTCTTGAGGGAGGCCGAGCGAGTCCAGGCCGTCAAAGCCCTCCCGTCCATAGCGTGTGCCCCGCAGGGCAAGAGGCTGCGCCCCATGCCAGCCCCCGGCGATCTTGATCACCATCGTCCGGCCGGTGAAGGCCCGCGCCAGGATCGTGCAGTACATCGTCGCCAGGCTGCCCGCCGTGGTAAAGCGCACGCGCTCGTCGCCCGTCCGGGAGAGCAAGAGCTCTGCCAGATCCGTCTGCGTCTCCTCGACGATGCCGGTCTGCAGGCCGTGGCCGCGATTCAGCGCCTCGGCCAGGGGACCGGTAATGGCGGCCGGATTGTGGCCGAGGATGTTGGCATAGTGCCCCTGCCAGTAGTCTATGATCTCGTGGCCGTCGAGGTCGCGCACGCGCGCCCCCTGCGCCGATACAGCGCGAAAGGGGAATGGGTCGAAGAGCCTCATCGTGTGGCTGCCGCCATCGATCAGGTAGCGTAACGCGCGCTCCTGCGCCTGTCGCGAGCGCACAAAGCGCCGCTCGTACCGCGTGCGCAGGTCCGCGAGGAGTGCATCCCGCCAGCCTTGATTCTCGGTTGCCATCGCCAACTCTCCATCTGTCAAAGTAGGGCCGATGGCCCATTATAGGTCATCGGCGCAGAAGCGCAACCTTCGCACCAGGGCGCCCGGGGGATAATGCGCTGTGGCCCTCACCGGCCGGAGTCTGGCCTCTTCAGGCCCTTGTCCCCCGTTGCTTGCTTTGGCACCCCTCAAGGGTCGTGCACCGCGCCTCCCGCCATTGTCGCCCCCTCCCCCGCGCCGCAGCGGCGCGCCAGCGGAACCCCAGTCACCCCCAATCGCCTTCCTCCTCGAGGCCGACGTCGCCGCGTCCGCCTCGGGGAGGTGACAAGGGCTCAGGGGCGGACAGGGTGCTTTAGCCGCCGTCCCTCGGTCCTTGCCGGAGGGTACCCCATCCCCCCTCCCCCTTCCCCGCCGCGAGGCGGCGG
>DYEI01000130.1 GCA_020725765.1 Anaerolinea sp. | reverse complement strand
CCGGCCGACCCGGGGGAGGGAGCCCTTTTTGTGGGGTGTTTTGCGGCGGCGCGCGTAGCTCGCCGCCGCAAAACACCCCACTTCGGGCATCGCCCCTCCCCAGGCGGACGCCGCCGCGTCGGCCTGGGGAGGGGCGATGATGGCCGGCAGAGTGCGAGATGCCCCAAAACTGAGCCACGCCCATGCACGCACTTGCGTGTGCCAAGGCGGGAGTGTGGGCCCGGGGCGGCTTCAGGCGCAGGCGCGGAGGGTCGCGCCGCCGGCGGTCAGGGCCAGGCCGGTCGCTGCGGCAGCAAACCGGAGATGGGAGATGCTGCCGGCAGCGCCGAGGCCAACGAGGTTGGCCGCCAGAGCCAGTGCCAGGACGATCGGCCCCAGAGCCAGGAGTGTGATACCGAGGGCCCTACGGTTCATGCCGCCACCTCCAGGAGGATGCTGCAGCGAAGGCGGACCGGAGCCTGTTAAGAGGGTAGGCGAGGAACGTTAACGGCGCGTGAACGTGGCGCGTGTGGATGATGACAGTTTTTTCACGGGGATCGAGAGAGGAAAGACAGGACAGGGTGTCTGGGGTGTAGTTCAGTCTGGGGGCAGGCTCTTCTGCGCTGCCGGCAGGGCCCCCACCCCCGCGCCCCCTCCCCCGGGTCGGCCCGCAGGCCGACCCGGGGGAGGGGGCCTCCCGCTCTACACATCTCCCCTCCCCAGGCGGACGCCGCGGCGTCCGCCTGGGGAGGGGGCGGGGGAGGGGCTGATGACGGCTGACAGAGTGCGAGATGCTCCAAGACTGAGCGACACCCGATGTCTGGGCCTCTGGCGGCCTGCTCGAAGGAGGGGTGCAGGGGCGGCCACCTTCTGCGAAGAGGCTTGACAATAGAACAGCTGTTCTGCTATGATGAGGGTAGCTCAAGGTGGAGGTGACCCCATGGCGGAACCCATTCCCCTCTCCGCCTGGCTGGGCGAGGAGGAGGGCTTTGCGTGGATCCTGGAGGCGGCCAACGCCGCCGAGCCCGCCGAGCGTGAGCGCGCCGCGCGCGCTCTTGAGGCGCTGGATAGGAGCCTGCGGCGCATCGTGACCGAGCGCGGCGGCCGGGGCTGGGTGCGACACCGCGGCGTCCGTTACCTCCTGCTGGTCCGGCAGGAGGGGGCGTCCTTCCAGGTCATGACCCTGGCCCGCGCCGTCCCCTGGGACGGGGCGGCGCGCCCGCCCGAGCCCCTCTTTCCGGCAGGCCCCGAGCAGGCACCCTCCCCGCGCACGCGCCGCTCGCCCGGCTCGTGCTTTCCATCGCGGTAGGGGCAGGGCGCGCGGGCGGGCGGCCGGGCTCGGAGCACAGGCCGTCAGGGCACCTCCCCGAGCTCCTGAGCGGCGAGGTCGTAGCGCCATCTCTTCCCATTCTCATCGACCAGCGTCAGCTCGCTCGGCGTATCCCACGCAGCGCTGCCAAAGGTTGGCGCTTCAGACTCAAGAAGAAGGGTCTGCTGTTCGGTGACCAGAACAAACCTGCCAGACCAATGGCACCGAGACCACGACAGTACCGGGGCTGGGCATCGGCAGTGCGCAGGTCAGGATTTCCCCTCATCTCCAGGATGGCCGAGTTCCTGCTCCGAACCCCGTCTGATCTCCTCCAGCAGCCGCTGCAGGTCGTACTCGGTCTCTTCCCGTAGCTCCTCCGAGTAGTCCGATAGCCGCTCCCCGGCCATATCGAGCCGGAAGGCCATATCGGCTACTCGGTAGCACACCTGGGTTACCAGCCTCTCTATCGAAGCTTTGTCTCCTAACCCCTCTTCGAGCGCCGTTTCGATCGAGTACCGCACCCCGCGGCGAAAGGACTGGACCAATGTGGGGGCATCCACAATGTCCTTCGCCCGCCGGTACGAACGTCTCCAGCGCTCGACCTTCTCTTCCGGTACTTCCAGGGCTCGAGCTATCCGCGAGGCACCCCAGCCCTCCCGCTCGGCCCTCTCTAGAATGTCGACATCTTCTGGCATCAGTCTACTGAATCGAATATTGCCGATGGCGAGATGGGCCTCATAGTTGGCATAGCTGTATCCGTACAGCTCGGCTGCCAGCATCTGCCTGCGTGTCAGGTAGGGACCCCGCCTGTGTGCTCGTTGTCGAGCTCCTCGGTGTTGCATCTCCTCCTCCACGAAACAGGCTTGAAGATCGGTCGGCCTGGCTCAGCGCAACTGGCGCACGCCGGGCGGAACACGGTCGGCTGCAACGCAGGTCAGTTGCGCTCTGGCCTGCTCTCCCCGGTGTCCGAAGGGCGCTGACCGGAGACCCGGCTGGCGTCTTCTTGACAACTGCCTGTGTCTCAGTTGCCAGGGATGGTAGTCGGCCCGTGCACCATCGCGCCCGGACTGCCAAGGGCCGACACGGGATATCCTGATCATACACAATCTCGCGGACAAGTCAACGCCCCGTGGCGGGCGCAGTTCAGCTTCGCAGCACCTCGCGCCCGGTCACGTCGTGCCCGGACTCTCCCCCCTCCCATTCCGGATTCCCCGCCCCCGCGGCGCGCTCGACCGCCCGAAACCACCCAAGAAAGAGAGTTCCCCCTCGACTTTGGCCTTTCGGAGCACGACCCGCGGTACCGTCCAGAACTCGCCGAGATGACCTCCAGCCAAGCTGCGTCCTAGATGTCCCTCCCCCTCGCCCCCTTCAGGGGCGGACAGGGGCGGTCTGTGGCATCATTTTATTTAGCTGTTGGATAATTCTT
>DYEI01000129.1 GCA_020725765.1 Anaerolinea sp. | reverse complement strand
CGGGGTTCAGGGGCGGACAGGTGGCTGTTTTTGCCCCACAGGAGGGCGAAAAACAGGGCCTGAAAGGCTGTTTGCGCCCCACTCAGCCCCCTCCAGGCCGGCGTTTCGAGGGGCTCCAGCCTGGGTTTTGGCTGCCTGTCCGCCCCTGAACGGCCGCGGGGAAGGGGGAAACTGACTGAAAGGGGGTGTCCGCGAGCGGCGGAGCCGCCCGCGGACACCCCCTCTTATCTGTATCCCCGCCCCGGTGCGGCGGGGCGGGGCCGGCAGGGCGGTCCAACTCCGGGCGCTGGGCCGGAGTCTGAACACGTCCAGGCGAGGAGCTGTTCTCTGTGGGTGCATCGGGATGCGGAGGAGCGCCGCCGGAGCCCGAGACTCCGCCCCACAATGGCGCGGCTCCGTCGTTTCAAGTATAATTGCCGCCGTTGTTGACGAGTGTAAGAGATCGGAGGCCGGATGGAGATCGGAATGGTCCGCCAGGTGGACATCGTTGACGAGATGCGCGATGCCTACCTGGACTATGCCATGAGTGTGATCACCTCGCGTGCACTGCCTGATGTGCGCGATGGGCTGAAGCCGGTGCAGCGCCGCATTCTGTACGCCATGGGCGACATGGGGCTGCGGCACAATCAGCCCCACAAGAAGAGCGCACGCATTGTGGGGGAGGTGCTGGGCAAGTATCACCCGCACAGCGACAAGGCAGTGTACGACGCCATGGTGCGCATGGCGCAGGATTTCACACTGCGCTATCCGCTCGTCGACGGGCACGGCAACTTTGGCTCCATCGATGGGGATGATGCAGCAGCCATACGGTACACAGAAGCCCGCCTCGCGCTCATTGCCGAGGAGATGCTGGCCGATATCGACAAGGATACCGTCGATTTCACCGACAACTTTGACGGCACGCTGAAAGAGCCGACGGTCCTCCCCTCGCGCCTCCCCAACCTGCTCGTAAACGGAGCGGCCGGCATCGCCGTGGGGATGGCCACCAACATCCCGCCACATAACCTCGCAGAGGTGTGCGACGCTATATGCTATCTGATCGACCGGTACGACGAGATCGACGAGGTCACCGTCGAGGACCTGATGCGCTACATCAAGGGCCCCGACTTTCCGACGGGTGGCTCGGTCCTCGGCCGTGAGGGTATTGTCGCAGCCTATGCTACCGGCAAGGGGCGGATTGTCGTGCGGGCGCGGGCCCACGTCGAGGAACTGAAGGGTGGCCGTACGGCCATCATCGTGACCGAGTTGCCCTATGAGGTCAACAAGGCGACCCTCGTCGAGCGGATCGCCGAGTTGGCGCGTAACCGGCGGATAGAGACGATCTCCGACCTGCGCGACGAGTCGGACCGGACCGGCATGCGCATTGTGATCGAGCTAAAGCGCGGCGCCGACGTTCAGACCACGCTCAACCAGCTCCTCAAGTGGACGTCGATGCAGGCGACCTTTGGGGTCAACATGCTCGCGCTCGTCGATGGCGAGCCCAGGGTGCTCTCGCTGAAGCGGATGCTGCAGCTCTTTATTGAGCACCGGCGCGTGGTGATCACGCGGCGCTCCAGGTTCGAGCTCGAGCATGCGAAGGATCGAGCCCACATCCTCGAGGGCCTCAAGATTGCCGTCAGCAATCTCGACGAGGTGATCAGCATCATCCGCCGCTCGCGGGATGCCGACACCGCCCTTGCGAACCTGCGCCGCCGGTTCAAGCTGAGTGAGGTTCAGGCGCGGGCCATCCTCGACATGCCGCTGCGCCGGCTGACGGCCCTGGAGAGGCAAAAGATCGAGGACGAGCTGGCGCAGGTGCGCAAGCAGATTGCCTACCTCGAAGACTTGCTCGCACATCCACGCAAGATCCTGGCACTCGTCCAGGAAGAGATGGCGGAGCTGCGCCGCAAGTATGGGGATGCGCGCCGTACCCGCATTGCGGAGGAGGAGACGGCCGAGTTCTCGGCCGAGGACCTGATCCCTTCGGAGGAGGTCTTCCTCGTCGTCACCCAGCGAGGCTACGTCAGGCGGGTCGGTGCCCGCAGCTACCGCGCCAGGGGCCGCGCCGGGGCGCTCTCCCGCGATGACGATCCGGCCGTACATGCTCTGCCAGCCAGCACCATGGACAGCGCCCTGTTCTTCACAGACCGTGGGCGGGTGTTCCAGGAGAAGGTGCACCAGATGCCCGACGAGAGCCGGCAACCGCGGGGTGTGCCGCTGGCCAGCCTGATCGGCCTCGAAAACGGCGAGTCGGTGACCGGCGTGGTGGCCGTGTCGGACGTGAAGCAGTCGGACTATATCCTCATGGTCACCGCGCTGGGCAAGGTCAAGCGGTCGACGCTCCAGGACCTCAGCACCGCGCGGACGAGCGCGATGACCGCGCTGGGGCTGGACGATGGCGACGCCCTGCGCGTGGTCCGGCGGACCTGTGGCGGGCAGGAGGTTATCCTGGTCACCGCCCAGGGAAAGGCGATACGCTTCTCGGAGGAGGAGATACGCCCGACCGGGCGTACCGCCGGCGGGGTGCTGGGCATTCGACTCGCCGAGGGCGACGAGGTTGTCGCGGCCGATCTCGTCCGGCCCGGGGGCCAGCTCCTGATCGCGACGCGCTCTGGTTACGCCAAGCGCACGCCGATTGATGAGTACCCCGTGCAGGCCCGGGGAGGCAGCGGGGTGCTGACCTTTGAGGTCTCCCGCCTCGCCCAGTGCGGGCCTTTGACGGCGGCGCGGGTTGTGTCGCCGGAAGAGGACGTTGTGCTGATCTCGGCCGAGGGTCTGGTGCTGCGTACGCCGGTCGCTGCCATCCCCGAGGCTGCGCGGGTCGCCCGCGGGCAACGCCTCCTGGAGCTGCGAGGCAAAGATCGACTGGCCGCCATCGTGGGGCTCACACGCACCGGGGAGGGAGCGCCGACCGCCCCGGAGGCGGAGGAACCGGCGGAGCCTGAAGAGGCGGTCGAGGCCCCAGCAGGGCCAGCGCCCGCGGCCCGGCGAAGATCGGCGGGGTCTTCAGGCAGCGGGGCGAAGAGAAGCGGGGCGAGCACGGGAAAGGAGCCTGCGACTACCGGGGCACCCTCGGGCCGCAGCCGCAAGGCCAGCGGAGCAGGGAGCGCCGGCGAGGCAGCCAGACCTCGTACCGGGCGCGGCAGGGCCGGCACAGCCGCGAAGGCTGGCGGCTCACCTGCAGAGGGTGCGGACGACGAGGCCGCGCCAAAGGGCGGCCGTGCGAGCCGATCGGCGACCTCAGGGGTGCGTGGGGGAAGCCGTTCCCCGAGGACCTCGGGAGGGAAGGCCCGCGATACGAAGGGGCCTGCAGGCGAGGACACGAGCGAACCTCGCGCCGCCGGGCGCAAGCCTGCGCGGGGAGCGGCAGAGCCGGATGCCAGGGGTGGGTCCGGCAAGGCGAGGGGCGCGGCCCGTCGGTCGGGCTGAGGCATGATGGCCTGCGGCCCTCGGGCTGGCGTGCACCGCGACGGGGAGCGATGAGAGATGCTCGCTGAGACACTGCGTGCCATGCTGGAGCGGGGTCCGGGCCAGTACATCGAGTTCCTGCCTGAGCCCGGAGCGGAATCGCTTGCCGAGGCGCTCGTGGCTCTGGCCAACGCCGATGGCGGCACGATTCTCATTGGTCTGCACCCGGATGGCTCGGTCAGCGATGCGTTACCGGAGGGCGTCGAGGCACTGCTCGTGCGGGCGCAGTCGCTCTGTCGCCCGCCCGTACCTGCCGGCTGGCGCACGCTCGAGCTGGCTGGAGGCGAGGCAGTTGCCGTCACCGTTAGTCGTTCCCAGCAGGCGCACGCGTTGAGCGACGGGCGTGTGCTCGTGCGGTCGGGCGCGCGCAATCGCGTGCTGAGCCCTGGCGAGGCGCTCCAGCTCGAGATGGCGCGGGGAGGGGCGAGCTTTGAGGAGGAGCCGGTCTCCGGCGCCACGCTCGCCGACCTCGACGCGGCCGTGATCGCCGAGTATGCGGCCAAGCGGGCGGAGCGGGCGCCGCGGGGCGAGCGTCTCGCCCCTGAAGAGCTGCTCATTGAGGCCGGCGCGATTGGGCGAGATGGCGTGCCTACCGTCGCGGGGATGCTGCTTTTCGGGCAGCGGCCGCAGCGTTTCGTCGAGCAATCCAGCCTGATCTTTGTGCGTTTCAGCGGCACCGACCCGCGGGGGCCGGGAGGCATGCCCGGGTATGGGCGCCGGGAGGAGCTGGCGGGTCCTCTGGCGAGGGTGATCGAGGCGGCCTGGCGGATACTGTGGGAGGAGATGCGCCACGAGGCGGTGATCCCCGGCCTCGCCCGGGAAGAGCGGCACGAGTATCCGCCCTTTGCTGTGCGCGAGGCCCTGGTGAATGCCGTCTGTCACCGTGACTACTCTGTCAAGGGGCTGCGGGTTGAGATTCGCATGTTCGACGACCGCCTCGAGGTGATCAGCCCGGGCGGCCTGCCGGGCCATATCACCCTGGATAACATCGTCGACGAGCACTACTCTCGCAACCCTCGCATCGTGCGTGGCCTGTACTACTGGGGCTATATCGAGGAGCTGGGGCTGGGCATCGATCGCATGATCGAGGAGATGCTGCGGGACGGGCACCCCGCACCCGAGTTCGTGAGCAAGCCGCACTCGTTCACCGTGATCCTGCGAAATGCCCGCGAGCGGCCCATGGGCACCTGGCCGGGCAACCTCAATCCACGGCAGCTACAGGCGCTGCGCTACCTGCAGGAGCACAAGCGCATCACCAACCGCGAGTACCGCGAGCTCTGCCCCGATGTCAGCGCCGAGACCATCCGTCTCGACCTGGTCAGCCTCGTCGAGCAGGGCATACTCCTGCGCATCGGCGACAAGAAGGGGACCTACTACATCCTGAAGTGAAGCCGGCCTCGAGCGTCCCCTCAGTTCGTGTTCCCCGCCCCCGCGCTGCCTGTGCATTGCCCACAAGTCGGGCTGCACGGCATCACGGGGCATGAGGTAGCGCCCTGGCGCCCATCCCAGCGGACCACCTGCCGCACACACCGCTGCTCGGGACGCGCCGAGCGGCAGCCGCGATGTGCTGCAACTGAGGGCGGCTCCGCGAGATGCTGCGCAGGCCAGGGGCGCCTTCGCCGCCCGCGAACACTGCCTCCGCAACATAGGACGCCCCCTCCCCCGCCGCCTGCGCGGCGGGGAAGGGGGATGGGGGGATGGGGTACCCTCCGGTAAGGGCCGACGGACGGCGGCTAGAGCAGCCTGTCCGCCCCTG
>DYEI01000128.1 GCA_020725765.1 Anaerolinea sp. | reverse complement strand
CCCCGCTTTGCCCAGCGGGCAAAGCGGGGAATGCCCCAGGGGTGGGGGTCCCTCGATAGGCCATGCCCTCGCCCCACGACCGAAGAAGGCTTTCCGCCCCTGGAGGGGCAAGGGGGGTCTTGAGCTCAGAGTAGCTGGAGCTCATCTCCAAGTTCTGGAGGGCATCGCAGGTTGCATCGCCAAAGGCCTGACTCGAGGAGCGAGGTGGGGCAACACGTGGCAGCCGGCGCTGCGGGGATGCGAGTCTGAACAGTTGCCTCCCAACGGCATTTTGCCAACCGAGCAGAAACAGGTTACAATTCAGAAACCAGTCTCTGATCTTCCTGAGACCCTGTTCCCGGCTGCGGACCTGGAAGGGAAGACCCATGCGCGGTAGGCTTTGGCTCGGCATCCTCGCGGTGATAGCCCTCGCAGCCATCCTCGGAGAGTCCAGCGCTGGCAGAGTTGCGCCAGCACGTGCGGCCGGTCAGTACCGCACCTACCTGCCCTTCGTCGCCAAAGCGCCCGCATCGGTATGCCCGCTGAGCTCCTCCAACGCATATACCGCCGGGGCGGCCATGCAGTACGACCTGGACGACCCCGTCCGCCCTGCGGAGCTGCACGCCGACAAGAACCTCGACCTGCGGGGCTACACGCCGAGCACCGATCCGGCGCTCGTCCGCAGCCTGGTGAACTATGGCACCGACGACGAGAATCAGCCGCCGCAGTTTGCCACACTGTTCAGCCCGTACCGTGTGCCGCAACTCACCGAGTTCTACCGGGTCTACGACTGGAAGTGGGCGCCTTCCCCGAACCCGGGGACGCGCGGATCGCCGCTGGCGACCTGGCCGGTCACCGCGCTGGGGCTGCGCACGACCCCGGGTGAGGCGCTGCACGTGCCCGTTTCGGCTTACGATATTGGCGAGGGGATGGAGGTGTTGGTCCTCTACGCCGACGAGGACACCATCGCCCTGCGCTACACGCGCGAGGACTCTTCCGGCTCGCGGGGCTACACCGTGCACCTCGACAACATCTGCACCGACCCGAACCTGCTGGCGCTGTACCGCTCGCTCGACTGCTGCAATCGCTACGTGTACGTTGGCCGCGGCTGGTGGGGCTATAACCTGCCGGCGCTCCAGGCTGGCAAGCCCCTGGGCACGGCCCGGGGCAGCGAGGTCGTGGTGGCGATTCAGGACACGGGCAACTTTATGGACCCCCGCTCCTGCAACGAGTGGTGGCAGATACGGCCCGGTTACACCGGCTCCTGCCCCAAGTATAACGGACATTGAGGGGGTGGCGCCCGGGCAAAGCGCGCCGGTGGCCAACGGGCGTGCCCGGCGCCGGTTTGGCTGCATCAGGCAGCGCGGATATCATGCGCCACACTGACAGGGCCAAGTTTCCCCATCCGCGTCACGGCCGGCTGTCGGGCCCGGGGTCTGCTGCCTGGCCCTGGCACAGCGAGCCGTTCTGCGGCTCGTCACTAGAGGGGTTCTGTGTATGGAGAGCACAACCGTGGATGGAGGTCGGGGCGGCCGAAGGCCCGATCGCGTCGCGTCGCTCTGTGACGAGGGCCTGAGGCAGCTCCAGCTGGGGGACCCGGCATCTGCTGCCGAGAGCCTGAGCCGCCTGGTTCGGGTGCTGCTGCCGGGGGCAGCGGCCTCGGCCCAGGGCTGGGAGGAGGCGCTGCGCCAGGCTGTGTGTGGCCTCGGCCTCTGCCTGCAGGCGCTGGAGGACGCCGATCTCCGGCAACGGGCGCTCGAGGCCCTCTTCGAGGCCTTCCAGGTGGCAGCCGAGCGCGGCGACTGCGGCCTGCGCCAGGAGCTGCCCTTTCTCATGCTCTCGAATGCGAGGGCCGAGGAGCGCCTTCGACTGGCCGCCTGGACGCGTCGGGAGCTCGCTGCGGCCAGCCCGCAGGCGGCGAAGGACTACTGGCGGCTCCTGCTCGACCTGGAGGTTGGCGACGCCAGCACTGGCCGGGTCCTCCTCGACCAGTGTCGTGCCGCGGGCTATGCCGACGTGGTCGCCGAGAAGCTGCTCGACCTCGACCGGATTGGGGAGGCGCTGATCGTGGCCCGGCGGGAGCTCGGCGATCCGGAGCAGCTCCTGCGCTTCGCCAGCTCACCCGGCGCGCGGACTCAGGCGCCGGCGGTCATGGCCCTCATCGAGGAGCGCCTGGCGAGGAGCTTTGACTCCCGCCTGGCCGGCTGGCTGGCCGAGCGATACGCCGAGCGCGGCGACCTCGCCCGGGCGGCGCGGCTCCGCCAGCGCCTGGAGAGACTGGAGCGGTCGATGCGCCGCGAGCGCTCCCCGTCGGGGGGCGTGTGGGGCCTCGTGCGCCGCGCCCTCGGGCGGTGAAGGTCAGCGCGCTGCCAAAGACGCAGCCTTGAGCACCCGACACGTTTCCCCTTGAGGGGCGCTGGTCCGACCGCTATCGGCCAAGAAGCCTCCGCGCCGCAAGGCCGAGCATTGCCTCCATGTTGATCCGGCGGAACAGGGCGTCGTTATCCGCATAGATCTTGGGCGGACGCTCCCGAAGGACCATGCGGAGCGCGCCCTCGGGGCAATGGGAGACGCACTGTCCGCAGCCAATGCACCTCGCGCCATCGAGGAGGAGCGTGCCCTGACGGGCCGATATCGCCTTCACGGGGCAGGTCTCGATGCAGACCTCGCACAGGGTACACCGCTCCTCGATCAGTGCCGACCGATAGCGCGAAGGCGCCCCCACGTTCGTCTGGCCGCGGACCACGGCCTTCATCACCGCACACGAGCAGGCGCAGCAGTTGCACAGCGTCTGCATCTTGCCTTCGCAGTTGGACACGTTGTGCACCAGCCCCGCCTCCTCACACGCCCGGAGGATGCTCAGGGCTTCGGCAACGTCGACGCGGCGGCCGTAGCCGGCCTCGAGCTTGACCATGCCCAGCTCGTTGAAGTAGAAGCAGGTCTCCAGCGGATGCCCGCACTCCTCGCCGACAAGCCGCTTGGTGGCGCGGCAGTAGCAGTCGGCCACGACGATCAGCGACTCGCGCCTGACCATCTCAGATGCCACGTCGATGGGCAGGACCTCGCGTGGATCCGGCACAGCCACGTTCACCGCCACGACCCGAGTCTGTGAGGGCGCCCGGAGGGTCTGCTCTACCGGGAGCACGCGATAGTACGGCGTCTTTGTGGGCAGGACCTTAACTGCGCCTTCGATCAGGGCATCCATGATCCGGGTGCACACCGCGCGCAGCGGGGAGGCTTCCTTGAGACGCACCTGGAACTCGAGCAAGGCGATGAATGGGGCGCGCCCGTAGAGGCGACCTCCCGGCCCGACGTATGAGTCGACCATGCCCTCGGGGATGAGCCGCCGGGCGAGCTGTAGCGCCTCATCCCTCGAGATGCCAGCCCGGGCGGCCTTGCGGAGCAGCTTTTCCTCCGGCATCATACCCATGAACGGCAGCAGGAAGAATAACTGCAGCTCGCGCTCGCTGATCGTCGCCCTCAGCGCCTCCTTCAGCTCCTCCCGTGCCGGCACGCTGCCCAGCTGGAACTCGTAGAACCTCACGAGGCTCTCGTACTGATCGCGCGCTCCCATGGCGGCCTTCCCTGTGTCCGTGGCCGGGCCCGGTCGCCGGCCCCTCGTCACCTATGATATCACAGTCTGGGAGAATGCCATAGTGTGGGGGCAGGTAGGGGCATAGTTCCCGCCGGGGGCAGGCTCATCTGTGCTGGTGCCAGCCCATGGCCCTTCGGGGGCGGACAGGCTGCTTTGGCCGCCGTCCCTCGGCCCTTGTGGGAGGGTCCCCCATCCCCCCGTCCCCTTTCCCCGCCGCCTCGGCGGCGGGGAAAGGGGCGTCTTCTGGTATGGAGGGGGTGTTCGCGGGCGGCTCCGCCGCCCGCGAACACCCCCTGTCAGTAAGCTTCCCCCCTTCTCCGCGGCGCGGGGAAGGGGGCAGGGGGATGGGGCGACGGTACAAGAGAGCGAGCCGCGCGCAGGGCCGGCTACCGCGTCTGG
>DYEI01000127.1 GCA_020725765.1 Anaerolinea sp. | reverse complement strand
GCTGCCTGACCGCGAATCTGCTGACTGATCTTGGATGCACCCCATGCGGCAAACCACTTGCATAATCGCAGTTTTTCTGGTATCCTGAAGCTGTGCACCTGTAACGCGTCAAGACTTGATAGGCGCAGGGGAGGACGCATCCCACGGCCTCAAGGCCGCACCTGAAGCGACGCCTCCCGCGCCCGCGCTGCCGGTGTCACGCAGAGGTAGTCAAGGTAACCGATGACACTCGAACTTATCATCATCCTTCTTCTGGTCATCGCCAACGGCATCTTTGCCGGCACAGAGATGGCCCTGGTCTCCTCTCGGCGCTCGCGTCTGGAAGCCCATGCCGAGGAGGGCGATCGGCGGGCGCAGACGGCGCTCAAGCTCCTTGAGGAGCCGGGCACCTTCCTCTCGACAGTACAAATCGGAATCACCCTGGTCGGCACGCTGGCCGGTGCCTTCAGCGGCGCGACTATCGTCGCGCGACTGACCCCCGCCCTGGCCGGGCTGCCCGTGATCGGCCCGTGGGCTCCGACCGTCGCCCTGGCGCTCGTCGTCCTCGCCGTCACCTATCTCACCCTCATACTGGGGGAGCTGGTGCCCAAACGGATCGCCCTGGCCCATGCCGAATCGATCTCTCGTGCCATGGCCCCTGCCATGCAGGGGCTCGCTGCGCTGGCCCGGCCGCTCGTCTGGATCCTGCGCACCTCGACCGATGCCGTGCTGCGGATACTCGGTCTGCACGCCGAGGAGCCGCCCCCAGCCAGCGAGGAAGAGATCAAGTACCTGATGGCCGAGGGGGCACGCGTGGGGGTCTTTGCCGGCACCGAGCGCGAGCTCGTAGAGAGGGTCTTTCGCTTCGCCGATCTCAGGGTTGGCGAGTTGATGCGCCCGCGCTCTGAGGTAGTGGGGATCGAGATCAATATGCCGGCGGATCAGGTCCGCAAGATCGTGGAAGAGTCGACCTACTCGCGGTTCCCAGTGTACCAGGGCAGCCTGGACAACGTCCTCGGCATCGTACATGCCAGGGACGTCCTCGTCCAGGGCGAAGCGCTCGATCTGCGCAGGATACTGCGCCAACCCCTGTTCGTCCCCGATAGCCAGCTGATTTCGGCCACCCTCCGCGCCTTTCAGATGACCCACTCCGCGATGGCCATCGTGATCAACGAGTACGGCGAGACGGAGGGCCTGATCACCCTCGAGGACGTGCTCGAGCAGCTCGTCGGCGAGATCGAGGACGAGTACGATCGGGTGGAGCAGGCCGTGGTCCGACGGGAGGATGGGTCACTCCTCGTCGACGGGCTGCTCCCGGCGGATGACCTGCGCGACCTGCTGGATGTCGAGCACCTGCCGGGCGAGGAGCAGTATCAGTTCAACACCGTCGCCGGGTTTGTGGTGGCCCAGCTCGGGCGCCTCCCGCGCGTGGGCGACCGGATCGTGTCCAACGGCCACAGCTTTGAGGTCGTGGACATGGACGGGCGCCGCATCGACCGCGTGCTGATCATCCCCCAGCCCAAACCTGTCGAGGGTGAGGATAGCTCCACCGGGCAAGCGTCGCGGGGCTGACGCCGGAGGCTGCCTGCCCGCAGCTAGCGCCGCGCCATGGCCATGGCGGCGGCCGGCTGCGGCGCGGGAAGCTGCGGCACATCGACCCATTGCTGCAGCCGATGGCTCTCGAGGATGGCCTCGACCAACGTGATCTGCACAAGGCCATCGTAGAAGGTCGGGTAGGTCGGCATATCGTGCAGGGGGCTCTTCCCGGCACGGATGAACCCATAGATCTCCGCAAAGAGGTTCCGCAGCGCGTCTGACCAGCCCTCCGGGTGCCCCGCCGGGAGGTAGGAGCCAACGAGCGATTCGACGTCGAGCAGCGCCGGGTCGCGCGGGAGAACCTGATTGGGCCGGCCCCGCTGGCCGTACCACAGCTCATCGGGATAGTCCTGATCCCAGGCCAGCGAGCCCTCGCTGCCGTCGACCTCAATCCAGAGGCGGTTCTTGCGCCCCGGGCTGACCTGCGACACCACAAAGGAGCCCGTCGCGCCGCCGTCCAGGTCTATGAGCACGGAGGCATAGTCCTCAGTGCGCACCTCCACGGCCTCCCTCGGGCCCTCTGCCGCCGCGAACGCCTCTACCTCTCGCTCCACCGGCCTGAACCGGATGGGCACTACCGTGGCCAGCCGGCCCATCACCCGACTGATACGCTGGCCCGTGACCCACTGCGCCAGGTCGCACCAGTGCGAGCCGATGTCTGCCAGAGCGCGGGAGGGGCCGCCCTGCTCCGGCAGGACACGCCAGCTATAGTCCGTGGCGTAGGTCATCCAGTCCTGCAGATAGGAGCCATGCACGAGCCTCACCTGACCGATATCCCCTCGGGCGATCATAGCCCGCATCTGGCGCACGAGGGGATAGCCCCGGTAGTTAAAGTTCACCGCATTCACCAGCCCCGTCGCCCGCGCCTCCTCGACCAGCCGTCGCGCCTCGTCCGACGTCACAGCCAGTGGCTTCTCCGACACCACGTGCTTCCCGGCCCGGAGGGCATGCAGGTTGATCTCAAAGTGCATCCGGTTGGGCGTAGCGTTGTGCACGACCGTCACCCGGGGGTTGGCCAGGAGCCTGCGGTAATCACCGCAGGCCTCGGGGATGCCCATCTGGTCAGCCTTCTCCCGCGCACGCCGCGCGTCGCTCTCGGCCAGAGCAAGCACCTCGACGTATCCCAGACGCCGAAGTGCCTCGACGTGAGCAGGACCTACAAACCCCGCACCTATGAGCCCCACACGGATCATGTTCATCCTACACCCACCACGCCTGTGCTGGCGTCTCGCTCAGCACGATTTCCCGCAGAAAGGCGACTGCCTTGGCGAACCCCTCATTTATCGAGGCCAGGGCGTCCTCGTGCTCGATGCTCAGCACATAGTCGTAGCCAAAAGTCCGCAGAGCGCTCACGATCTGGCGCCACTCGAGCAGCGAATGGCCGTACCCCACAGTCCGAAAGACCCACGAGCGATGCGGAACGTCGGAGTACGGCTTGGTATCCAGAACGCCGTTGATCTCCGTGTTCTGACGGTCGATAGCGGTGTCCTTGGCGTGCACGTGGTAGATCGAGCCCTCCAGGCTCTTGATCGCCGCTACCGGGTCGATCCCCTGCCAGTAGAGATGGCTCGGGTCCAGGTTGGCGCCGACGACCGGCCCGACCTCAGCGCGCAGGCGGGTCAGCGTCGCAGGGTTGTAGACCACAAAGCCCGGGTGCATCTCGATGGCCAGCCTCACCCCGTGGTCCTGAGCGAAGCGGCCAAGCTCCTGCCAGTACGGGACAACAACCTCGGCCCACTGCCAGTTCAGTATGTCGGGAAAGTCGGGTGGCCAGGCGGCGGTGACCCAGTTCGGCCGGCGATCCTCCGGGCCGCCACCCGGGCACCCGGAGAAGCAGCAGACGACCGGGACGGACATCACCTGTGCCAGACGGATGGTTTTGCGGTAGACCTCGTCGTGGCGGGCTGCCAGATCGCGGTTGGGGTGGATGGGGTTACCGTGACACGAGAACGCGCTGATGATGAGGTTTCGGGCCCGGAACTCGCGGAGGTACGCCTCGCGCGCCTGCTCGCTCTCCAAGAGCGCATCGACATCAATGTGCTTCGAGCCCGGATAGTTGCCGGTGCCGATCTCGACCGCGTCCAGGCCGGCATCGACACAGAGGTCCAGCATGTCCTCGAGGGGCAACTGGCCGAACAAGGCATCGAAGATGCCTATCCTCATGCTCCCTGCCTCCCGTCAAGTCCTCTCGGTCTTGGGGCCGAGAGGCGTGGCCGATTGTGGCCCGGGAGCGAGTCTAGCACCGAGGCAGGGGCATGGCAACCGGAATCGACTCTGGGCTTCCTCTACCTCACGCGACGCTCCGACCAGGGTGCCCCGCTGCGGCGCGGGATGACGCCGAGCACCGACACCCCGCGCACCGTCAGATCGCTCGGGTCGCGTACGCTATCGTCCAGATATTCCAGGAAGAAGGCCAACGCTATCCCGCCGAGGAGGGCCAGGCCGGCCCTCAGAGGCACCTCGACCCGGCTGCGCAGGCTTACCCCTAGAGGTGAGATGGCAGGAGGATCAATGAGGTGCATGACGACCGGGGTGCCGACCTGTCGCAGTTGCTCAAAGTACGGTGCGCGGCCTTCACTCAGGACTGTGGCGGTCGCCCTCGCCAGCACCTGCAGCTCCTCGAGATCGCCCCAGGTCAGGGAGACGGTGAGGATACGGTGCAGCTTGCCGCCCGTGGTCGAGCCCTGTACCGTCCCGGGGCCGAGCTCGCGCGCCAGCCCATTGCGGGCCGCCTCCTGAGCCACAGCCTCGGCAATCTCGCGGCTCCTCACGACCTCGGCGAGGTCATCGATCAGGTACTCGGCCGTCAGCCAGGTGTAATACCGGTCGTAAGTGTAAGAGCCGCCCTCGGCCTGCTCCGGCACCACGCCCACGCTAAAGCGCATGGTAGCGACATACCCCGGCGCCTGCGGCGCACGCCCTCGCAGAAGGCTCACAGCCAGGACCAGGACCGGCAGGCCCGCGATCAGCCACAGCCAGCGCCAGGCAATGCGCACGTACTGCCGTATCTCCACGATGCTACCCTCCGCCACATCATCCCGGTCACCGCAGGCGCGCCAGAAGCGGCGGACCCAGGATGAGCAATCCGACAATCAGCGCCGCCACCGCCGTCAGCAGCACGGCCCCGGCGGCGATATCTTTCGCCCGACGGGCCAGCGGGTGAAAGGTCGGCGAGGCCAGGTCGGTGAGCGCCTCCAGCGCCGAGTTCAGGAGCTCGGTCGCCACGACCAGGCCATAGGTCAGCACGATGATCGCCCACTGCTCTGCGGACAGGCCCAGATACAGCCCCAACGCCGTAACCGCGACGACAAAGGCCGCCTGAATCCGCACGTTAGGCTGACACTTCCAGGCCTCGACCCAGCCCCTGAGGGCATAGCCGACGCGGGCGATGAGGCGACGCGACTCGCTGAGCCCACATCCCTCCCTCGGCGGAGCCATCACTCTTCCTTCTCTGGGTATTGGATTCGCGGATGGAAGATGCTCTTCAGCACACCGCTGAAGGCCTGACGGATCTGGTCCAGGTCACGCAGGGTGAGGTTGCATCGGTCAAGCTGGCCGGTGATCAGCTTGTCCTGGATGAACTGGTGGATGATCTGATCCATCTCTTGTGGTGTCGCCGGCCGCTTGGCGCGCACGACCGCCTCCACATCCGCAAGCATGACGATGGCCGCTTCTTTGGTGTCGGGCACCGGCCCGGGGTACCGGAAATCGCTCTCGTCGACCTCGCCGTTGACCTGCTTGTTGGCGATCTGATAGAAGAATCCGGCCAGACTCGTGCCATGGTGCTGCGCGATGATGTCCTGCACCCGCTCGGGAAGGGCATACTGGCGCGCGAGGGCCACCCCATCCTGGGTGTGGCTGATGATGATCTTGGCGCTGGTCTTCGGGTCCAGACGGTCGTGGGGGTTGAGGCCGTCGGACTGGTTCTCGATGAAAAAGTAGGGGCGCAGCGTCTTGCCGATGTCGTGGTAGTAGGCGCCCACACGCGCGAGGAGCGGGTCCGCGCCCACCAGCTCCGCCGCGCGCTCGGCCATGTTGGCGACGATGATCGAGTGATGGTAGGTGCCGGGCGCATTGAGCAAGAGCTGCCGGAAGAGTGGGTGCGTCGGCCGCGCCAACTCGAGGAGCTGAAGCGAGGTCGTGATCCCAAAGGCCCGCCCTACAAAGGCGTATCCGGCAAAAGTGAGGCTCGCCGAGAGCGCGCCGTTCGCCACGCTCACGCCCAGCAGCTGAAGGAGCGCCGTCGTATCGTAGCTGCGCTCGACCAGCCCAAAAGCGGCAAGGCTCACGATGTTGGCCAGCGCCACCAGGGCGCCTGCCCGGGTAAAGTAGTGTAGCTGCTCCATGTGCCACAGCGCCAGCGAGCCAACCAGCGACCCGGCCAGCGTATACACCGCGAGGTCCAGCGAGCCGCCCGACACAAAGCCGACGAGCACACTCACGAGCACACTGAGGATCGCCCCAAGCTGGACGTTCACCAGCACGCTGCACAGCATGGCCAGCGCCGCACCGGGGAATAGATACCGGATCAGTGTGTGCCCCGGTACCATGAGGCGTGCCATGATCGCCGCGGCGAGGAGGCTCAGCGCCAGGAGAAGCAGGCGCCGCGGGCGGTACCACAGCTCAGGCTGGGACCGGTGGATGTAGGCGATGAGCAGGGCGACCAGCAGGCCGACGAGCAGGGCCGTGCCCACTGCCTGCGACAGGCCATCGTCGGCCCTGCGCAGGCCGAGCGCTTCCAGCTCCTCAAGGTCCAGAGGGGTCACCAGCTCCCCTTCACGCACCACAACCTCTCCCTGCTTGAGGCTGTGGCTTACGGGAAGGACGCGGTCCCTCGCCTGCTGCCGCCGCTCCTCCGTGGTGGCCTCGTCGTACAGGCTGTTGGGGACCAGCAGCGCCTGCACCAGAGCGACGACAGCCTCGGTGGCGGCCGGCGAGAGGGACTGGCTCACCATGGCCCCGACGCGTCTCTGCGCATCTGTCAGCTCTCCCTGGCGGATCTCGTTGCGCATCGCCTGCTCGAGGATGGTGTGCACGTCGGTCACGACGGCGCTCCAGGAGACACTGTCGAGGCTGAGGATGGCATTGATCGCCGAAGGGGAAAGGCGCAGGCCATCGATGGCCTGGATGGCCTCCCTGCGCTCCTCGGGAGAGAGATAAGGGTCCGCGCGCAGGGCTGTAAGATACTCGGTGAGGCCCCGTGCCTGGGCGAGCTGCCGACGCACAATCTCTGGATCAGGGGCGGTATAGACGGGGGCAACCTGCCGGGCTGCTTCTTCGCGTTGCTTCTCGGTGAGGTACTCACTCACAAAGGTGACAGACCGCGGTGCGAGGATGCGCCGCGGCGCCACCTCGCCGACCTGGAGGTCCACACTGTCGGGCTCGAGGCGTACAAGCAGTACCCCGCTCACCGACACGGTCAAGAGGAGCGAGAGGAGGAGTATGCCAAGCCGTGTCCGCCACGGCGGCAAGGGCACACTTGGCGAGGCATTCGCATTCGCGAACGAGATGCCACCGGACCTTTCTGTCATGGCGCTCTCAGAAGGCAGCGATGGCTGGCGTCTGCCCGCCGGGCGGGGCGCTAGCGGGCACCAAGCAACTCCCTGACCACCTGGTTCACCAGCGAGCCCTCTGCACGGCCCTTCAGGCGGGGCATGAGGACGCGCATGACGGCGCCGAGGTCACCCGGCCCTTTGGCGCCGACCTCGCTGATGGCTTCCCGTGCCGCCGCCTCAATCTCTTCTCGCGACATCTGCTGCGGCAGATACTCCATCAGGACGCGCAGCTGCGCCTCTTCCTGCTTCACCAGGTCCTCCCGGCCACCGGCGCGGAAGGCCTCGATCGACTCACGCCGCTGCTTGACCTGCCGGGCGACGACAGCCTGGATCTCGCTGTCGTCAAGGGGATGTTGCTTCTCCACCTCCTCATTGACGATGCCCGCCCGCAGCAGGCGAAGCGCGACCAGACGGTTCTCGTCCCGGTCGCGCATGGCCTGCTTCAGGTCGGCAGACAGCTTGTCCTTTAGAGCCATTGGCAGCCATCCTGCTCATGAGCCCGTAGGTGGGCCTGCCAGGGTCGGCCCCGGGCTCCTAATCCCTCATGCTCTTGCGTGTCTGCTTGCGGCTCTTGCGTCGCTTGGCCGCTTTCTTCTTCTTGCGCAGCACGCTCGGCTTCTCGTAGAAGCGGCGGCGGCGAACCTCCGAGAGCACGCGATCCTGCTGGACCTTCTTGTTGAACCGCTTGAGGGCGCTCTCAAAGGATTCGTTCCGCTCGACGATCACCTGCGTCACACTTTTCCCCCCTCTCGTCCCAGCTTTACCACCCTATCGTTGGCATCCGCTGTTGGTAGCGTAGGATTATAGCATGGAAACCATGTCATTCGCAAATCGGGCGGCCGGCCGCAGGCCCGTCACTCCCCTCCCGGCAACGCGTCCTTCGCCTGCATCAGCCAGACGTATCCGTCCTCCAGGCTCGGCTGGGCCGGCTCCGCCCCGGGATGTGCAGAGGCGTCTCGGCCAACCACCCGGTACCGCACACCGTTGGCGAGCTGCAGGGTCGAGACGACGACCAGTCCACCATCCGGCTTGTGGCCGTTCTCGGTGCGGA
This sequence comes from Anaerolinea sp., assembly GCA_020725765.1. Lineage (GTDB taxonomy): Bacteria > Chloroflexota > Anaerolineae > SpSt-313 > SpSt-313 > SpSt-313. Next base: position 4,998 of record DYEI01000127.1, on the reverse strand, counting down.
TCTGCCAGACCACGCCCCGTGCCCGTGCAATGAGATCGGCCGGCGAGCCACGGAAACGCACGAGGCCGCGGTCGAGAACCGCCATGTCGCGGCAGGTCTGGCAGATGTCCTCGACGATATGGGTCGACAGGATGACAATGCGGTCGCTGGCGAGGTCGACGAGGAGGTTGCGGAAGCGGATACGCTCCTCCGGGTCGAGCCCTGCCGTTGGCTCGTCGACGATCAGAATCCTGGGGTCGTTCAGCAGCGCCTGCGCAATGCCCACCCGACGCTTCATGCCGCCCGAGAAGCCCTTGAGCCTGCGGTCGGCCACATCGGCAAGACCTGCCATCTCGAGCGTGCGATCCACGCGCGCCCGCCGCGTCCGGACGTCATCCAGGCCCTTGAGGATCGCCATATAGTCCAGAAACTGGCGGGCAGTCAGTTCCGGGTAGAGGCCCAGCTCCTGAGGCAGGTAGCCGAGCATGGCCTTGACGGCGACCTTGCCGCGCTCGGTGCTCAGATCGTGCCCGGCGACCATCACCCTGCCTGACGTCGGGTTGACCAGACCGGCCAGGATGCGCATCAGCGTCGTCTTGCCGGCGCCGTTGGGCCCCAGTAGGCCGAACATGCCCTCTCCGATCGTCAGGTCCACTCCACGCAGCGCCCGGACGGCGCTGCGCCCCGAGCCGTAGGTCTTGCTCAGAGCGGTGATCTGGATGTCCATGTGCTTCCTCGCGCTTTCTGCTGTAAGGGGTCACAAACCGCCCCTACAGGTAACGTTCCGTCTTCCGCAGCAGCCACCCCGCGTCGATCACCAGGAGCATGCCCAGCCCCAGCAGGCACAGCTCGTTGGCCGCAAGCGCCGGGTGGTCCGCGTAGCGGACCCGCATGAACAGGAACAGGTAGCGCGCCCAGGGGCTCGCGACGAACCAGCCACGCGCCAGTATCTGCAAGAGCCACAGGAGCCCCACCAGGAGCGCCCCGCCGGTGCCCTGGACCAGGGCCAGCGCCACCAGGCTCGAGAGCCCCATCAGGGCCAGGCTGGGCACAAGCCAGGCAAGCTGTCGGGCAGCCGGGTTCCCCAGCCCGGTAAGATCGATCCCCATCGCCCCCAGGTAGACCTGATAGGCCAGTGCGGCGAGGGCCACGATGCCAAGGAGCACCGCCAGTCGCTCTACCAGGATGCGCCACGGCGCCCGTGGTGCCGCCAGCTGCAGCTCCAGCACCGGATCGTCGACTATGGCCGAGGCGGCAAGTATCCCTGCCATCAGCGGCAGCACAAAGCCAAGAAAGGTGCAGGCCATCTCGCAGGCCCGCCCGTCATCCATGCGCGCAAAGGCCACCATCAGGGCAAAGAGCATCCACAAGCCCGCCGGCAATGCCAGGTGCTCACGCCGGTAGATGCGCAGATGGTACAGCAGGTTCATCCCGTCTCGGTCCTCTCCCCTCGTACAGCGCAACACCCACCACCCCCACGCTTCGCGCCTCACGCTTCACGTTTGACGTTTCACGTTTCACGCCCTCCTCGCCTGCCACGCCAGGTAGCGCTCAAGCGCCAAAAGGGCGACTGCGGCAGAGCCCAGAAGCACGGCGATGCTAAGCAGCCCTTCGGCGGCACTGTGGGTCGTGACCATGCCGCTCACCTTGCTGGCACTGAAGAAGCCGGCGGCGGCATACTCGCCCGAGGGTGTGAGCGGGCTGCCCGCCAGGGTGGGGATGAACCTGGGGTTCAGGAAGTTGCCCCAGAACCAGTAGCCCACGTACAGCACCTGGTACACGCGTACCGGCAGCACCGCCGGGCAGGCCAGGCTGAAGGCGCCGATGAAGAGATAGGCCGGCACGATGATGGCCAGGAAGCCAGCCAGCAACCCCCCGTTCATCACCGCCAACCCTGCCGGCGACACGCCTGCGGCCAGGCCGCGCGCCGAGAGGATGGCCGCCAGCAGCGCGACGACAGCCAGGACCGGTGTGACGGCGGCCGCCACGACCCCGACGTACTTGCCCAGCACATAGCTGCGCCGCCCGAGCGGCGTCGCGGCCAGCAGCTCGCGCGTGCCCAGACGCCAGTCGCGGGGCAGGCGATCCGCCATGGCGATGCCGCCGATGATGGGCATCAGAAGGTTGAGCTGGAGCACGGTGCTGCCCGCAAAGGCCCAGATCGAGCCGGCAGGCACCGACCCGCCGGCGCCGGATTCGATCGGGCCGGCCAGCGCCGGCAGCAGGTAGGGCACGGCGGCGATGGCCATGGCCAGCCACACCCCCCAGCGGCGCACCGCCATGCGATACTCGTAGCGGGCCACTGCCCAGAAGGCGGACATCGACAGCTCTCCTTTAGACTCCTCCAGGCAGTGAGTCACGGCCGGAGCGTCAGTGGTTCAACTGCGAGGAGCCCAAGCGGACACACCAGGTCTCGGCAACGCGATGAAGGCGGCGAGCCTGTGCCTCACACCTTCTGCGCCACCAGGCGCTCGCTCTGACCCGCCAGAGCTACGGCCGCAGCCAGGAGCACCGCCGCCAGCCCGAACAGCAGGCCCGTGCTGCGCCAGAGCCCGGCATACGCCTGCAACGCAGCCACGACAGCCGCCTCAGAGGCGGCGGGGGCGCCCACTGTACCCATGCGCAGGCCCGAGGCCAGGCCCCGTGCCAGCCACAGCATCAGGGCCACAGTGATCGCGTTGCCAGTGCCGATGACCATCGAGAGCACCAGGGCCAACGCCGACAGAAAGGTCATCGGCGCCAGCCAGCCCAGGATGACCTGCCCCAGGAGGCCCGGGGGCACGACGGCCAGCACCCCCACACTGGCCGCCAGGCCGAGGACGAGGTTGTATCCATAGACCACCACCAGCCGGGCCAGCAACACCTGCCGCGGCCAAGTCGGCGTGGCCAGCGCCAGCTCCAGGCCGGGGTCGTTGTCCGGGCCATAGAGCATGGCCAGGCCGGCCGCGGCCACGAGCGGCGCCGCAGCCTGGATGATGGACGCGCTCGCGCTGCCGCCCTGGAGGATGGCTACCACGCAGCCGAGGGCCATCACCAGAGCCGAAGCGGACCAGATCTCGCGCCGCACCAGGGGTACCTGCGCGGCCAGCAGCGCCCAGGCACGGGCGAAGGGGTTCGCCCGCCTGCGCTGCGCGCTGGCCAGCACCCGATCGACAAGGACCGGCGAGGGCGGGGGCAGGGCGCGGTCCTCGGCGGCCACGGCCGATGCCACCTCCCGCCAGAAGGCAAGCTCGGCCCGGCAGTCGGCGCACGCAGCCAGATGCCCAGCCACCGCCTGCCGCTCCTCCGCGCCGAGCGAGCCCGCCGCGTACAGCGGCAACAGTTCCGCCAACTTGCTGCGACAGCTCATAACACATCCTCCGCCCGCCAGCCCGCACGGACCAGCGCCGCCCGCAGCCGCACCTTGGCATAGCTCAGCCGGCTCTTCACGGTGCCCACCGGGCAGCGGAGCACCTCGGCGGCCTCTGCCAGGCTCAGCCCCTGATAGAAGACCAGGTCCAACACCGCCCTGTGCTCGCCCGAGAGCTGGCTGAGCGCGACCGTCAACGCCTTGCGGCGCTCGCTCGCCTCGGCCAGCTCGCTGAGCCCCGCGCCCGCATCGGCCCTCTCGGCGGCTTCTTCCAGCGTATCACTTGGGACCGTCTTGCGCCGGAGGGCGTTCAGCGCCCGGTGATGCACGATGCCCAGCAGCCAGGTGACAATCCGCGAGTCGCCGCGGTAGGCCGCCGCCCCCTTCCACGCCGCCAGCAGGGCATCCTGAACGACCTCCTCCGCAACAGCCCTGTTCCCTGTCAGGCGATAGGCGTAAGCAAACAGCCGCCGGCCATAGGCGGCGTAGAGGGCGCGCAACGCCTCCTCGTCGCCGAGCACCATGCGGCGGATCAGCGCCTGATCAGGGTCCACGGGCAATGCGGGCTGGCTCACTGCAATCTCCATGCGGCTCTCCCAAGAGGTGAGTCGCCGCCAGTGGGCAAAAGGTTCACGGGAGTTGTCAGCTTGGGCCACTTGCACGCCACGGGCGAGCAGAGTACAATAAGCCCGCACAGGGCTTCTCAGGGGACGCAACTACGAGCCCAGTCTATCGGTTGAGGTGATCGACTATGCCTACGTACGAGTACAAGTGCGAAACCTGCGGCATACGCTTCGAGCGGTGGCAGCGCATCACTGACGAGCCGCTGCAGCGCTGCCCGGAGTGTGAAGGCCCCGTGCACCGAGTCCCACACGCCGTCGGTATCGTCTTCAAGGGCTCCGGGTTCTACTGCACGGACCACCGCTCGAGCTCGTCAACCGGCACTGGCTCATCCAGGGACAAGGCCGGGCGGGATAGCACCGACACCAAGGCCGATAAGAGCGACGAGGCCAAGCCTGAGAAGAAGGACTAGCCCACAGGGGCAGACGCGCCAGCGCCGCGGCCGATGCAACGGAATGGCGCCGCAGGGAATCAAAGAGACAAGAGCGTCCGGCAGCGCTCTTGTCTCTTTTAGCGAGCAGTCTCCATCTGTCGCGCCTAGATCTGGAAGCCGTCGGTAGCGACCACGATCTTGCGCCTGAAATCCTGCACAAGGGAGAGGAGCTTGCTCTCCAACTTCTGCCAGTCCTTGCCCGCCAGGATTCGCTCCATGGTCTCCAGGTCCGGAGCTGTGCCTCCGGCATGGACCTGCGGCCCCTCACCGACAACCGTGAGCCAGGCATCGGTTGGCTGGATGCCCAGGCGCATGATCGTCGGAGCGAACTCTTGCGTCAGGAACTCGATGTACTCCTCCTCCTTGCCGGGGCGGATGTTCCAGGTCATCAATAGCTTGACCATAGCTGTAACGCCTCTTCTCCAGGTGGGCTTGCCTGCAAGGGACTATAGCAGATTCGGCGCTGTAGTGCAAGGGGCAGTGGGGCGTAGGGCGTAGTTCAGTTTTGGGGCATTTCGCACTCTGCCAGCCATCATCAGCCCCTCCCCCGGGTCGGCCTGTGGGCCGACCCGGGGGAGGGGGCGCCGGGGGTGGGGGCCCTGCCGGCAGCGCAGAT
>DYEI01000013.1 GCA_020725765.1 Anaerolinea sp. | reverse complement strand
ATGCCCCCACCCCTGTCCCCTCCCCCAGGCGGGCATGACGTGCCCGCCTGGGGGAGGGGACAGGGGTGGGGGCGGTCACATGAGCAAGCGCGCTGGCATTCGCCAAGTTAGCGCCCATCGGGAAGCGGGATGGGGGCAACAGGTAGCAACCCGCCCTGCCCGGAGGCGAGACCGAGCAGTTACTCGGCCCTGTCCTGTTGACAGCCGCGCGCTCTCACGCTACAATACTGCCAATTGTTGGGACTTTTTGGAAGGGAGCCCGGCAATGAAGCTGACTCCTCGCCAGAGGCAGTTCTACAGGGCCCTCGTGGCGCTCTCTCGCGCCGCCGGGGGCAGCGTGCACTACTCGGCCATTGCCGAGGCCCTGGGGGTGAGCCCATTCTCGGCCTACGACATGCTCAAAGTGCTTGAGGCCAAGGGCGTCGCTGGCTCGGAGTACGTCCTCGACCCGCACACGCCGGGGCCGGGTCGCTCCGCCATCATGTTCTACCCGCGGCCAGAAGCCGCACCCGAGGAAGGGCTAGCCGCCCCAACTGAGGCCGCAGGAGAGGCGCCCCTCGGGCGCACGCGGGCTACCGATCCTGTCGGTGCCGACGACCCCGAGTGGCCGCGCGTGAGGGAGCGGCTGCTCCGACGCCTGGCCGAAGTGCGCGAGGCAAACGGTGCCGAGGTGCTGGGCGAGCTGCTGGATCGACTGGGCGAGTACAAGTCGCCACTGAGCTACTGCTCCGGGATGGTCGCAGCTCTCCTTGTGAACCTGCAGGCCAGCGGCCGTGACCTCATCAGCCGCCGTCACCTGCCTGTGCTCCTGCCCAACATGGAGCTCGGGCTCGGAACCCTCGCGGGGCTGAGCATCGGTGCGAGCCTTGCGCGCCTGCGGGGCACACCGCACCTCGACACGCTGCTCCGGTCCGCACGCCGGTTTCAGGAGTGCCTGGCCTCGCTCAGCGCAGAGAGCCGACGGCGGCTGGCCGAGTTTGTGCGCGAAGCGCTCGTGGCCCTGAACGCCGTACAGCTTTGAGCCATCTCGGTGGCTGCAGCGTCTCGCCTTGTCATGGAAACAGAAAGGAGCCGACGCAATGATCCGTGTCCTCGTCGACAGCGCATCGAGCATAACCCCCGAGGTCGCCCAGCAACTGGGCCTCCATGTTATCCCGATGAAGGTTTCCTTCGGCGAAGAGACCTTTCTGGACGGCATCACCCTGGATGCCGACGGCTTTTACCAGCGCCTGATGGCGAGGCGTCACCTCCCCATCACATCCCAGCCTTCCGCCGGAGAGTTCCTCGACGTCTTCCAGCGACTGACGGCCGATGGCAGCGAGCTCCTCTGCGTTTTGATCTCCCACCAGCTGAGTGGTACACTCTCCTCCGCCGAGGCCGCGCGCGACATGCTGCCCGAGCGTTCCATCCACATCTTCAACTCGCTCTCCGTCTCCATCGGTCAGGCGCTGATGGCGCTGGCCGCCGTTGAAATGGCCTCCGAGGGTCAGCCAATCGAAGCCATCCTGGCCCAGCTGGAGCGCATGCGCGCCCAGATGCGAGTCCTCTTTGTCGTCGATACGCTCGAGTTCCTCCAGCGGGGCGGACGCATCGGGGGCGCGGCCGCGCTCTTGGGCACGATGCTGAGCATCAAGCCCCTGCTACACATTGTGAACGGCCGCATCGAGCCACTGGAGAAGGTGCGCACGAAACAGAGAGCCCTGGAGCGGATGCTCGACTTGATCGAGGAGCAGGTAGGCCGCGACACGCCCGTGTGGTGCGGGCTGGCCCATGCCAACACCCCCGATGAGGCCACACGGCTGGAGCAGGAGGTGCGCCGGCGCCTCAACTGCACGCGGATGCTCACCGCTGATGCCGGCCCGACCATCGCCACGCACAGCGGGCCCGGCGTCCTCGGCATCGCGACCTGCCCCATGGGCTGAGCTCGAGGCCGCAACCGGCACAGCCGGGCCGGGTTCTAGTGAATGGGAACCCCGCCTGAAAGGAGCCCCTCAGAGATGGCCTGGGATGAGGGGACCTCGGAAGAGGAACTCATCGAGCAGGCGCGGGCGGATCCGGTCGCCTTTGGCGCTTTGTACGAGCGCTATGTGAACCGCATCTACAGCTATATCTACCATCGCGTCGGCAGCCACCACGACGCCGAGGATCTCACGGCGCGGACGTTCTACCGTGCCCTCTCGCACATCGGGCACTATGTTGACCAGGGAGCGCCCTTCTCAGCCTGGCTCTACCGGATCGCCCATAACCTGGTGGCCAACTGGCATCGGGACCGGTCCCGCCGCCAGAGCATCTCGCTGGACGACGCGTTTCTGGTAGCGGGGAGCACAACCTCCCCGCACGAGTATGCAGAGGCCAAAGAGCGCTCGGAAAAGCTCCGCCGGGCGATCCGCAAGCTCAGCCCGGACCGGCAGCAGTTGCTGATCCTCAAGTTCACGGAGGGCCTGTCGAACGCTGAGATCGGGAGGATCATGGGGCGCAGCGAGGGAGCGATCAAATCGCTCTATCACCGGACGCTGCTCGCCCTTCAGGAGATGCTCCGGGAAGAAGAATAGCCGCCAGAGTCGGCGGCACCCAGGCGCAGCGCTGCGCGTGCAGTTGCCGTAGACTGCATGCAGGAGTGTGAGAAGACGTGTCCAGAGGATTCTTCGGACGCCGCATCCCGCTATACCGGTCAGAGCCGACCGACACCTCAGCCCCGAGGCCAGCACCCGGCTCCGGCGAGGGCACGGACCCCATGGCCGGGCTGAACACACTGGCTACGGACCTGGCAAGCCTGCTGGCCCCGGTCAGCCCGCCGCCGCCCTTCCGGGATAGCCTCGCCCGCGAGCTGGCGGCCGTGGCGCGGTACAAGAGCGTCCCGGAGGTCATCGTACAGGTGCCCTCCAGGCTTCGGCGGGGGCTGCTGATCGGAGCCGTGGTGAGCTCTGCTGTATCTGTGGCGGGTGTGATCGCGCTGCTCTGGCGCCACCGCACCCATCACGAGACGGGCCGTGCCTCCTGAGGCGCCGGAGCCGGGCCTCATACCCTGTGGCAGGCCACCCAGTGATCGGCTGCAGTCTCGCGCCACTCCGGCTCGACCTCGGCGCAGATGTCCATCCGCAGCCCGCATCGGGTCCGGAACCGGCAGCCGCTCGGGGGATTGGCTGGGCTGGGCACGTCGCCCTCCAGAATGATCCGCTGGCGCTTTTCCTCGACAACAGGGTCGGGGATTGGCACGGCTGAGAGCAATGCCTTCGTGTACGGGTGCAGCGGGTTGCTGTACAGCTCGTCCCGCGTGGTCAGCTCGACGATCTTGCCCAGATACATCACCGCCACGCGATCCGAAATGTGCCTGACAACCGAGAGATCATGGGCGATGAAGAGATAGGTCAGGCCAAACTTGTCCTGCAGCTCCTCGAGCAGGTTGATGATCTGGGCCTGAATCGATACGTCCAGAGCCGAGATCGGCTCGTCGCAGACGATAAAGTCCGGGTTAACCGCCAGTGCGCGGGCCACGCCGATGCGCTGTCGCTGCCCACCGGAGAACTCGTGAGGATAGCGGTTCACAAAGTAGGGGTTCAGCCCCACGACCTCGAGCAGCTCCTGCACCCGCTGGCGTCGCTCCTCCGGCTTGCCGATGTTGTGGACCTCGAGCGGCTCTCCGACGATGTTGCCGACTGTCATGCGCGGGTTGAGTGACGCGTAGGGGTCCTGGAAGATCATCTGCATGCGGCGACGCATCCGCCGCAGGGCTTCACCACGGAGCCTGGTCAGGTCCGTCCCCTCGAAGAGGACCTGCCCGGCCGTGGGGCGGTAGAGCTGCAGGATAGCCCGCCCCGTGGTGGACTTGCCGCATCCGGACTCGCCGACCAGCCCGAGGGTCTCCCCGCGGCGGATGGAAAAGTCCAGCCCATCGACGGCGCGAATGTCGCCGACCCTCCGCTGCAGGACCAATCCCTGGGTGATCGGAAACCACATCTTCAGACCGCGCACCTCGAGCAACACCCGGTCGCTCGACTGTGTCGAGGAGCTCTGCTGTACCGCCATGGTCTCGTCCTGCGGCATCGTACTAGTCCCTCCCTGACGTCACATCAACCCAACACGCCACCTGATGCCGGCGGGCAACGGTCTCCAGCTGAGGATTCTCCACAAGACAGCGCTCAATCGCATAAGCACAGCGAGGCGCAAAGGGACATCCGGGTGGCATGTCGATCAAATCCGGAGGCAGCCCATCGATGGGCGTCAGCTTGGCCTTGCGCTCCGCGTCGAGGCGAGGGATCGAGCGCAGCAGGCCCAGAGTATAGGGGTGCCGGGGGGCGGCGTAGAGGTCCTTGACCTCAGCATGCTCGATGACATAGCCGGCATACATCACGATCACGCGGTCCGCGAGGCCGGCGACCACGCCAAGGTCGTGGGTGATCCAGATGATGGCCATCCCCAGCTCGCGCTTCAGGCGCTTTACGATATCGAGAATCTGCGCCTGGATGGTCACATCGAGCGCCGTAGTCGGCTCATCGGCGATGAGCAGTTGGGGGTTGCACGACAGCCCCATGGCGATCATCACGCGCTGCCGCATCCCGCCGGAGAACTGGTGCGGATAGTCGTCGATCCGGTCCGCAGCCCGCGGGATATTGACCATCTCCAGGAGCTCGATCGTCCGCTTTCGAGCCTGCGCCTTGTCCATGCCGAGATGCAGCTGTAGCGCCTCGCTCACCTGCTGATTGATGGTCAAGACCGGGTTCAGCGAGGTCATGGGGTCCTGGAACACCATCGCGATCTTGTTCCCGCGCACCTGCCGCATCTCCGCCTCGTCGACGCGCAGGAGATCGCGTCCTCCGAACCACACTTCCCCGCCCACGATACGGCCGGGCGGCTGCGGTATGAGCCGCATCACCGAGAGCACGCTGACGCTCTTGCCGCAGCCACTCTCGCCGACGATTCCGAGAGTCTCCCCCTCATCTACCGAAAAGTCGATGCCATTCACGGCGTTGACCACGCCATCCTGAGTGTAGAAGCGTGTTCTCAGCCCTTTCACCTGCAGCAACGTCCCCATGAACCCCTCCAAGATCGCACCCTTTGCCGGGCTCCTGTGCCCGGCTCCGATCAGCGCTCGATGTACACATCCTTCAGCCAGGGTCTGATGGAAGCGCTATAGACAGCACCCCTGACATATGGCTTGGTGAGCACATAGTCCCGACCATGCCACAGCGGAACCCACGCCGCATCCTGCACGATTAGCGTCTCCGCCTGCTGGTACAGCTCCAGACGCTTCTCCCGATCCGGCTCCACGCGCGCCTGCTCCAGGAGCTGATCCACCTCCGGGTTGGCATAGGCACTGTGATTATCGGGACTCTGGCTGTGGAAGAGGATGTCCAAAAAGTTCTGCGGATCGGGATAGTCGGCGATCCAGCCCGTGATGTAAAAGCCGTAGCGGCGCTCGTTGAGGTCCATCAGGAAGCGAGTCCAGGCGGTCTGCTCGACCGTGACCTCCACGCCCAGGTTGGTGCTGAGCATGGCCACAATCGCCTGTACCGTTGGCGAGAGGCCGCCGCCCTCGCCGCTGGTGTACAGCACGATCTCTGGCAGATTGGATGCATCCCCATACCCGGACTGCCGCAAGAGCTCTCGCGCCTGCTCCGGGTCAAAGCCCAGGCCCTTGAAGTCGGCCCTGTACCCTGGCATGCCCGGCGGGAGGATGCCTTCAGCCGGATCCACCATCCCCCTGAGGACCACCTCTGCCAGGCGTTCGCGGTCGATCGCCCGAGCAAAAGCGCGACGCACCAGCGCATCGTCAAAGGGAGGGACCTCCGGGTTCATCGCCAGGTACTGCACGTCCAGGCGCGGGATGATGCTCAGCTCCCGGTTGAGCGGGTTGGAGGGGTCCAGAACGCGATCGATGGCCCCCAGCCCCACCTGCACGATATCCAGCTCGTTGTTCTCGTACATCGTGAGAGGATCGCCGCCAGAGAGGACAAAAGTCACACGCGCCAGCCTGGGCGCACCGCGATGGTAGTGATCGTTGCGCTCCAGGACGATCTTTTCGTCGGTCCACTCCGCCAGCCGGAAGGGCCCTGTACCGTTTGGGTGCTCCGTCCAGGCCTCGCCCTGCGCCACATTCTCCCGGTCAACGACAAACGCCGTGGGATAGGTCAGCTTGGCGAGGAAGTAGGCCTTCGGCACGTCTATGGTCAGCGCCACCGTGCGCTCGTCCACAACGCGCACGCCGCTGATCGCGCTGGCCTCCCCCTGCATGACGGCCCTCGCGCCCTCGATGTCATTGAGGTACGACGCCGCGGCATTCGAGCGGAGCTCGGGCGAGCAGGCGCGCGTCAGGCTGAACTCGACATCGGCTGCGGTCACCGGCCTGCCACTCTGAAAGCGCGCATCCGCGCGGAGGTGGAAGGTGTATGTACGCCCGTCCTCGCTGACCTCCCAGGCCTCGGCAAGGTCTGGGGCGACCTCCAGATTCTCATCCAGCGTGACCAGGCCGCCAAAGATCTCCACCACATACACAGCCGACTGCGCATCCTGCACCAGAGCCGGGTCGAGCGTCACCGGCGGCTCCCCCTGGATGCGCAGCATGCCTCCCGCGACCGGCGCCTCCCCGGTGGCCGTGCCCTCGCCAACGGCCGGCGGCCCTGCAACCCCACCGAGCTCGCGCAGGGCAACCCAGGCGCCAGCGCAGCAGACAGCGCCCAGACACAGCATAGCAACCAGGGCGACTACCACCACGATGACGACGGTATTGCGCTCTTTCATGGGAAACGCCCCCGATCCACCTGCCGGGCCGCGGGCAACGGCGTCACGGGCATCGCCACGACCTTCTAGCTCGTACCCCTCATGCGCGGGTCGAGAGCGTCCCGCAGGCCGTCACCGAGAAAGTTGAAGGCGAACATCGTGATCGAGAGCGCCAGCGCGGGAAAGATCACCAGATGAGGGTAGGAGCGTAGCGCCTGCGCACCCTCCGAGATCAGGTTCCCCCAGCTGGGAGTCGGCGGGTCGACCCCAAGACCGATGAAGCTCAGAAAGACCTCATAGTTGATGTAGCCTGGGATGGCCAGGGTCTCTGCCACCACGCATGGCCCGATGATGTTGGGGAAGATGTGTCGCAGGATGATCCGCATGTCGCTCGCGCCGATCATCCGGGATGCCTCGATGAACTCTTTCTCCTTCACGGAGAGTATCTGGCCACGAGCAAGGCGCGCCATGCCCATCCAGGCGGTCAACCCGATGCCCATGAATATGAAGAGCATCCCGCCGCCACGAAGCCCCAGGATCGAGTCGACAGCCTTGTTGATCTGGTTGAAGGTGTAGGCGGGGGTGCCTGGGACGGGAGTTCCCCCGAAAGACGTCTTGAAGAACGCCATCAGGAGAATGATCAGGAGCATCGTCGGGAACGCGTAGAGGATATCCACGATGCGCATCATGATGTCGTCGACGCGCCCACCATAGTAGCCCGAGATACAGCCGTACACCAGGCCGATGATCAGGGCCGTGAACGCTCCCATAAAGCCGACGGGCAGCGAGACGCGCGTGCCATAGATGATGCGGCTCAGAAGGTCGCGCCCCAGGAAATCGGAGCCCAGCAGGAACTTGTTGTTGATCTTGGCATACGCTGCCACATTGCCCGGCAACACGGCCGCGAGCCAGCTCGGCACCGTGTGCTCATCGGCCGCATCCCCAGCCGCATAGTGCGCCGGGGCGATGTATGGCGCCGTGATAGCCACCGCGATCAGGAGCGCCACCACCACCAACCCAAGCACCGCGGCACGGTTGCGCACAAGCCGGCGCCAGGCATCTCGCCACAGGCTCGCCTCCCTGCGCGGCCTCTCCTGCAGCCTGAGTGCCGCCCGTTCCTGCACTGTCATCAGACCCTCCCAGAGAACGAAGCCATTCCCTCACACCAGCACTGCCCCGCCGATGGCTCGAGCCACGGCGCAGGGCGCCACAGAACGACCAGCCATCCCCGCTCTCCCACGGGCACGACCCGGCAGTATCCGCGCCTTCGTCAGCCTGCCGGACCCGGCGCCGTGTTGGCTTTGCGCCAGGCTACATCCTCACTTGTACCGGATGCGCGGATCGAGGAAGGCATAGGTTATGTCGACCGCCAGGTTCGCCAGCACCAGGAACACCGCATAGAGCAGGATCGTGCCCATGACCACCGGATAGTCGCGGTTGGTGATGCTGGTCACAAAGTACTTGCCCAGCCCGGGGATGGCAAAGATCCGCTCGACGACAAAGGTGCCCGTAGTCAGCGCCGCGAACATCGGCCCGAGCACCGTCGCGACCGGGATGAAGGCGTTCTTCAGTGCGTGGCGCACCATCACCACACGCTCAGCCAGACCCTTCGCCCGCGCTGTGCGGATATAGTCCTCGCGGATCACCTGAAGCATGCTCGCCCGCGTAAGGCGCGCGATGATGGCCGACTCGCGCATCCCGAGGGCAACCACCGGCAAGATCATCTTCTCAGGTGTGCCCCATCCCGCCACCGGCAACCACCCCAGAGTCAGCGCAAAGATGAGTATCAGCAACGGGGCAAGCACGATGTTGGGCACCGACACACCAAAGACGGCGATGCCCATCCCGAGATAGTCCCAGATGGTGTTCTGCTTCAGAGCGGCCAGGATGCCGAGGGGCAGCCCGATGAGCAGCGCCAGCAGGATAGCCAGCACACCCAGCTGCGCCGAGACGGGCAGGTGCGCGGCAAAGATGTCGTTGACCGTGCGGCTGCGGGACGAGTACGAGGGACCAAAGTCAAAGTGAAGCACAATGCGGGCGACCCAACTGAGATACTGCTGGGGAAGCGGCTTGTCCAGCCCGTAGTAGTGCTCCAGGTTGGCGCGAACCTCTGGCGGCATCGGTTTCTCGCGGTCGAAGGGGCCGCCCGGTACGGCCCGGAGCAGGGCAAAGGTCACCACCGAGATGAAAAAGAGCACAGGGATCAACCACAACAACCGCCGGATGATATACTGAGTCATTCCCACCCTCCTCTGGTCCGTCCCACCTCGGGCTCTACGCCAGGGGCAGGGCCAGAAGGGCCACTCCTATCCCTTCATCACATGGCCCTCCCCTGACGGGGAGGGCCATGTGACCAGGAGCCGTCGACCGGTGCAGCTCCATGCAGTCTAGTGAGCGAGCACTTTCCACTTGTCGTAGTGCTCGTTACCCAGCGCTGCGTAGGTTCGCTGCACGTAGGGCTTGTTGCAGACGACGCGGGTGTAGTAGTAGATCGGGATGATCGCGGCCTCGTCTACGCACAGGATCTTCTCTGCCTTGGCGTAGAGCTCCTTGCGCTTGGCGGGGTCGGATGTAGCCGCGGCCTCTTCGCAAGCCCTGTCGAACTCGGGGTTGCTCCACTTGATCCGGTTCGAACCCTTGGTCGAGTGGAAGTTCTCGAGCACCCAGTTGTTCTCATCCGGATAGTCCGCGCACCAGCCCATGCGCCACACCGCCGGTGGATCGGTCTGTATCGTCTGCAGGTAGACCTTCCACTCCTGGTTGGCGAGGACCACGTCGATGCCGAGCACTTCCTTCCAGCCCTGCTGGATGAACTCGGCGATCCTCTGGTGCCCCTGGGAGGTGTTGAACAGGTAGGTCATCTCCGGGAAGCCCTCGCCGTTGGGATACCCGGCGTCGGCCAGGAGCTGCTTGGCCTTCTCAGGATCGTAGCTGATCCCGACAAAGTTGGGATCCTCGGCGGGCGTGCCAAAGATGCCCGGGCAGGCGAAGGTCTTGGCCGGCTTCTGACCGCCCTTGAGGACGGTGTCGACCAGCTTCTGCCGGTCTACCGCGTAGGACAGCGCCTGGCGGACCAGCTTGTTGTCGACCGGAGGCTCGGTGGTGTCAAAGCCGAGGTAGTAGGTGCACAGGTACGGTCCCTCGTAGTACTCCTTCGAGAGGACGGGGTCGGCCTTGACGCGGTCGATCTCGGTCGTCGGCACACCGCAGACGTCCAGCTCGCCATTCTCATACATGGCGAAAGCGGTCGAGGCCTCCACGACCATGACATAGTTGATCCGCTGCAGGCTCACGTTCTTGGCGTTGTACCAGTGCGGGTTCTTGACGAGGACCAGCCGGTTCTCATGCTCCCAGGTGTCGAGAGCGAAGGGGCCGTTGGACCAGATGTTGCCGGGCTCGGTCCACTTCTCGCCAAACTGCTCGATGGGCTCCTTCGGCATGGGCCGCGCCACCCACATGCCGGCGATGCCGCCAAAGTAGCCCGCAGGCTGCTCGAGGGTGAACTGGACAGTCCAGTCGTCCAGGGCCTTCACCCCGACCTCGGCCGGATCGGTGATCTCGCCGGTGTTGTATGCCTCGGCGTTCTTGATGATGTACAGAACGTAGGCATACTCCGAGGCCGTCTCGGGGTTGAGGGTGCGCTTGACGCCATACTCCACGTCGTGAGCCGTCACCGGCCGCTTCTTCGTGAACTTTTTGGTGGCCGGGTCATAGTGCACCCAGACGGCATCCTTGCGCATGGTGAAGGTCCAGACCAGGCCGTCGTCGGACACCTTCCACTCGGTGGCCAGCTCGGGGATGACCTCCATCGTCTCGTCGTCAAAGTCGGTGAGGCCCAGGAACAGGGACTCGTCAACCTCGACGGAGGTCGTGTCGGTGGCCAGGGCCGGGTCCAGTGTCGGCGGCTCGGTGCCCAGGTTCAGATTGATCTCCTGGGCGAGCTTGGGACCCTTGGGCCCGCAGGCGCTGACCACCATGGCGACGGTCACCAGAACCGCCACCACCAGGAACAGCCTTTTGTCGCGGAGCATCTTGTCCTCCTTGTGGGGTCACGTGAAGAAAGCCGCTAGCGGAAAGGATCTTACTGGCTCGCCTTTGCGCCTCACCTCCTCCCGGACATAGCGCATGCACTGTCGCCGGATTGGGGGTTGATGAGGAAGGTGCGGCCAGTGCACGGGCGTGTCGCCTGGCCACACTGCCATGTATTATACAGGACGTTCAGCGTATGCGTCAAGTTGACTGTCCGTCAGCACCTCCTGGATAGCCCCCCACTCGAGCCCTCCGAGACGCCAACCGACTCCAGAACCCGCGGAAGGCCCGGCAACCGCACACAGAACAATCTGCGGGAGGGCGATTCTGCGGGGCTCTGACGCCCTCACCTCCGACCCGTAACCACATGGGGCGGCTACTCGACCAGCCCCCGCTGCGGTACGCTTCGTGCCGAAGGGACCTCCCGCGACGCAAGCCAGATCAGGCGCCCGCTCAGGAGGTCCTCCCGAGGCTCGGCCGTAACCTGCCAGCCAGGGCCAACCGTGCCCCTGGGCGGCAAAGGGCCCCTCGGTGGGCACATCGGGCGCGAGTACAGGCTCGCACCGACGCCCAGCCCGATGAGCGCAACCGCAATGGCCGCCGTCTGCACTGCGGCACCTCGCAGCATCCGCCAGGCTCTCCAGTGGCGCTGGCCCCTCGCTGCGATTCGCTGGCAGATCCCCTGCCACACGACCGCGGAGGGCTCTGCAGCGCAGACCTCATCGCGCAGCGTCACGCGCACAATGTCAGCCAGATCAGCGGGTAGCTCGGATACAGAACTCATCGGGCCTCGCCTGTCACCCTACAGAAACTCCAGGCCCACCCTCGGCTCCAGAGCCGGCTCATGGCTCAGCCTCTCGCGAAGCCTCTTGCAGGCATAGTGCAGGCGCGACTTGACCGTCCCCTCAGGGCAATCCAGGATGTAGGCGATCTCCGAGAGTTGGAAGCCGTGGAGGAAGAAGAGAACCACCACAACCTTGTGTTTGAACCCCAGGCTGTCGATGGCGCGGCGCACGGCCTCTCGCAGCTCGGCCTGCTCCGCCGCCCTCTCCGGATCGTGCCCGGCGGCGGCCAGGAGATGCTCCCACACCTCTTCCAGGGGCACCAGCCACAGCCGACGCCTCGTGCTCCAGTTGTAAGAGAGGTTCACGGCGATGCGGTGCAGCCACGGCGACAGCGACACCGACGGGTCGACCTGGTCAATGTGCGCGTACGCCCTCACGAAGCAATCCTGCAGAATCTCTTCCGCAGCCTGCCTGTCGTGGGTGATGGCGAGGGCGGTTTGGAAGATCGGGCTCCGATAGCGGCTGTACAGCTCCTCAAAGGCCTGCAGATCGCCCTCACGGATGCGACGAATCAGCACGCCATCGTCCTGCATCGCGCCCCGCCTTTGCGCACAGTCCCACTACCTATTACCCGCCACGCGCCCCGGAGGTTCAATTCTGCGGCCATCCGCAGCCTTGCCCGCGTCACTCGCCTGCGACGACGCCTATGGTATGACCAGCACCTGCCCGGCATAGATGAGGTTGGGGTTGGCCAGGTTGTTCCGCACGACGATCGCCCACACGGTGGTGCCGTACCGCCAGGCGATGGCGGTGAGCGTCTCCCCGTACTGGACGCGATGGGTGCGAGGCACCGTACCCTCGCCACCCAACGGAATCACCAGGCGCTGCCCGGGCCAGATGTGGTTGGGGTTCGTGATGGCCGGGTTCGCCTGCTGCAGCGCCCACACCGAGGTGCCAAAGCGCCTGGCGATCAGGGCCAGCGTGTCGCCACGCTGGACGGTGTACTCTCCCGTCTCGGCAGCCACCCCGCTGCTGGCTGTGCCCGACACCGGGATGGTAAGCACCTGCCCGGCATAGATGGTATCCCGGTCCGCGATCCGCGGGTTGCTGGCCATGATGGCGCTAACCGTCGTGCCAAACCGCCGCGCGATCTGGGCGAGTGTGTCACCCCAGCGCACCTGATACGTCACACCAGACGTCCCCGCGGCCGCCTCGCCACCGGCGGGAGCAGGCGTCCGCTCCGGTGCCGATGACGTCGGCTCCGCTACCTCCACAACCGTCGCGGTAGGGGCCGGGGTGGGGGTCTCAGGAATGGGGGTCACCGTAGGCACCACCACAGAGGAACCCTCCGAGCGGGTGGCCGTTGGGCCGAGGCTCAGCTTCCCCGGCGTCACCGTGGGGTTGGGTCGGGGCCTGACACACCCGGCGCTGACTCCGAGAGCAAGCAGCATGGCAACAACAGCCGGCAACCATGAGACCCTCTTCATCGCACAGACCTCCCGCGCTTCAGGGCGCGCCACAACCGCGGCCGGCAAAGGGGAAACAGCGTGGGGAGAGGTCGCTGCCGCCCCCGATCTTGCGTATCTTCTTGATGATAGCACCGGCACCATGCCATGTCAAGGTTTATGTCGCGAGCGATTGTACAGCAACCTGCGTCAGGCGCCAAATGGCCTGAACCGGGTGCGTGTTCCGCGCATGGCACGGCCGCACGCTGCCGATAGCCCCGCCCATCGGGATCGGCTTGGCGCCGGCTCGTCCGGGAATCTCCTTCCAACCCCTGCCCCTTTCAGGGGCGGACAGGCTGCTTTAGCCGCCGTCCCT
>DYEI01000126.1 GCA_020725765.1 Anaerolinea sp. | reverse complement strand
CCTCCATAACATAAGACGCCCTCGAGTCTGGCCTTTTCGCGGTTATGGTAAACCAGCGCGCTATGGTGCGCCCAGGAAGGCCCTAGACCTAGTAGGCGCTGTGCGTTCCCCCCTACTACAGGTAGCGAGCTATTCGAAAAGGCCAGACGCAAGGGGCTCGCACGAGCCGCCACCAGGCTGCGACGCGATGACGCGTGCTCACACCGACGGCCAAGCCATCGGAATGAAAGAAGACTCTCTAGAGAAAGGACACACCATGGATTACTACACCCTCAAGCAACTCCTTCGCGATGAGATCACCCAGCGCCGGGAGGAAGGCTGCGACACGACCGGGTTTGACGCCGAGGTCGCCAGCCTGCTGCCCGGCGATGTCGAATCCGCCGAGGCGCTCTATGCGGCACTGGAAAACCTCCGCCCCGAGCCGAGCTTCCCCTACGAGGAGCCGGTCACCCTCGACGGCATCCGCGCCGCCCGTCCCGAAGGCCCCCGACGCCTCGACTGCCGGCTAGACCGGGACGCCCTCTACGACCGCATCCTCGGCGCCTGGCTGGGGCGCTGCGCCGGTTGCACCCTGGGCAAGCCGGTCGAGGGCTGGAGCCGCGAGCGCATCGAGGAGTACCTCCGGGCAGCGGGCAGCTACCCTCTCGACGATTACTTCCCGGTGATCGAGCCCTTTCCCGAAGGCCTCGCCCTACACCCCAACTATCGCGAGACGGCCCGAGGCCATATCCGCTACATGGCTCGCGACGACGACATCGACTACACCATCCTCGGCCTGAGCTACTTTGAGCGCTTTGGCCCGGGGTTCACGAGCGATCAGGTAGCCGACTCCTGGCTGGGGATGCTTCCCTACCACCTGGTCTACACCGCCGAGCGGGTGGCCTACTACAACCTGGTGAACGGCCTGCGGCCCCCGCGCTCGGCCACCTACCGCAACCCATACCGGGAGTGGATCGGCGCCCAGATCCGCGCCGATGCCTTTGGCTACGTCGCGCCCGGCCTGCCGGAGCTGGCAGCCGAGTTTGCTTACCGGGATGCGGCCGTCTCGCATGTGAAGAACGGGATCTACGGCGAGATGTGGGTTGCCGCCATGCTGGCGGCCGCCCTGGTCAGCGACGACCTCGACACGGTGCTGGCAGCGGGGCTCGCCGAGATTCCGGCTCGCTCGCGGCTGGCCGAGGCGGTGCGCGAGACCATCGCCGCCCGTCGTACCTATCGCACCTGGCAAGAGGCGTGGGATGCGCTGATGGTCCGCTACGGGCACTACTCCGTCGTCCATACTATCAACAACGCCATAGTCGTGCTGCTCGGCCTCCTGTACGGCGAGATGGACCTGGGCAAGACCATCTCCATCGCCGTCATGGGCGGCCTCGACACGGACTGCAACGGCGCGACGGCCGGCTCGATCATCGGCGCACTGCTCGGAGCGCGCCGGCTGCCGGAGCGCTGGGTGGCGCCCCTGAACGACCGCGTAACGTCGGTCGTGGTCGGCTACTACGACAACCGCATCTCCGACCTGGCGCAGCGCACCGCCAGGATAGCCGAGGGCATCAGGGCCCACTGACGTGCCACCGGCGAGATCACAGGCGAGGTGAGGCACCATGCAGCAGACGCGCACGGCGCAGGACCCCTTCGCTCTGCTCCCGCTCTACAAGTACCTTCGTGTCGTTGACGTATGCGATGCCATGGACGGCATCGGCTACTTCAACATCGGTCTCATGTGGCCGGAGATCCGCCCGCTGTGGTCGGGGATCAGGTTCTGGGGCGTGGCGCTCACCCTGCGCTGCGTGCCCGCCAACCGTCCCATGTGGCGGCTGCACTCCACAGAGGAGATCGTCAATGCCCACGGCCACTGGTTCAGGGAGGTGCCCAGCCCCAGCCTCGACGGCCTGATCAGGCCCGGCCACGTCCTTGTCACCGATACGGGCGGCTCTGGCGAGGTCGGCTACTGGGGCTCCAACAACAGCCTGGGCGCAATCGCGGCCGGTGCCGTCGGCATCGTCACCGATGGCTACTGCCGCGATACGGCCGAGCTCGTCCGCCAGCGCACGCCCATCTGCGCCCGGGCCCGTGGCCGCACCATCATCCCGGGCCGCATCGAGCTTGTGGAGGTCAACACCCGCATCGGCTGCGGCGGCGCTCAGGTGCGCCCCGGCGACATCGTCGGCTGCGACGATGACGGCGTGATCGTCGTGCCGCTCGAGATCGCTGAGGAGGTCGCGGTGCACGCGCGCGCCATCCTCCTCGCCGACATGCGCGGGCGTCGCGCCCTCTACCAGCGCCTCGGCATGCCTCTGGACGAGACCGTGGACTATGAGGCGGTCGAGGCCTACTACCGGGAGCTGGGGTGAGGACGGGCTGTTCGCCCGTCCTCCTCGAGCCTGGCCCTCGGGAGTGCCAGCGGCTTTCGCCCGCCGCCGCTCCCGCGGAGGCCGGATGCTCGAGTCTGTGCAGTGCCACTCCACCCCTCGGGGCATTCCTGCGGCGGGCGCGGGAGTCTGGCCTTGTCTGGTCCTCGCCCCTTGCCACAGTCTCTAGCGCCCGTCGGCGGTTGTGGGGGGCGGCTCGTGGGGCAACGCCCCCACCCCAACCCCTCCCCCAGGCGGGCACGGCATGCCCGCCTGGGGGAGGGGTCACTCTCAATGGGTGTTTTGGGCTCCGCTGG
>DYEI01000012.1 GCA_020725765.1 Anaerolinea sp. | reverse complement strand
CGGGGTGGGGCCGGACTGTGGCCCAGCAAACCACCCGGCTGCGGCCCGGGCACCGACGCATCTTGGATGCACCCAGAAGCTGCGGGTGTATGCTCAGGCAGCGAGCAGCACGGGCCAGGTCGCTTTTCGGGCCTCGACCGAAGAAGGCTGTCCGCCCTTGAACTCGGGAGGGGCAGGGGTCAGGAGAGCCTCTGCCTCCTACTGGCAGGCGGGACCGCCGGGCTAGCGCGCCGATACGGCGAGGGAGGGTATGTACAGGTAGGGTATCTCCGCCCTGCCACCGACCCAGTAGGCGCGGTCGCCGATCCCGGCCAGATGGGCCAGCGCCTCGAAGACGTTGCCCGCGACCATGGTGTCCTTGACGCGACCGACCAGGCGGCCCTTCTCGATCCTGAAGCCGAGGTGTACGTTTCCGGAGAACTGGCCTCCCAACACGTTCCCGGCCCACGCGCCCATGGTCTGATCTACGAGCAGGCCCTCGGAGATGTCCGAGAGCATCGCCTCGCAGGAGGCTGTGCCTGGTGCGATGCGCAAGGCGTGTGTGGCTGGGGAGGGGAGGCTCGTGAGGCCGCGCTGGCCGTTACCCGTGCTCTCGGTGCCTGCGAGCCCCGCCGTCTGCAGGTCATAGTAGAAGGCGCTCACACTCCCCTCCTGGACGAGGGCCGTGCGCCGCGTGGGCACGCCTTCTCCGTCCATAGGGGCGCTGGTCGGCTGGCCCGGCACTCGACCATCGTCTAAGAGGGAGAAGCCCGGGTCAAACACTCTCTCACCGAGGCGGCCGGCGAGCGGTGAGGCGCCCTGGAGGACGAGCTTGCCGTTGAGGGCCGCCTGAAGGGGAGCGAGCAGCGTCATGTAGACGCCCTTGGGCGTAAAGATGACCGGCAGCGATGCCGTACGGATCGGCACGATCTCTTCGGCAAGGTCCAGCTTCTCGAGCACGGTGTTCACGACGCCCTCGGCATCGATGGTCGCGAGGCGACAGGAAGCGTCTTCCTCCCAGATATCGAGGATGTCTGTGCCGCGCACGCGGTTCGCATTCAGCCCGAGCCAGACTACAGTCTGACGGTAGGTTCCCTGGCCGCCAGAGGAGTTCAGGAGGAGGACGGTGCCGGTCGATTTTCGGACGTCGGCGTCGCAGAGGATGTCCTCGCCGCGGGCGCGTACCCGGTCGATCATCTGCTGGCCCATCTGAACCATCGTATCGACGGTGAGGTCTGCTACCTGCTGATCATACAGCCCAAGGCCAGGGTCCTGCACCTGCTGCGTGGGGTATGCCAGCGCCGACACGGGTCCGAAGCGCGCTGTCGCCAGCGCGTCACGCACGAGCAGCTCGGGTTCGTCCAGCTGAGAGGAGCTGGCGAATCCGATCCTGCCGTCTACGACAACCCTCAGGGCCAGGCCTCGCGCCTCGCGAGCCTCGATGGAGTGCAGGCGGTTGGCCTTGAAGGATACCGGTGTCTCCTCTTCGCGTGCCGCATAGACTTCGGCCCATGTCGCCGAGCGGCTCGCGAGGGCGAGCACCTGTTCGGCAATATCCTGCATCATCCGCCTCCGATCACGACATCCCGGATGAGAAGGTGGGGGCTGCCCATCGCCACCGGCAGGGGAGCCTGCTCGCCCTTGCCGCAGCCTCCGCCCTCCGACCACTGGAGGTCGTTGCCAATGGCCTCGATGTTGGCCAGGGTCTGGAACACGTTGCCGCTGAGGTTCACTCCCCTCAGTGGCTCCTCAAGCCTTCCCCTGCGGATGCGGAAGGCCTCCGCAGCGGAGAAGGTGAACATCTCCATGCTCGTCTGCCCGCCGAAGGAGTCTTTCACGTAGACGCCATCGTCAATGCTGGCGAGCATCTGCTCAAAGGTCGTGTCGCCGGGCTCGATGTAGGTGTTGGTCATGCGCACGATGGGCGGGAAACGGTAGTTGATGCTGCGCGCGTTGGCGGAAGGAGGCTCGCCCATGCGACCTGCCGTCTCGCGGGAGTGCAGCCGGCCAACGAGGACGCCCTCCCGGATGAGGTAGGTGCGCTGTGCGGGCATCCCCTCCGAGTCGTAGGCGTACGAGCCGCGGTGTCCGGGCACGGCAGCCCCGTCGACGATGTTCAGCTGCGGCCCGCCGAAGCGACGGCCGAGAACCATCAGCTCTCGCAGGCGTGGGTTCTCGTAGACGTGGTCGGCCTCGCTCAGGTGTCCGAAAGCCTCGTGCACAAAGACGCCGGCGAGCCTGGGGTCCACGATGACGGTGTAGCTGCCGCCCTTGATCCGCGATGCCGAGAGGAGCTCGACGGCCCGGCGGGCGACTGCCTCGACCTCGGCCTGTCGCCCATCGAGCACCGAGAGGTCACCCTGGGAGCCGACGCTGAGGAAGGCCTGCTCGACCTCCAAGTCCTTTCTCGCCACGGCCACGAGCACGGCCGACAGGTCGAGGACTTCCTGCTCGGTGTAGGTGCCCTCCGAGTTGGCGAAGATGCTCCGGCGGAACAGGTCGTTATAGCGCGCAGCCGTCGTCTGTAGCGGCGCCGAGGCCCACAGGAGCTCGTTGTACTCCTTGAGCAGGGCGACCTTGTCGTCGACCGAGATGCCTCGTACGTCCTTCCGGGCGCTCGCCCTGACGACGTCCTCGACAACCGGTGCCGGCGCGAGGGTCACAGGCTCGCGGGGGACGAGGCGGGCCTGGTGGACCGCCATCTCGACATACCGCCGGAGGTCGCGCACATCGTTGAAGGAAGCGAATCCCCAGCCTCCCCGGACGAGAGCGCGAACATTGCCACCAAGTGAGCGCGAGCGGCCGACTTCTTCCAGCTCGCGGCCACGGAACCGGATGGCCGTCGTCTCGGCTTCTTCGATGCGAACCTCGACATAGTCCGCCCTGTGGCCGCGCAGGGCGTCCTGCAGCAAATCTCGCATGCGGT
Organism: Anaerolinea sp.; assembly: GCA_020725765.1. Lineage (GTDB taxonomy): Bacteria > Chloroflexota > Anaerolineae > SpSt-313 > SpSt-313 > SpSt-313. Next base: position 14,056 of record DYEI01000012.1, on the reverse strand, counting down.
TTTTCCCTTCTAGGGCCATACGAAGGCCCTCACCTCGCTCGGCGGGCTCAGGGCGATCGCCCCGCTGCCGCTCGAGTCGGGTGGCGTCCGCCCCATGATCTGCACGCTCCACCGGAACTCGCGCCTCTCCGGATCAGCCTTCTGGCGAAGGTCGGGAGGCACGGTCCAACTCGTCTCGCTGGTCCATGCGGTCACAGCCTCTTCGCGCGCTGCCGCCCAGTAGCGGAGGGTGACGACGTACACTCCATCGGTTGGTAGCGCCTCCCGATGCCTCCAGGACAGCACGACCGTATCCCCCTGCATCACTGCACCATCGGCCGGGGCCCTGAGCTCGACGGCTCCCAGAGCAAAGGTCGCATTTGGAGCCGACGAAGGGGTCGCCGCCGGGGAGGTGGCGCCCGGCGATGGAGTCTCCGTGGCGCTCGGGGACGGCGTCGGCGTGGGAGTGACCGGTGTTGCCGTCGGGATGCGCGTCGGCGTGGCGCGTGTCTCGGTTGGCGGCGGTGAAGGTGTACGCGGGACCGGCGTCTGCGGCAGGAGCGAGGCCAGCGACACGTGGGAGAGGTTGGCCAACTGTTGCCGGATCCTATCGAGGCTGATCACGTTGGTCACCAGGTAGTAGCTACCCGCCACGACAGCGAGGCAGAGGGCCGACAGGTATAGCGCCCGCCAGCTCGGCTTTAGCTCGGCGCCGCAGGCCGGACACAGCCGGCCTGCGGCAGGAACGCGCCGGCCGCATCGGCGGCACCGCACCATGCCACGGGCCGGCCTCCCGACGTTCGCGCCGCACACCTGGCAGAAACCGCTCCCTGGCTTGACTGCTGCACCGCAACGCTTGCACCTCATGGCGTGCCCCTTTGGCCCTGCTTCAGCGCTGGCGCTGAGATATGCACCTTGTGCGCGGGCCCTACGGCCCGGGCAGCGGCGTCCCCTGAGCGATACGCACCAGGTCAAAGTAGGAGATGACCAGGAAGAGGGCCAGCAGCAGGACGATGCCCACGAAATGGACCAGTCCTTCCTTGCCCGGGTCGATCCGCCGGCCGCGGCGCACGATCTCGAGCGCCACAAAGACGAGCCGCCCGCCATCGAGAGCCGGAATTGGGAGCAGGTTGATGATGAAGAGGTTGATGCTCAGAAAGGCGGTCCAGTCCACCAGCTGTGCGACCCCAGTCCGGGCGACCTCCGCAGTCATTCGGGCAATGCCGATGGGGCCGGTAAGGTCCGGGGGAATGCTGCCACGCACCATGGCCACAAGGCCTGCTATGATGGACACGAGGGTCCAGCCGGTGCGCTGCAGCCCCAGCCAGACGGCTTCCCAGGGCGGATAGGCGACCCTGCCGATGGGCTCACCGATGACGATTCCCATTGCGCCCTGGTCTTCGGGATGCACCGAGCGCGGCACAAGGCGTATTGGCTCCTCCAGCACCCGGTCGTCTCGGCGGACCGTGAGGGCGATCTCCTGGTCGAGGCGTGCGTTCACGAGGGCGTGCAGGTCGGGGATGGTGCTGACTGGGGCGCCGTCGATCTCCAGTATCGTATCCCCCGGCCGCAGGCCTGCTGCGGCGGCGGGCGAGCCTGGGGCGACACCGTAGATGCCCACGCCCGGCCCCTCGATCGGCGTCAGCACACCAATCATCAGGCTGACGGCGAAAAGCAGGGCGGCGAGCGCCACATTCATGGCCGGGCCGGCGAACAGGAACGCCGCACGCAGCCAGGGTCCCTTCTGCGCCAGGCTGCGGGGGTCGTTGGGGCTTTCATCGCCGAGAACCCGCACAAAGCCGCCGACGGGTATGGCATTCAGCGTGTACTCTGTGTCGCCGCGCCTGGCGATGCGCACCAGGCGGGGTGGGTAGCCCAGTCCAAACTCGGCGACACGCACACCGGCGAGCTTGGCGACGGCAAAGTGCCCAAGCTCGTGGACGATCACCACGAGCCCAAAGATCAGCACAAAAGCCAGCAGGCTAACGGGCATTTCCTTCCAGACCACCTTTGCACGGTCTATGACCCATTATAGCTCACCGACAGGCTGCTGGCAAGGCTACCAGCGTCGTGCCTCCCGCCTCTCCGGTGAGGGCCGACTCCACTCGGCCGGGCTCGGCGCCGGAGAAGATCGAGACCTCCAGGCCCGGCAGGCTCTCGACAAGGTCAAGCATCAGGCGCACCTTGCTGCGCATGCCGCCCGTAACGTCAAACCCTCTCGCGCCGGCAAGCTGGTGCGCCGATTCCTCCCAGGCTGCCGGGGTAAGCAGGGGAATGCGCCTCGCCGAAGGAACCCGGTGCGGGTCACCGGTGTAGACGCCGTCGACCTCGCCGGCGAGCAGGATTCGCTTCGGCGGGATGCGCCGCGCCAGAAACGCAAACACCTGCTCGGTGGCGATGATGGTGCAACCCTGCGTCTCGTCGAGGGCGACATCGCCGTAGAGGACCGGCACCAACCCCCGTTGCAGCAGCGCCTCGACCGGCCAGGTTGCCAGCTCCTCGAGGCGGCCCTCGCGTGTACGTGCCGAGGCTGAGGGCTGCAGCGGGACCGCCGGCACCCCGGCCTCCAGACAGTAGTCCACGACCAGACGGTTGAGGCGGGCAGCGGCCGCAGCCGTCTCGGCGTAGCCGCGCCAGTCCGTTGGGCAGCCGAGGTGAACGCCGTATCGCTCTGCGGCGAAATGCCCATAGGAGCCGCTGCCGTGGCCGAGCACAAGCCTCAGGCCCGGGCGGGCGCCCATCCCGCTGGCAATCTCGCGGCAGAGGCGCCGGAGCACATCGAGGCGGGGCGTCTCCCTGCGGGTCTTGTCGGTGATCAGCGATCCGCCGAGCTTGAGGTAGACCGTCTCAACCTCCAACGACGATCTGCCCTCCTTCCTCGATACGTACCCAGTCGCCGCACCTGATCTGCGTGATATCGATACCGTCGATGACAGGGATGTCCGATATGATGGCGCCGACGGCCACGATCGGCTCGCAGCGCGCGTTGATGATGGCTGCGGGGGCGAGGCCTTTGCGTTTGAGCTGATACAGAACGTACGAGCCGACAGTGCTGCCCTTCCCGGTCGGAAAGACGAGCACCCGGCCGGTGACACTCTGCCCCGAGAGAGGATGCCGGGGGTCGATGACGATTCCCGTCTCGGCGTCGATGCCGCCGAGGAGGCTGATCGGCTCGCTGCTGACGAGTGCCTGCCCACAGGCCTTGCCGGGATGGATCACCCGGCCTCGCAGTACCTGCAATCGCACCTCCGAAACAAGCTACTCTGCCTCACGCCGTTCCCTGCCAACGCCCGGTGACGGCTGCCTCGATACAGGCCTCGAGCGGCCCGAAACGTGTCGTGAGGCCGCAATGGGCCGGGGCATAGACGGCCATCTTGGCCGAGTCGGTGGCGAGGACCCTGAACCCGCGACCGGCCATGGGCATCACGACCAGGCAGGTATCGGCCATGACGCGAGCGCCGGCCGACAGAATTGGCTCGAGGAGGCCGTGGCGCTGCGCCTCCTGAAGGGTGGCGCGGGCAGTTGTGATCCACAGCTCGACTCTCGTCCTCCGGCCGCGGAGCAGGCGGGCTACCTGTGCAAGCTCGCCCAGAGAGGCATGCGGGCATCCCACGCTTACCAGGTCGACATAGTCCTCCGCCCCGTTGAGCGCCTCGTAGGCGGGCCGCAGGCTTTCGATCGCGAGCCGGGTCGCCTGTGGCGCGATCAGATCGGGGCGCTCTCTCGTTTCCGGCGTCACGCCCTCGATGTGGCACAGCCCAACGGCGCCGCTGGCCGCGACGGCAGCTGTGAGCGACTTGAGGTGTGGCAGCCACCGAGAAGCTGCGGGGTCCTCGAGGCGTGCGAGGGCCGCCGGCCCGGCGCGGAGGCGAAGGAGCGGCACACCGTCGCCCGCCATTCGTCCCACCAGGTAGCCGAGGGCGCCAAAGTCGGTCGGCCGGTCCAGGGGGCAGGCCACGTCGATGACGTGCGTGGCCCGACGCGCCTCGTCGAGGTGCAGGCCGTAGCGGGCCGTCTTCCCAAGGATGGCAGCGGCGAGGGCACTGGGCCCGCCCTCGCGGTTCGTACGCGCACCGAGGATGCTGTTGGCAAAGGCAACGGCGGAGGATTCGCTCCACGCCAGGTGCTCCCCATGCCGTGGCCGCATGCCGACCAGGTAGGGGGTGCAGGTGCAGCTCACCGTTACACCGAGGCGCTTGTAGGCCTCGATTACCGCCTGCTGACGCCGGGCGAACGCTTCGGGGATGCCGTGCTCCTGCCAGGCGAGCAGGTCCATGCCCGCGGGGTTCAGCATGCTCGGCACCCGTACGCGCGCCCCAGCCTCGGCCCAGCTTTGCAGGAACTCGAGGCCGGCCTCGCCGAGGTTGCGATAGCTCACGCCTGCCACCTGCACGCTCGAGATGGGCACGAGGTCCCGGGCACCGTAGATACTGCCGAGAGCCACGACCAGCTGCGCTGCGAGCCGGGCGCCCTCGCCGCGCTCTCCGGCCAGGAACTGCTGGTCTGTACACGAGAGCTGCAACTCGCCCACCGTACAACACTCCGGCATCGTGGCTCACGCCTCGAGGTAGGTCTTGGGGTCGGCCGGCGGGTAGGTCACGCGGGCAAAGCTCTCGCGGTCGGGTGCTATGGTGGGCGTGTTCCAGGGGATGGTCGCGTCGATTCCCATCTTGGCTGTGGTCGCCTTGCGGCCGGGGACGTGGTGCGCCGATGGATCCAGCGAGCTGCCGGGCTGATCGGGGAAGACAACGACGTCCCGGTCGGCCTGGACTCGCGTGGCAATGGCCCACTCGACCTGACGCGGGTCGAAGGGATCGACGTCGGCGTCGACGATGACGACGTGCTTGAGGGAGCCGTGGCCGCGGAAGGCTGCCTCGATGGCGCGACGCCCGTCCTCGGGGTGTTGCTTGTCGATCTGGACGACGGCGTGCAGCCAGCTCGCCCCGCCGGGGGTGATGTGAACCCGCAGCACCCGACACACGCTGGCGACGGCATCAATGATGGATGGCTCCCGAGGCATGCCCATCAGAAGGCCATGCTCAGGCCCGCCCGGCAGGAGCGCCTGGTAGACCGGGTCCCGGCGACGCGTGATGTGGTCAATGATGAGCACCGGCTGCTCGCGGACGATGTCGTAGGTCCCGGTGAGGTCGATAAAGGGTCCCTCGGGCGCCAGCTCGTGGGTCAGCCGGCCTTCGAGGATGATCTCGCTCTCGGCAGGTACGTCGAGGGGGACGGTCTGGCACCGCACTACCGGCGTGGGCGCGAGCGCTTCGGCGATGTGCAGCTCGTCGACCCCGGCCGGTGGGGACATGGCGGCGGCGACGAGCACCTGAATCGGCGCACCGAGGCACACTGCGACCGGCAGGTCTCTGTCGGTCCTCATCCAGGCGGTGTGGGTGCCTCGGCCCTCCACCAGCCGCGCTGCAAAGCGGTGCCTGTCCAGCCTGAGCAGGCGGTGAAAGGCCGCGTTGGGCCCCGTCTCGGGGTCGGCGACGATGAGGACCCCCGCGGTGACGTAGGGGCCGGCGTCCCGTGGCCCGTGGGTCAGGATGGGCAGGGCCTCGAGATCGACCTCCGGCTCGACCTGCTCCTGACAGGGCGCATGCGCGGTTCGGAGCGGTTGCCGCGGGTTGCGGAGGGCGTCGACCAGCCGGGCGGGCAGCCCATCCGCCGGGGCGCCAAGTCCGAGGGCGATGGTGTCCCTGCTGGCAAGGAGGTTGGCCGCGACGCGTCGGCTTCCCGGCTGGCAGCTCTCAAACAGGACCGGACGCCCGCCGAGCGCGGCGATAACGGCGGCTGCCTCGCGGTCGACGGAAACGGGTCTTCTGACGACGGCCAGGTCGCCGCGCCGCGAGAGCGCCTCGAGAAGCTCACGGAGGTTCACCGCTACTCCACCGCCTCGCACACGCCACGGAGCACCCGGTAGTGATCGAGGTCGCGCGGGACGATCGAGTTGGGGAAGATGGGCTGCGCCTCAGCCAGGACGGCTCGCTCGGAGTGGCGTCGGGAAAGGTGCACCAGGAACAGGCAGTGCACACCGGCTTCCCTGGCGAGGGTGGCGGCCTGGGCGGCAGTGATATGGCCGTACTCGGCGGCCAGCTCGCGCTCGGCCTCCAGGTACGTGGCCTCGATCACCAGGGCGTCGGCGCCCTTCACCGCCTCGACCAGGTCGCTGACCTCGCCGGCATCCCCCACATAGGCCAGCCTGGTGCCGGGCACGGGCTCTCCGAGGACTTGCTCGGGGTGTATGGTGCGCCCGTCGGGCAGGGTGACCGGCTGCCCTGCCACCAGCTGGCGCCGTTCGGGCCCGGCCGGTATGCCGAGCGCCGCCGCCTTCTCGGCCAGGAACGGGCGCCGGGTGCGCTCCTGGAAGAGGAAGCCATAGCACCCCGGCCCCCGATGGGTCACCGGGAAGGCGGTGATAGTCATCGTGTCGTCGCTCCAGATGGGGCCTGGTGTGACCTCCACGTAAGAGATGTCGAGGGCTGGCTCTCCGCCGCGCAGCACCACGTCCATCAGGTCGCGCACGCGCTCCAGCGCCCAACGTCCGCCATAGATGCTGAACTGCGAGATCGCCTCCCAGCGGGCAAAGGTCGAGACGAGCCCGCCCAGCCCGAGGATGTGATCGAGGTGGCCGTGGGTCAGCAGCACCTTGTCCAGTCGCTTGAACCCGAGGCCACTGCGGAGGAGCTGGCGCTGGGTGCCCTCGCCGCAGTCGACGAGGAAACGCTGGTCCCGGTATATGAGCATGGTTGCCGGCAGGCCGCGCTCGATGGAGGGCGCCGAGGCCGACGTCCCGAGGAAGACGATCTCAAACATGCGACCAACCTCTCAACGGCCCTCGCCGGCGCGTCCGGTACCGGTTGGGGCCGGTTGTTGCGCCACGCTCCGCGGGTCGCGGGCGTACGCCACCGGTAGATAGCGTCTGTAGAGCTCCACGTTGTACTCCAACGGCTCGTGCCGACGGTACTCGTCGAGGGCCGCATAGTCCAGGTCGGCCAGCACGACCTCCTCGCGGTCGAAGGTCTGGGCCTCGGCGAGTACGCCTGAGCCGTCCGGAGTCAGACCAAGAGGCGCGTAGACGCCGCTCCGACCCTCGAAGACGACGCCGGCAACCCTTCCGACCGCGCCGCAGAAGACGCCGTAGGTCTGGACCTCCTGGACTCGATTCCAGACCCCTCTGGCCTGGGCATGGTGGTTATAGTACGCGTTGTTGGCCGCGGGGTCAATAATCAGGTCGGCACCGCGGAGCGCGGCGATGCGGGCCGTTTCAAAGTACGTGTGGTCCATGCAGATGGGGAAGGCGAGCCGGCCCGCGACGGTGTCTACGACGTGGATCTCCTCGCCCGTTGCGTATCCCATGGCCACTTCACTGGGGACGAGGTGGGTCTTGGCCTGCCGAGCGAGGATCCGGCCATCTGGACCGAAGAGATAGCCGGCGTTGCACAGGCGACCGTCGACAAGCTCGATCAGGCTGCCCGCGAGGAGCGTCACCCCGAAGCGTGCTGCCAGCCCAGAGAAGGTGGCGAGGTACACACGCCGCGCGGCGCGGGCGGTCAACCTGAAGGCCATCGCCATCACATCGTAGGCGCCGCCCTCCGTTTGCCCGGAGCCATGGGCTTCGGAGCTCTGCGCAGGCCGGTCGGCGAGCAGGCGTGCTCCGGGCAGCAGGCCCGCCAGCGGCAGCGATGTGTACTCGGGAAAGATCACGAGGCTGGCGCCGGCCGTCACCGCCTCGAGCACCCGGCAATGCACGCGCTCGACGAACTCCCGGGCGCTTGAGACGAGGGTGATATCGAGCTGGACGACTGCGATGCGCACGCGCGGCAACACCGGAGTCGCGGCCCTCCTGCAGGGAAGACGCTCGAGGGCGGCGTGCACCAGCCTGGGCCGGGAGCGCCAGGCGAGCCAGGGGAGCAGTGCAGTGGCGAGACGCTCAGCCGTCGACATCGCTGCCCCTGCTTTCCGGCGCCGACGCCTCATAGACGGCGGGAAAGTAGCGCGTGTACTGTCGCACGTTGCGCAGAGCGTGGATGGGGTAGGTTTGAAGCAGCCTGGTCAGGGCGTCTGGGTCGAGGTCGGCGAGCACGACATCCGGCTCGCCATCGGCCTCGGCCCTCGCCAGCCAGCCATCCTGGCCGGGGGTGATCTCGAGGGGCGCGTGGACCGCCGACCGCCCGCGTTGCCCGGGCCCTGCTGCGAGCGCCTCGATCCCAAAGACCTGGTTCGCCTGCACCTCGCGCCACAGCCGCGAGAGGGCGATCGCCTCATCATAGCGAGAGAGCGCCCCCTGGTGTACGAGGATATCGGCACCCTGCAGGCACAGGATACGACTCACCTCCGGGTACAGGATGTCCGCACCGTTGACCAGCCCGACGAGGCCGACTGGCGTGTCGATCGGGGCGAGGTCCCGTCCGCGGGTGAGGCCGGCGGCACGCTCCTCAGGCATCCGGTGCGTCTGAGCCTGCCGGCCAAGCAGTTCGCCCCGAGGGCCAAAGAGCGAGGACACGCGCTCCGGCCCCTCGTGGCCGGGCGCGAGCACCGGTCCGAGCCCGACGATCACCTGCCGGCTGGCTGCGAGCGAGCTTGATAGGGCGTCCAGCGCCTCGGAGAGCGCTCCGCTGGCGCCGGGCGCCGACGTATCGAGGGCGAGCACCCGGGCCAGCGCCTCGGACACGCCGGCCGGAAAGATCACCAGCTCTGCCCCGGCCGAAACGGCGTCGGCGAGCGGCGCATCGAGAGACGCTCTGAGCGCATCGACGCTGGCAAAGGATCGATTCGCCCACTGTATGGCGGCCACACGAGCCCTACGTTTCATGCCCATGGCTCAGCAGCGCCTCCAGAGCTCGCTCCGCCGGGATCAGCCGGCCCTCGCGCCCTACTCACTGCCAACGACCGACTTCCAGGGCCCGTGGATGCCCTCGTCGGTCACGCCATAGTACACCCGGAGCGTGCCATCGCCCATCCGCTGCACGAGGTCGTAGCGGGTTCGACGCCCCTGCTGGTACTTCCGGAGCAGCCCAAGGTTGCCCGACCAGACAATCTCCGACTCCTGCGGCTCGTGCTTCTCCCTCCGCGAGATCGCGTACTGCCACAGGCGGCGAGCAGAGGCGCGGGTCACGTTGTGGACCTGATTGCCGTTCCGCAGGTCTCGCATGGTGTGGTACAGGACGCCCTTGCGCTCCTCGGTGTGGACGACCTCGACGCCTGTCCGTGGTGGCTCGACGCCCTCCTCTGCTGGGGTGGGCAGCGTGGCACTGGCCGGTTCGGGCTGTGAGGGCTGGCCCGCAGCCTCGGCGACGGCCGAGGGCGCCGGAGCGGGTACAGCCTCGAGGGAGCGGCGCACGAGCTGCACGATCTCGTCGCGGAGGGCGAGGTTGGTCTCAGACTCTTGCCGTACAAAAATGCGGCTTCCCTCGAGGGCATAGGGCATGTTCTCGCCCCGGGGCACCACGATGCGCACAACGGGCTTGCCCTCACTCTGCAGGACGTCAATGGTCACCTCGATAGGCGGCGTAATGCGCCTGCTGATCTCGGCCTTGAGCTCTGCGATGGCCTCCTCGGGGTTGCTTACGCCGATGGCTGGTGCTCTGGGGTTGGAGCTGACGCCGACGTACACCGTTCCCCCGTTGGTGTTGGCGAAGGCAACGATGTCACGGAGGATGGCCACGATGCGCCCGCCCCTGCGCTCCATGCTCTCATGGAACGATTGGACGATGCTGGCGCCCTGCTCGCGGGCTGCGCGGACGTGATCGAAGGGCATGGTCGTGGGCCGGGAGGGACGGGTGCGGGCAAAGTCGTTGCCAAGCAGGGTCGCCTTGATGGCCTCAAAGCTGACCTCGGGGAGCAGCATCTCGGTGCAGCGGTCGCCAACGCCGAGGTTGGTCGGATCGTCCGGGTCGCGTGTCAGGCGGTGGGCATCCGAACCCTGTATGCAGTGCATCCGGCGCGGATACTCGGGCTTGGAGCCGTTGAAGAACGTGGCCGTGGATCGGCGGCGCCGGCTCTCGAGGTCCGTGACCTCGAGGGCGGCAAGGTGTGGGTCCTGGGTATAGGAGATCTTGGTCTGGCCGCCAAAGTCAAAGTCCTGCATGGCCACGCCGTGGGTCGAGTTGGCATGCGCTGCGATGGCGAGGCCGCCTGCCGCCGAGATGATGCGGTAGGCCTGGAGGACGTCGACGGTCGCACCGATCTCACTGGAGCCAAGGTCGAGCTTGTCGGGCGGTATGCGCAGGTCGAGCAGGATGTGCTCGAGCTCACGTACGGAGGTGCGCTCCGAGAAGATGCCGAGGATGTGAAAGCCCAACGCGGCGGTGAACTCGAAGCCTGGCAACACCAACAGCTTCTCTGAGAGCCGCCGGTACTGCTCAAGCTGCTCTTTCTCGGCGGGGCGTAGCCGCTCGAGGCGCTCGAGGAAGAGCAGTTGCTCGATCTCGCGGCGCATCGCGGCGTAGCCCGCTACTGTGTTGTGGTCTGTGAAGGCAATGACGTCGAGGCCACGCGCCTCGGCCCGGAGGAGAATGTCCAGGAATGTGGCCTCCGGCTGCTGATAGCAAACAGAGGCGGGGGTGTGGATATGAAGGTCCACCCGCCGCCATTGCATATTCTTCTTTTTGTGTGTCACTCGCTCCTCCAGCGAGGGCGCACTGAGGTGGAATGGGCCTGGTCCCCGCCCGCGCCTGGAGGGTCGACGGTCCACTGAATGGGCGTGAGAGTCTCAAGTGGCGCGCGATCTCTCAGCCCTGCCACCCTGCGCCCCTGGTGTTCAAGAATCAGGCTGGCTGTCTGGTCTTGGTGGTTCGCTTCCTTGAGTGCTTCTTGTCCTTCTCCTCGGGCACGGCAGACGGCCGGTCGCCATCCTGGCCATCGGTGAGCGCTGCCGAAAACGCCTGCGAGATCCGGTCGACGAGGACAAAGCGGATCTTCTCTCTGACCTCGGCAGGTACCTCCTCCAGGTCCCTCTCGTTGCGGCGAGGGAGGATCACGGTGGTGAGGCCAGCGCGGCTTGCGGCCAGGACCTTCTCCTTGATGCCTCCGACGGGCAGCACCTGTCCGCGCAGGGTGATCTCGCCGGTCATGCCGACATCGGCACGGACCGGGCGTCCTGAGAGCAATGAGGCGAGGGCGGTGGCCATGGTCAGGCCGGCCGAAGGCCCGTCCTTCGGAATGGCACCCTCTGGGACGTGGAGGTGGATGTCATAGCGCTCGAAAAAGTCCGGGGCGATTCCCAGTTGCTCGGCGTTGGCCCGCACATAGCTGAGGGCCGCCTGTGCCGACTCTCGCATCACCTCCCCAAGCTGGCCGGTCAGTGTAAAGCCCTTGCCTCCCGGCATGCGGGTGGCCTCGACGAAGAGAATGTCGCCGCCCTGAGGCGTCCAGGAAAGGCCCGTCGCGACGCCGGGTATCTCGGTCCGCTCGGCGACCTCGTAGAAGTAGCGCGGAGGCCCGAGGTACTCGGGGACGACCTCCGCCGTGATCTCGGCCCGTCCTTCCTTGCCCTCGGCGATGCGTGCCGCGACTTTGCGGCAGACTGCGCCGATCTCCCGCTCCAGGCTACGCACGCCGGCCTCGCGCGTATAGTCACGGATGATCCTGCGCAGGGCGTCGTCGGTGAAGGACACCTCGTCTTCTCGCAGGCTGTTCTCCCGTATCTGGCGAGGGACGAGGTAACCCCGGGCGATGTGCAGCTTTTCGTGCTCCGTGTAGCCGGAGAGCTGCAGAATCTCCATGCGGTCGCGCAGGGGTGCGGGGATGGTATCGAGGACGTTCCCGGTGGTGATGAACATCACCTGCGACAGGTCGAACGGCACGTCGAGGTAGTGGTCGCGGAACTCGCGGTTCTGCTCGGGGTCCAGGACCTCGAGCAGGGCAGCCGCAGGGTCACCCCGAAAGTCCTGCCCGATCTTGTCGATCTCGTCGAGCATGAACACAGGGTTCTTGGTGCCGACGCGACGCATGGCCTGGATGATGCGGCCTGGAAGGGCGCCGACATAGGTGCGCCGGAAGCCCCGGATCTCCGCCTCGTCCCGCACGCCTCCGAGGGATTGCCGCACGAACTTGCGCCCGAGGGCGCGCGCGATCGACTGGCCGAGCGACGTCTTGCCGGTCCCCGGGGGGCCGATGAAGCAGAGGATGACCCCCTCCCGCTCCCGGCGGATATAGTCGCGGCTCTCTTCGTCGGCAGCAGGCGAAGCACCACGCTCCTGCCTGAGCTTGCGGACGGCCAGGTACTCCAGGATGCGGCTCTTGATCTTGTCCAAGTCGTAGTGGTCCTCGTCGAGGACCTGCCGGGCGACGGCGATGTCGAGGCGGTCCTCGGTGGCCGTCTGCCAGGGCAGCTCGGTGAGCCAGCCGAGGTAGGTGCGGATGACCGAGTACTCGGCGGCGGCCGTCGGCATTTTGGAGAGGCGGTCCAGCTCCTTCAGAGCCTCCTGCCTGGCCTCCTCGGGCATGCCGGCGGCCTCGATCTTGTCCCGAAGTTCGCGGATCTCGACCTGCTGCTCATCCTCCTCGCCCAGCTCGCGGCGGATGGCCTTGAGCTGCTCTCGCAGCAGGTACTCCCGCTGGGCCTTCTCGATCTCGCCCTGAGCTTCGCCCTGGATCTTTTTCCCGAGCTCGAGGACTTCGACCTCCCTGGCCAGCACGACGCTCAGCTTCTTGAGCTTGTCCTTGATGCTCGAAAGCTCGAGTATCTCCTGCGCGTCGGCGAGGGACATGCGGACGCCCGTCGCGACCATGTAGACGAGCTGGCGTGGGTCGTCCGTGGATAGGGCGGCCATGGCCAGCTCCTCGGGCAGGTACGACACGAGCGACACGAGCCGGCGGAAGAGCTCCGAGACGTTGCGGCTCAGCGCCTCGACCTCGAGGCTCTCCTCGATCTCGTCCGGAGCGGCTTCGACTCGCGCCTTCATGTAAGGGGCGGTCTGCGTGTACTCGATGAGACGAACGCGCTCCAGCCCCTGGATGATCAGCCGCGTCGTGCCGTCAGGCGCCTTGGCGAGCCGGTGGATGACTGCCATCGTCCCGACGCTGTAGAGGTCGTCGGGCATCGGCTCCTCGGTGCCCTCGTTCTTGAGGGCGACAAGGGCGACGAGGCGATCGCTGACGACAACCTCGTCGACCAACTGGATCGAGCGGGGCTGGCCGACGATCAGCGGCTGGAGCGTCATCGGGAAGATGACGGTGTTCTTCAGCGGCAGGACCGGTAGTATCTCCGGCACAGAAGGGGAACCCTTCCCGGTTTCGTGCTTTCCGTCTGGCTTCATCAGTTAGTGGTCGTTGGCTCCCGTGATGGGCACTCGCCTTGGCTCTGGTCGGCGAGGCACAAGGACCGATAGAAAACCGCGCTCATAGACGGCTTCGATGCTGGCCTGGTCGACGGCGAAAGGCAGACGAATGTCGAGGCGGAACTCGCCATAGTTGATCTCCATATGCTGGTAGGCCAGCTTGTCGCCGGAGTCTCCTCGCACTCCGCCGATGTGGAGGACCTGGCCGTCCAGGGAGATGTCAAAGTCTTCCTCGCGCATGCCTGCGATCTCGACCTTGACGACGATGTGGCGGTCGGTCTCATAGACGTCAAAGGCTGGTCGGAAGGCGCGCCGGTTGGAGGACAGGATCCACTCCACCTGCACCCACCGCGCCGCCGACGTCTCGTCGGGCGGACCGACGGGAGCGGACAATCGGTGCCATCCCGTCTGCTGCCACATCTGAGCTGTGCCGTCCATATCTGCGTGCGCCTCCACTTCGCCGGGCCAGCCGAACGCGTCGGTTTGGCTGATTCTAACACATTCCATGGGCTCGAGCAAGCGAGTCTTCGCCTGCAGGTGTTCAGGCTCGCGTTCAGCGCATGGAGCGGAGGCAGGCTGCTGGCAGCTCTGCCCGCCCTGGAGCCCGCTCCCCCTGTGCCCCTCCCGCGCGCGGACGCCGCGGCGCCCGCGCGCTATTACATTACCCAGGAAGGGCCCAGCGAGGAGCGTAGGCGCCCGTGGCCTGCGCAGCATCGCGCGAAACCGCCCATGTGTCATCGTGCCTGCCTGGGGGATGGGTTCGGGGGCGGACAGCCTTCTTCGGTCGTAGG
>DYEI01000011.1 GCA_020725765.1 Anaerolinea sp. | reverse complement strand
GGGGCGGGGCGGGGGGCTTAACCCCGCTTTGCCCAGCGGGCAAAGCGGGGAATGCCCCAGGGGTGGGGGCCCTCGATGGGCCAGGCCCTCGCCCTACGACCGAAGGAGGCTGTCCGCCCTTGAAAGCAGGCGGGGTAGCGGCTCATGACGACCGGCAGAGTGCAAAATGCCCCAATGCTGAACTGCTGGAACCCACGTTTTGCGGATTCGTCTTATAATATGGGGGACCTCTGGAGCCCGCGCCTGCCAGGAGCGCGAGGCGTTTCGCACACCAGTTGGGGTATGGCTCCCCAGGGACGGCAACCTATGAGGGGTATCTCTCGGACTGCAGCTGTGGTCATCTCGGTCTCTCTTGTGATCGGGGTTTCGCTCATTGGCATCGGTGCCGCGGGGCTGCTGAGGCGCGGGATCGGCTCCATCAGCGTGGTGCCCACTACAGCCGGCCCGGGCACCGTGCTCATCGTGCAGGGATTCTCCTGGCCGGCAGGCAGTCAGATCGTCGTAGCCCTGCGTGACCCGGCCAATCCTGCGCCCGAGGCGGTGTGCGCCACAACGGCCGCGGACGAGCGGGGACGCTTCGTCGTCAGCTTTGTGTTCCCCGCCGATGCGCGCTGGAGCGCGTTGCCACAGGTGCTCGTCGCCGCTCACGTCGCCGGCGATAGCCGCGCCGCCACGCAGACGCTGAACATCGCCGGGCAGCCACCTGCACCGATTATGACCTTCGAGCCGGGCCCCACGGCCACCCCCGAGGAGCCCACCCGCACCGCCGCGCCTCCCACAGAGACCGCAGAACCCTCGCCCACGAGCACCCCACGTCCCGGCGAGCGGCAGGATGCCTGGTGGGGCGAGTACTTTGGCAACGCCACGCTGAGCGGCTCGCCAGTCCTCAGCCGGTGGGACGAGCAGATCGACTTTCAGTGGCACGGCGGCTCGCCCGCCGCCGGCATTCCCGCCGACCTCTTCTCCGTGCGCTGGACCGGGCGGTGGTCCCTCAGTGCAGGCGGGTACCGCTTCTATGTCACTGCCGATGATGGCGTGCGGATGTGGATCGACCGGCAGCTCGTGCTGGACGAGTGGCACGATGCGGCGGGGCTCACCTACAGCATCGATGCCTACCTCGAGCAGGGCGAACACGAACTGCGCGTCGAGTACTATGAGAGCCGGGGCGACGCCACAGCACGGGTCCGCTGGGAATCGCTTGGTTCAAGTGCTGGCAGCCGCTATCCGGGATGGCGCGCCGAGTACTACAGCAACCGGCAGATGGCTTACCAGCCCGTACGCATCATCAACAACCCCGAGTTGAGCTTCGACTGGGGCCTTGGCGCACCGGGGCTTGGCCTGCCAGCCGATGACTTTTCAGTGCGCTGGACGCGCCGGGTGTCGTTCGCCGAGGGAATCTACCGCTTCCATGCTGAGGTCGATGACGGAGTCCGCCTGTGGATCGACGACACGCTGCTCCTCATCGGTGAGTGGCACGACTCCCCGGGCGCCCACTATATGGCCGATTGCCCTCTCGGCGGTGAGCATACCCTGCGCGTGGAGTACTATGAGCACACCGGGCAGGCGCGGGTGCGCGTATGGTGGGAGAAGCGCCCCGAGCCGACGGCGACCTGCACATTGACCGCAACGCCTACGGCAATGCCCTCGCTCACGCCCACAGGCACGACGCCCCCCACCGCCACGAGGACAGCCACGCCCACACCCACGCCGACGCAGACCGCCAGCGCCACGGCGTCACCGACCGACACGCCGTCTGTGACACCGACGACAGAGACGACGGCCTCCCAGCCACCGACGGCCACGCCCACCCACAGCGCGACACCAACCCCCGAGCCGTCGGCTACGCCGACCACTACGGCCACGCCCGAACCCTCGGCTACGCCGACGTTCACCGCCACGCCGGAGCCTTCGACCACGCCGACCAACACGTCCACGCCGGAGCCCTCGGCCACGCCCACCGCCCAGAGAGCAGTCGATCCCCTCGAGGCCCGCTATTTCCCCCTCCTTGGCATCGCCGAGGAGGACTTGGCTGAGGTGAGCGGCGTGGCGGAAAGCTGGGAAGAGCTGTCTGGACCGCCTTTCTTCCGTGCAAATCTTCGCACGTCCGAGGGGGAAAGCCTTGTGGTTGAGGGCCCGCCGGAGGAGGTCATCATGCTCCAACGGCCAGCAAAGAGCCTTGCGAGCAACCTCTTGGGCTGGCTTCTGTCGCAGCCCGAGCGGAACCGCGAGGTCCTTATCAGCCCGCTGCTGAGCGGCCGGCCGCCCAAGAGTGGCAACACCCTGCGCGTCACCGGCGTCCTGACGGGCAACACCCTCATCGCCGAGCGCGTCGACGTGCAGGCAGGCCGCAGGCTCCGTCACTGGTACCACCGCGGCCTCCTCGCCGAGGGCGAGGTGAACGCCGGCACGGCTGCCCTCTACAGCGGCCTGAGCGTGTGGGTCCGCACCACGCTCAGCTCCACGCAGCAGCTCGTCGAAGAGGACGTGAGCGAGCTGATCGCGGCGTACCCGGATCAGCCCGCGGTCGTGACCGGCGTGATGACTGCAGCCGGAAAGCTCGAGCGCCCGCGCGTCTACATCCGCTCGGGCAACGCCTACCTGCAGATATACCAGGGGCGCGGCAAAGTCGTAGCCCCGAGCTAAGGGGTGGCCGGGCAGCCGGCTCCCATCCCGGAACCCCTCCAGGGGCGGACAGCCTTCTTCGCCCGTAGGGCGAGAGCATGGCCCATCGAAGGCCCCCCACCCCTGGGGCATTCCCCGCTTTGCCCGCTGGGCACAGCGGGGTTAAGCCCCTAGCCCCGCCCCCGCGCCGCGCTGTCCATTACCCACAAGTGGCCTGGGGGCAGCGTAGGCGCCCGTGGCCTGCGCTCCATCTCGCGGAGCCGCCCCCACCCCTGACCCCTCCCC
>DYEI01000125.1 GCA_020725765.1 Anaerolinea sp. | reverse complement strand
GAGGGGGAGGGGCATCTCGCACGCGGCATGGCCGGAGGTCATGTCGGCGAGTTCCGGACGGTACCGCGAGTTGCGCTCCGAAAGGGCAAAGTCGAGCCCCTCCATAGACAAGACGCCCCCTCCCCCGCCGCCTCGGCGGCGGGGAAGGGGGCACGGGGGGATGGGGTACCCTCCAGCAAAGGCCGAGGGACGGCGGCTGAAGCAGCCTGTCCGCCCCTGAAGAGGGCAAGGGGAAATGGGATGCCCTCCAGCTCACGTCCCCCCAGCGCCTGCACGGGGCGGGACCCGGAGCGGCTCCGCGGAAGCGTGGTGCCCGCGCCTCAAGGGCGCTGCTCCGGGGTCAGCGGCAGACTGAAGTAGAAGGTACTGCCAACCCCTGGCTCGCTCTCCAACCAGATGCGCCCGCCATGGGCCTGGACGATCCCCCGTGAGATGTACAGCCCGAGTCCGAGGCCACCAGCCCGGCGCGCTTCCCGGGGCCCCGCAGTGAAGGCCTCGAAGAGCTGGGCCCGGCGCTCCGGGGGGATTCCCGGCCCATGATCGGTCACGCTCACCACGACCTCATCGTCCTGTGGGCGGATGCGGACCTCGACGGGTCCGCCCGGGGTATACTTGATGGCGTTGTCGATCAGGTTGGTCAGAACCTGGCGTATGGCCGCTGGATCCCAGTTGCCGATGATCCCGGGGCGCTCAGTTTCGAGGACGAGGTGATGCACCTGGGTAGTCACCTGCATATCCTCCACCACCCCTCTGGCAAGGGCGACGATGTCGGTGGGCGTGGGATGAATCTGGAGCCTGCCGAGCCGGATCCGGCTGACATCGAGGAGCCGACTGATGAGGTCGTTGAGCCGGTCCACCTGGTCGTCGATCGTCTTGAGGCTCTTCTGGTCGTCGCTGTGCCAGCGCGCCTGCATGGCCCGCCGCAGGAGCATCTGGGCATGGCCCTTGAGGCTGGTCAGCGGAGTGCGCAGCTCGTGCGCCGCCACGGAGATGAACTCGTCTTTGGCCCGGTCCAGCTCCTTGAGGGGCGTGACCTCGGTAAAGACCATCGCGACCTCGCGCACCTTGCCCTCTGGGCCGTACAGGGGTGCGGCGCTGACCAGGCAGTCGATCCGCCTGCCATCCGGCATCTGCAGACTCACGTCCATGCCGGTGACAGCCTCGGCGCGGAGGGCACGCTGCTCGGGCGCCCCCTCAGGGGCAAGGGGCTGACCGCCAGGGAGGAGCGGATGCAGGGCACGCCACACCTCCTCTGCGCGCATACCCGTGACCTCACGACCGGCATAGCGCCGGATGGCCTCATTGCTGAGCGTCACATGGAGGCCGGCATCGAAGGCCAGGACGCCATCGGGGAGCTGATCGAGAATGCTGCGGAGGTTCTCACGCGCGGCCTGCACCTGGGCGAGGAGCCGCTCGCGCTCCTGCTGGGCGTGCCGCAGGGCCGTGACATCGGTCGCCGTCAGCACCGCGCCAGCGAACCGGCCCTGGGCATCCTGCAGCGGAGCAAAGCTCAGGAGCAGGTTGGTCCGCCTCCCATCCGGCACGACAACCATGACCTCCATGCCAACGATGGACTCTCCGGCGGGCGCCCGGCGAGAGGGCCGTGCCTCAGCCGGCAGCGGCCATCCCTCCGGAGTCAACACCTGGAACGTCCGGTCGAGGTCCTCGAAGGACATGCCCACGAGGTCATAGCCGAGGAATCGACAGACGACGTCATTCGTCAGCGACACACGCAGATGCTCGTCAAAGACGACAACGGCATCGGGCAGGCGGGCGAGGATGGTCCGCAGGTTTTGCTCGGCAGCCTGCAGCTCGCGCATGAGCTGCTCACGCTCTGCCCGCGCCTGCGTGAGGGCGGTGATGTCTGTCAGGGTCACCACCGCGCCCGTCATGCGGTCGTCGGGCCCTCGGAGCAGGGCGGTGCTCTCGAGGACATCGACATGGCGTGCCCCGGGCAGCTCCAGGCAGGCTTCGACGCCGGTGACCGGCTCGCCGCGCAGGGCCCGCGTGAGGGGCTCCTCACCCGGCGGGAATGGCTCGCCCGGGCGACGGGCAAACGAAAACTCACGCCTGAGCTCGGGCAGGGTCCTCCCGACAACGTCATGGCCGAGGTAGCGGCGGATGGTCTCGTTGTGCAGGGTCACGCGCTGCTCCGTATCGAGGACGAGCACGCCATCGGGCAGGCGGTCCAGGATCGTCTGCAGGTTCTGGCGGGCGCCTTCGATCTCCTGCATCAGACGCTCGCGCTCTGCCTCGGCCTCGCGCAGCGCCGTGATGTCGGTCAAGGTGACCACCGTGCCCGCCGGGCGTCCCTCCGCCCCTGGCAGAGGTCCCGCGCTGACCAGCAGGTCCACATGTCGCCCATCGGGGAGGAGGGCCTGCATCTCCTGTCCACCGACGGCCTCGCCGCGCCGCCAGCGCTCTACAGGCCATTGCTCGGGGGGGATCGGCTCGCCCGCTGGCGTGACGATCCTGTACCGCTGCCTCACCTCTTCCAGTGACATGCCTTCGAGGTCCGCTCCCAGGCAGTGCTCCGCTGCACCGTTGGCCAGCACGACGCGGAACTGCTCGTCGAGCACGATCACGCCGTCGGGCAGCCGGTCGATGATGGCCTGCACCTTCTGGTGCGCGGCCTGGACCTCGGCGAGCAGCCGCTCCCGCTCGGCCTGGGCGTCCTTCTGGGCGGTGATGTCGCCGCCGATCAGCACCGCCCCGCTGATGCGGCCCTCAGGGCCAACGAGGGGCGCCGCCGAGATGCGCCCCCAGCGGAGCCGGCCACTCACGAGCCGGTAGAGCACCTCGACACCGACCAGCTTTTCGCCCCGCAGAGCCCGGGCGCTCGGACAGTCCTCCGGCGTGGTCCGCGTGCCGTCGGCCCAGAAGGTCTCGACGCGGGCCATGGCCTCGGCGAGGGTGTCCAGATCGGCCCCGGGAGGGAGATCGAGAAAGTCCCAGGCAGCCTCGTTGGCAAAGACCGGCCGCCCACTGGTGTCGAAGAGCCAGACCGGGTCCGAGATCGCGGTCAACACGCTCTGGAGGCGCGCCGCCTCCTCCTCCGCCCGCCGCCCCGCTGCCTCGACCTCCTGCCGGGCACGCACCTTCTCGGTGACCGGGGTGACCAGCAGCAGCATCACAGCCTCAGCCTGGCCCATCGGGCCGGCGATGGGGACACACTCCAGGTCCCAGTAGCCGGCCCCGCCATCCTGAGAGCCAGGAAGGGCGAGCTCGGGCGTGTGGATCGGCCCGCCTGTGCGGTAGACCTGCTCGATACACGCCTCCGCCCGCCCGGCAAGGTCCGGAGGGAGGACATCGCGCAGCCCGCGCCCGGTCAGGCGTTCGGCGGGCCGGCCGAGGGCGCAGCGGAAGGCTGGGTTGGCGAACTGCAGGCGATTGTCATGGCCGCTGACCACCGCAATGCCGACGGGCGCCGCCTCAAGAAGGCTGTAGGGAGAGAGGCGCCGCCGACGCTGCCGGGAGGAAACAACGGCTGCCCCCAGCAGGAGACCGGTGCCAGCGCCAACGGCCATCGGAACCTGCTCCGCCACGGGGAGCTGCAGCCATCCCAGCACAGAGCCCGGCCAGAAGGCACCTTGCCAGCCGACAGGTTCCGCTGCCCAAGCCACACCGGAGCGCTCTCGCATTCCCCAGAGCCAGGCTGTGCAAAGTGCGTGCTGCAGGCAGCGCGGGTGATGCACGGCCCGCTCCGCATGCGCCCGGGGCTCGCCCATCGGCATGGGTCCGGCGCGCACGGCGAGCGGCAGCAGCACCAGAAGGATCAGTGTGGGGAGTCTGCTGACTTGTCGGTTGGCCGGAGTGCATCGCTGCCGCCTGCCGCCCGGTGCCTGCCCCGTCCTCACTGCTCTCACAAACCTCCGCCTGAGGGATGCCGGGGATGCTGGCCAACCATAGCGCCAGTATATCGGCGTGGGGCGTACTGTCAACCCGAGTCGGCCTCTGGACTGGACAGTATGGCCTGACCTCCGAATCGGGCGGCCTCGAGTCTGGCCTTTGGGAGCGCAGCAGCCGGTGCCGTCCACAGCTCGCCGAGATGACCTTCCGCGATGCTGCGCCCCGGATGCCCCTCCTTAGCTCCCTCGCCGGGCCGGGCGCTGCGGCGCCCGTGCCGTAGAGGGATTCAGGGGCGGCAAGGCTGCTTTAGCCCCCGTCCCTCGGCCCTTGCGGGGGGTGGAGTTTGGCCTTTTGAGGTCCTCGCCCCTCACTATTGCATCCGTTGCCCGTCAACAGTCGTGTGGCGCGGCTCGTGCTGCAATACCCCCACCCCCGGCCCCTC
>DYEI01000124.1 GCA_020725765.1 Anaerolinea sp. | reverse complement strand
TGACGGCTGGCAGAGTGCGAGATGCCCCAAAACTGAACAGCGTCTCGCCTATGGGGAGTTGCAGGTGCGCTATCCCCGCACCGCCTCGCTCGCAACGCCGGCAAGCTCCAGCCCCGCTGCGAGGATGTCGCGGACCTTGTCAGCACGCGTGGTCTCGGTATAGACGCGCAGCACCGGCTCCGTCCCGCTGAAGCGGATGAGCAGCCACCCCTGATCGCCAAGCACGTAACGGAATCCGTCCGACGTGTCGATATCCGTGACCTCGAGGCCGGCGATCTGCTTCGGGCGCGCGGCCCGCACGCGCTCCATGATGGTCGCCTTCTCGGAGGGCTCGAGCCGGGTGTCGACCCGGTCATAGTAGTGCGGGCCAACCAGGTCGAAGAGATACTGCAGGAGCTGCGAGGGCGACATCCCCTTCTGAACCATCAGGTCGAGGATAAAGAGCCCGGCGAGGATGCCGTCGCGCTCGGGGAGATGCCCACGGAAGGCAAAGCCGCCCGATTCCTCGCCGCCCATGATGGCGTCGACCTCGATCATCTTGGGGGCGACATACTTGAAGCCGACGCCGGTCTCGTACACCTGCAGGCCGTAGCGCTCGGCCAGCTTTTTCGCCATCATGGTTGTCGTGACCGTCTTGACGAGCGGCCCCCGCCAGCCGCGGACCTCCAGCAGATACAGGGCGAGGAGGGCATAGACCTCCAGCTGGTTGACAAAGCGGCCCTGCTCATCCACCACGCCCACGCGATCGGCATCGCCGTCATTGGCAATGCCAACGTCCGCGCCCAGCTCGCGCACGGTCCGCATCAGAGTCTGCAGGTTCTCGGCGATGGGCTCGGGGCGCTCCATGTCCGGAAAGAGCGGGTTGCGCCCGTCGTGCACGGTGGTCAGACGCGTCCGCCCGCCTCCGATCAGGCGCTGGAACCAGCCTACCCCCACGCCCCACATCGGGTCGAGCGCGACGTTCAGCCCGGCATCCCGCAGGCGGGCGAGGTCGACCAGCCCGGAGATGTGGGCGATGTAGGCCGGCGCCGGGTCGAACTCTTCCAGGAGCCCGGCCCGCTTCGCCTCGTGCAGGGGCATCGTCTTGACCTCACGGACGGTGCCGATACGCTCCTCAACTTCCTTGAGGACCGCAGGGTCAGCTGCGCCGCCATACTCGGAACGGAGCTTGTAGCCGTTGTCGGTGTATGGGTTGTGACTGGCGGTGATGTTGATGCCGCCGGCCGTCCGGCGGTCGAGGATCGCGTAGGAGCTCACAGGAGTAGGCGTCGGGGCGTTACAGAGATGGGCCTTGATGCCGTTGCCGGCGAGCACCTCGCAGACGGCTGCCGCAAAGTCATCGGAGCGGAAGCGGGTATCGAAGCCTACGATCATCCCACGCCCCGCCTCCCCATGGGCCTGCAGGTACTCGGCGACCCCCTGCGTGATGCGGCGCACGTTGTCAAAGGTGTACTCCTCGGCGATCCCGGCGCGCCACCCATCGGTGCCAAACCTGATCGCTGTCATCGACCGCCTCCTCGCCTGTCGTCTCCTTGTCCAGTGCATCCTACGCTTGGGCCATTATCGGGAATGGTGGCCGTCTTGTCAAGGAGGGTGTATAATGGGGGGCATCCAAGATCAGTCAGCAGATTCGCGGTCAGGCGGCCTGCCGGGGACGCTCTGCCGGCGACCGGGCCTTACGC